>JAFGEF010000065.1 GCA_016931715.1 Sedimentisphaerales bacterium
AGGCGTAGGCGATACAGCCGCACCTCTCAGGGGCAAGGGTTCGATATACATTGATAATATCGCCCGCGGCCATTCGCTTGAATAGTACAGAAGTAAAGTGAGCAGGATATGTTTTACGGCATAACCTGTTGTAAAAAGACAAGGCTTGTATCGAGTTCTTCGATACAAGCCTTGTTAATTATCTGTCGTTGTTTGATTATTTATTTAAGTTGAAGGTCAATTTTTTACAGCAGCATATTGCGTATCATCGCTATTTAAATTATTGTCTTCAGAGAACAGTTCGAGTACTTCTTCTTTACTGCCTGCAATTATGTTATATATTTTTTTACTGTTGCCGAGGTTGTTCAGGCAATAATCCTCCCATGTTTTGAGATAATTTTCATAAATATTCTTTTTGGATTCATCATTTTTTGCAAATTCCGATATCTCCGCGGAATTCCAGAATTTTATTATTATATTCGAATTTTCGATTTCAAAATTCACACTTACAGTTTTTCCATTTATTCTCAGATACCTGTCTGTTTTAAAAGGTATATTTTTACTTTCAAGCACCTGGCGAATAGCTTCTGAAGGATCCTTTGCTTTTTCCTCCCTGATTTTTTCAAGTCTTGCTTTCTGTATTTTTAGATTATCTTTTCTTTCTGCTGCTTTCTCCGCGTTTACTTTTGCTGCATACTGGAAAAAGAGCTGCGTTTCATACTCTCTGATGTACAAATCTGTATTGATGACGACTTTCATTTCAGAACTGCAGCAGGATGTAGTCCAGTTTCCTGGTCCGGCATCACAAACAAGTCCGGATTTTCCTATACCAAAGGCATAAGGAGAGTAATTGACATTACGCTCAATCATGCCGGATCTGCCGTGTCCGAATGCATAAGAGGAATAATCAAGTGTGTCGCATGTCAAGCCATTATTGCCATGGCTGAAAACATATGGTGAATAATCGACGTAGTTACATGTTAGGCCGTCACTGCCTTTGCGGTAAGCATAGGGTGTGTACTCTAATAAACCGGAAATCAGACCCTGCCTGTATGGAGACCATTGTATTCGATTCTTTACAGGAATATATGAATCCTTGTAAGCTTCTGCGGATGTGCAGAAAATCAACGACATCGAGATTGATAACAACGAAATCCCTTTCATTTTATTCTCCTTCTAAAAAAACGTTATTTCCGTTATCACCTCCTCTCGAAAACTACAAATGGGTTCTGTAAAATTGAAGTTAGACATATATTGTATGAAGAAAATCAGTATAAAAGATTTTCTTCATACAATCTGCTGCATTGTTTATGTCATTGCGAGGAGCGCAGCAACGAAGCAATCTAAATCATACGGTTTGGATTGCCGCGCCGTCTTCCAGACGGCTCGCAATGACAAAAAAAACAAGCAATTTTTTCTTTCTTAAAGTAAGTCTAACATCAATTTTGCAGAATCCTTAAGCTACAAATTTATACATGTGTCACTTAAAAAAACGCTAAGTGCATAATATAAAAACGCACGTAATTCTGCACAGCAAGACTTTCGCGTATTTCAGACGTTTAGGTATTTTTACTGCCTGTTATTTCTTTTCAGACCCCCCATATTTAATGGTACATGAAAATTAACAGAAGAACATGGTGCAAGTCAATATGATTATAGACTAATCTTAAGAAATGTTTTCCTGGATATGCTTTGTTTCTTGATATATAGTGAGTTCTGCAAAATTTAAGTTAGACATATATTGTATGAAGAAAATCGGTTTACAAGATTTTCTTCATACATTCTGCTGCATTGCTGTAACTGCTTATTTATGAATAAGTTAAGTTAATTGGTTTCAGAAAAAAAATTAAAACACAAGCAATTTTTTCTTTCTTAAAGTATGTCTAACTTCAATTTTGCAGAATCCTTTCTTGATATGTTAAAAAGGGGTATTTTTGAAAATATTTTCTATGGTAACATGCGGAAATATCGCAGTATGTTTTAACAATTTACCTGTTAGAAACTATTTGGTTTTTGCCAGCTTTTACGCTTTTACTATTTTGCCGCGACCGATTTTAACATTCGCAGTCGCATTTCGGGTATCGACAACCAGATTTGAATTTTTAACAATCCAATTATAATCATAATCGCTGTGATTTGTTGCAATAATAACGGCATCATATTTTTTCAGCATAGCCGCTGTAAGCGTCTTGCTTTTCATCATTAAGTTATATTTCCGCTGCTTGTGCGTTACCGGAATATATGGGTCATTGTAATCTACATAAGCGCCTTTTTCCCTGAGAAGTTCGATTAATTCCAAAGAAGGAGATTCTCGCACATCATCTATGTCCGGCTTATATGCAAGTCCAAGAACGAGAACTTTCGAGCCTTTGAGACTTTTTTTGCGATTGTTCAGAGCATCCATTGTCCTTGCGATGACATAATGCGGCATATCAGTATTGATTTCACCTGCCAGTTCGATAAATCGCGTGGGCATACCAAACTGACGTGCTTTCCATGTCAGGTAGAACGGATCAATAGGAATGCAGTGCCCGCCAAGTCCCGGACCGGGATAAAACGCATTGAATCCGAATGGTTTTGTTGATGCGGCATGAATAACTTCCCAAACATCTATACCCATTCTGTCAAAAACCATTTTAAGCTCGTTCACCATTGCGATATTGATGCAGCGATATACGTTTTCAAGAATTTTCGCAGCTTCAGCGGCTTCCAGTGAAGAGACAGGTATTATCTTGTCTATAGCAAGCTCATATACCATTTTTGCGATAGCCCGGCATTTTGGTGTAAGTCCGCCCAGGACTTTTGGGATTGTACGAGTATGAAATTTTTTGTTTCCCGGATCTTCTCTTTCCGGTGAAAATGCCATGTAAAAATCCTTGCCTGCTTTCAAGCCGCTCGTTTCCAGGATGGGCGCCATAACTTCTCTGCTTGTGCCGGGATAAGTTGTGCTTTCCAGTGAAATAAGCTGGCCGGATTTAAGATATTTGGCAATTGTCTTACAGGAATTGACAATAAATTGCATATCTGGTTCGCGATTTTCAGTCAGAGGGGTCGGGACACAAATTATCACTGCATCGACCTTTCGTATCAGAGACATATTGCTCGTTGCAGTAAATTTTTTCGAGTCAATGGCTTTTTTAATTTTGGAATCCGGAACATTTTTAATAATGCTTTTGCCTGAATTTAAAATCCTGACCTTTTTATCATCGATATCGAAACCTGTTACATTGACACCAGAGCCGGCAAATTCCATGGCAAGAGGCAGACCGACATAACCAAGTCCGAGAATACCAATCTTTACAGTTTTATTTTCAATCTTTTTCTTCCATAGTTCCATTTTATACTATCCTAAATAACGAAACGTAAATGATTATTTTCAACTATAATCGTCATAATTTAGTTTTATCTTACTTATTTTAACAATAGTATAAGAATTATTTTTTTTATAACAAGAAAATAGCAGAAAGAACGATTTCACAGGCAAAGAGTATTTGAAAAGAATTGCCGCATTGGTCATTGCTTGGTAAGATGTTATAATAAATAATCGTTATAAAAGAACAGTGCACAGGAACTTTATTATATGACTGTATCTGAAATAATTGAGCAGTTTAATACTCTTAACGGAAAGCCGGGTCTGTTCCTGCAAAATCTTCTTGCGGCACAGTGTTTTTTAGGACAGGCGGACGGCGGTGCGATTTTGCGTTTAATCGGCGGACAGAAAGCAGATATTCTCGCTCTATATCCGCATGTAAAGAACGATACTCCCGTTCCGGAATGGCTGGCTTTGGCGATGAAGTATGCGCACGAATCAAATCAATCCGAGACGGCGATTGTCAAACCATTCAAGCCGGCTGATACATTATATGACCATCCTGTTAAATCTCATATTGTAACAGTCACGATCATGGTCCCTGATATCGGCAAAACAATCGCAGTGTTCCTGCTCAATGTACATAACGAGGAAGCTCTTGAAGCAAACGTGCAAAAACTTCAGCTTTCGACAGGTATTTTAAATTATTCACAGAGCAGTCCTGTTCAGCAGAACTGGCAGCAAAACTGTCTTCGTTTGCGTCAGGCGATGGAGACTCTGGCGACTGTCAATCAGCAGAAGAAATTTACCGGTGCGGCGATGGCTTTCTGCAACGAAGCGGCTGCGCAGTGGCAATGCGAGCGAGTAAGTATAGGTTTTCTGAAAGGCAGATATGTACAATTGAAAGCGATGAGCCGCACAGAAAATTTCAGCAGGAAAATGAAAGTCGTTCAGGATATCGAATCGACTATGGAGGAATGCCTTGATCAGGATACCGAAATTTTAGTTCCAGCTCCGAAGGATTCTGCTTATATCGACAGGGCGGCAAATGCTTTATCGAAATTTTACGGTACTCAATCTGTACTGAGCGTGCCTTTGCGTCACGAAGGGAAAGTTATAGCGATACTTACGCTTGAACGTCCGCTCGAAAGGCATTTTTCTATCGGTGAAGTCGAAACGATTCGTCTTGCCTGTGAGCTTTGCACCCCCAGGCTTGCCAGTCTCTATGAACATAACAGGTGGATTGGCGCTAAAATTGGTTCAGGATGCCGTAAGTTTGCCGCAGCTTTTGTCGGCTCCAAATATACATGGACGAAAGTAATAGCGTTTCTTTGCTGTGCTGCAATATTGTTCTTGATTTTTGCGGAAGGACAATTTCGCGTCAAAGCGCTGTTTGTGCTTGAAGCTGCATATCAGCAGGTTATTCCGGCTCCGTTCGATGGATATATTGAAACTGTTGATGTGAATATAGGAGATTCAGTCGAAGCGGGAAAAACGATTCTTGCAAAACTTGAAACGACAGACCTCAGACTCAAGCTTACACAGTCAGAAGCGAATAAAAGCACTTTGATAAAACAGGCCCTTGCCTACAGTGACAAAAATGAGCTTGCAGAAGCGGCTATTTCCAGGGAGAAAGTAAAAGAAGTTGACGCCGAGATAGAGTATCTTAACTATCAAATAAATCATGCCAGTCTGATTTCACCAATGAGCGGTATAGTAGTCAAAGGTGATTTGAAACGACAGATTGGCTCACCGGTAAAGGTTGGGGATGTTATGTTCGAGGTTTGTCCCCTCGAAGCGCTGCGTGCGCAGATACATGTGCCGGAAGACCAGATTTTCGATGTCCAGGCGGGACAGGAAGGAGAGCTTGCGCTTGTTTCCGACCCGGGCAGAAAAATCAGGTTTGTTGTAGAAAAAATAAATCCGATAGCAGAAGTAGAAAACCAGAGAAATATTTTCAAAGTTCAGGTTCAGCTTGGCGAGACCTATCGAGGTATGCGTCCCGGTATGGAAGGAGTCGCCAAAGTTACAATCGGCAAAAGACGATATGCATGGATTTGGTCACGCAAGGTTGTGAACTGGGTAAGAATGAAGTTGTGGCTTTGAGAACCGTGACGAATTATGGCAGTTGAACGTCCGACATTTCATGAATCATGGTACAGGGTCGCAGATTTGCGGCCGAGACTACTTTCGAGTGTGAAGGTCTATAGGCAGCATTTCCGCGGGAAAATGTGGTATGTACTGGAAAATTCTTCCAATAATTCTTTTTCACGCATAAGCAGCGATGCTTATAATTTTATAGGCCTGCTCGACGGCAGAAGGACAGTAGCCCAGGTCTGGCAAATTTGCAGCGACAGGTTCGGTGACATGGCGCCTACACAGCCTGAAATAATTCAGCTTCTCGGCCATTTATACTGCTCGAATCTTTTATACGCGGAACTTGCGCCGGACTGCGAAAGTCTTTTTAATCGTTATCACACCAGAATTCAGCGCCAGATTCAGAGTTTTTTGGCGAACCTGCTGTTTATAAAAATTCCGGCGTTTGATCCGGATCATATTCTTAACAGGTGGCTGAATGTATTCGGCTGGTTTTTCAGTTGGTTCGGTTTTGTTTTATGGCTTGGCGTAATATCTGCGGCATCGTATTTTGTCATCGGTAATCTTTCGGAATTATATTATCAGAGCAGGGACATTTTAAATCCGGATAATCTCATATTTCTGTACATCAGCGTAGTTATCATCAAGATATTTCACGAATTCGGCCATGCATTTTCATGTAAGCGGTTCGGCAGGCTCAACGGCAGCGGCGGCGAAGTCCACATCATGGGCATTATGTTTTTGATTTTCGTTCCTCTGCCGTTTGTCGATGCATCGAGTGCATGGGCGTTTCGCAGAAAATGGCATAGAGCTGTCGTCGGCATGTCCGGCGTGATGGTCGAATTGTTTTGTGCCGCGATTGCCGTCTTTATCTGGGTAAATACCTCAACAGGGACACTGCATATCATCGCGTACAATATCATTTTTATCGCGAGCGTTTCAACTCTGCTTTTCAACGCAAATCCGCTTTTAAGATTCGATGCGTATTATGTTCTTTCCGATATTATCGAGATACCGAATCTCGGCCAGCGTGCGAAAAATTATATTTATTATCTCGTCAAAAGATACGCCTGGGGTTTGAAAACAGCAATAAGCCCGGCGCAAAGTTTAGGCGAAATCATCTGGTTTTTCTTTTACGGGATTGCTTCTGCCGCATATCGTATTTTTATAGCAGTCAGAATCCTTTTGTTCTTAAACAGCAGATTGCCTGAAGAGCTTTTTATAGTTGTCCCGTTTTTTGCAGCATCAGCTATTCTTGGATGGTTAATCCTTCCGGTCCTTAAATTCATACGGTATCTGGCTACGAGCAGCGAGTTGGCAAGAATCCGCTTCAGGGCGGCAGGCTCGACAGTAATTAGCCTGTCATTGTTGGTGGTTTCTATCGGCATTGTTCGTGTGCCGGAACATTTTCGTATGGAGGGGATTGTCGAGCCGGTCAACCTTGCAATTGTCTATGCTGAAAATGACGGCTTTATTACAGACTATCTGCCTTCGGGACAAAAAGTATTTCCTGAAAAAGATGAGCTTGTCAAGGCGGTAAATCCAAAATTGGAGTCGGAAAAGAAAGGTCTGATTGCCGGGCTTGAAAGTTTAAAAGTGAGAAAGCGCCTCGAAGAGACTCGCGATAAAGCCGCCGCACAAATTATTGAAAAGCAAATCAGCGTAATGAATGAGAAAATCGCAAAAATCGAGACCGACCTTTCATCATTGAATATCAAAGCGTCACTGTCCGGGTCATGGATTTCACCTGATATAGAAAAATTAAAAGGTCTGTATCTTCACAGGGGACAAAAAATCGGTCTTGTTGCAGACATGAACGATTTGCGGATTCGCGCGACAGCCGGACAATCGCTCGCCGAGTTGATTTTCGAGCAGGTCGGCAGTGAAGTCGAGATGAAAGTCAAGGGACGTCCGAAAGTCGAACTGACCGGTCATATTGAGGATATTTTTCCGGCGGGAGAAAAAGAGCTGCCTTCTCAGGCTCTTGGTTATGCAGTCGGCGGTTCAATGCCGACAGAAGTTGATGACCCGGAGGGAATAACAGCGGCGGAAAATTTCTTCGAGGTGCGAGTCACGCCGACTGATGATTCGGTCCGATTATTTTCGGGTCAGCGCGTCATTGTCCGGTTGGAAATGCCCCCGAAGCCCCTTATCTTTCAGTGGTGGCGCTCTCTCAGGCAGTTATTCCAGAGGAGGTTCCATATTTAATTATGCCTGCAATGCCCAGTGCAACATGGCAAATGTTAAATCATCGCAGTTCTGGCGAGCCTCTGCCGAGGGGACTCGATGCCGCGTGGGATGCAGGTGCAGGATTCCTGAACAGGCTCTCGGCGAGATATAAAAGACTAAATCAGCAGACGAAAAAAATTCTGTCATTGGAAAAATATTATTCCGAATTAACAGATTTAAGGCTGCACGAATCCGCCGAAGAGCTTCGTGAAATTTTTCGATGCAATCGTGAAAAACCTGCTGACCTCGAACATGCTTTTGCTCTTGTCAGGGAAGTCGCGTTTCGCAAGCTTGGCGAAAAACCTTTTCCTGTCCAGATTACCGGCGCACTGGCTCTCGAAAACGGCTGCATCGCCGAGATGGCGACAGGAGAGGGAAAAACGCTGACTTCGACTATGTATGTAACAGTCGCAGGCTGGCGAGGGCACGGCTGTCACGTTATTACAGTCAACGATTATCTTGCCAAACGTGACGCCGAATGGATGGGGCAGATTTATCGTTTCTGCGGCTTGAGCGCTGCATATATCGAGCAGGAGACAAAACCAGCCCAGCGAAAAACCGCTTATATGGCGGATATTACATATTGTACAAATAAGGAAGTAACTGCCGATTTCCTGCGTGACAGGCTTGCGCTGGGCAGGATAAACGGATTAAGCTCCGCGCTTCTGGCAAGAATTTCCGGCAGCAATTCCAGAGTTACCGACAGGCTCATACAGCGCAGGCTGAACTGTGCGATAGTTGATGAAGCGGATTCCGTGCTGATTGATGAATCTGTTACGCCGCTCATCATTTCAGGGAATGCCCCGAATCCACAGCAGGTTGATTCATTTCAAAAAGCTTCAGAAATCGCGGCTCAGCTTGTTTCCGATACAGATTATAAAGTTGACCATCGATACAGGGACGTTGAATTGACTGAGCAGGGCAGGGTGCATATAGCTGAGTTGACGGAAGGTTTGGGCGGTTTCTGGAAAGGAGCTCGCCGAAGTCTCGAACTGATAAATCAGGCGCTGATTGCCAAAGAGCTTTATCATCGCGACCAGCATTATGTTATCCATGAAGGCAAGGTCGTAATAGTAGATGAGTTTACAGGCAGGCTCATGCCCGACAGGACATGGCGTGACGGCATGCACCAGGCAGTGGAAGCCAAGGAAGCTATTGAAGTAAATCCGCCGAAAGATACGTATGCACGTATCAGCTTTCAGAGATTTTTCAGGATGTATCGGAAATTATCGGGAATGACCGGCACCGCTGCCGAAGCTGAATCGGAGTTCTGGCAGATTTATCATTTGCCGGTAGTGAAAATCCCGACAAACCGTCCCTGCATGAGAGAAAACCTGCCGAACATTGTCCTTACGACCAAAGAAGCGAAATGGGAAAGAATTATAAAGGAAATAAAACAAATCCACGAGCAGGGCAGACCTGTTCTTGTCGGAACGCGCAGCGTTTTTGCAAGTGAGCATATCAGTAAGCTGCTTGCTGCTGAAAAATTTGAACACCAGGTTCTTAATGCGATTTATCACAGCAGGGAAGCTCAGATTGTCGCGGAAGCAGGTCAGCCGGGCAGAATCACAGTGGCAACGAATATGGCTGGCCGCGGCACAGATATTAAGCTCGGCAGAGGGGTTGCTCAAATGGGAGGTCTTTACGTCATCGGTGCCGAGCCGAACGAATCCGCGAGAATCGACAGGCAGTTGTTCGGAAGATGCGCAAGGCAGGGTGACCCGGGGACAGCAAGAAGTATTTTCTGTCTGGAAGATGAGATTGTCACTCGATACACGAAGACCGCGACCGCCTTTTTGAAAAAGAGATACGTTCTCTCGAAAGGTGACATTTTTTCTCCTTTAGTCCAGCACATATTCAGGCTTGCCCAAAACCGTGCTGAAAAAATGGCTTTAAGCAGACGCAAAACAGTCCTGCGAACCGACCACTGGCTCGATGAACAGCTCGGTTTCGCTGGAAAAGAATAGCCGAAAAAAGACAGTATGGCGGAGCCGCGCCAAGTTAATCAGTGTCAAAAAAATATTTGGCGGCGGGCGAATTTAATTCATTTCAATCGGAAATAATTCATTGCCGGTATTGTCACTTTCTGCGGGTTCAGGCTGTTCAGGCTCGTTCGGTTCGACCATGTATAATTCAAGGACAGTGCCCATTAAGCGTGACAATTCCGCGATAGCAATATTATAATCTACGATTGCTCTTATTTCCGCAATCTGTGAATTTGCGAGAAATTCCTGTGCTTGCAGCTTGAGAAGCATGAACTCCGGTGTAAGTCTTTCACGGATTATTTCGGACTCCTCTAATACCTGCAAATGCAGTCTCGCCGCTTCCGCGGCAGCTCTCTGCTTTTCGATTTCTGCAAAATCTGTTTCGATTCTTCTTGCTTTTTCTTTCGTTAGTTGAGCAGCCTGGTCAGTAATGTTTTCCAGTTTCACAGCCGCTTGTCTTCGTTCGAGCCTTCTCTTCATCAGTTCAGCTTCACTCTTGCGATTGCCAAGCGGATATTCGAGAGACAAACCGGCTCCATAACTGACATAATCTCCGTTATAAAAACGAGCGTAAGCGTCCTCCGGGCTTTCATCGAGATTCTGCGTTCTGAGTGAAGTGACAAAATCCAATCGCGGCATCTTCTGGTTTTTGGCGATACGAATATTTATGTCCGCTATATCGATGCCGACTCTTGCCTGCTGAATGACCGGGTTTTTCCGGATCGCGGTTTCCAGAAGCTTTTTAATGTCATAGGAAGTTTTTTCGAGTGACAGAGCGCTGGCAGGGACAATGTCAACCTCATCCATCATACTCAAATGCGAATCGGACATGAACCTTAAAATTGCATCCTGCTGGTCGAGCAATTGCTTTTCCGCCTGAATTAAAGCGGCCTGGCGGGATTTCACATAAGCCTGAGCCTGCTGAATCTGCACGTCTGTTGCGTCGATTTGCCTTCTGCCCTGCACTTTGGCGAGCGTGTCCTCTGTTTGCTTGAGAAGCTCCCTGTAAATATCTATATTCCGGCGATCCTGCACAAGCTGCCAGTAAGATGATATAACCTGAGTTGTTATGTCTTCCGCCTGCTGGCGAAAACTGAGCATCGCGATTTTGTAATTCAGCTTTGCGATATCCACGCCCGCAAGGTTCAAATCTTTCCATGCGTCACGCATTAAAGGCTGTCTTAACTGGAAACTTAGTATCGGTTCATAGCGGCTCGAAAATGTTCTTCCCGCGAGGTCGTCCCATGCCCGCGTAAAAGCATAGGTGAGTGACCATTCCGAGCCTGTAGTCAGTTTCTGCTTTACGCCGGTATCAATAGAACGCTCGTTCGATTGACCAGACTGATAAATACTGTTCCTCGGATTGTCATCTTTCTGGTAGTTCAAATTTCCGAAAGCAGTAATATCAAATTCCGATACGGCTTTAGTTACATCCAGTTTTGAAATGGAAGGATCAAAGCTGACTACCCTGATTTCGGGACTGTTTGCGAGTGTTTTCTGGACGACTTCTTCGACAGTAAGTTTAACGATTTTTTTGCCGGTTTCAGGATCGGTGATAATTGTTATTTCGGGCAGCAGGCTGTCATTCGAAGCGGCAGGCCGGAGGATGTCCAGCAGGTAGTTCGGGTCTTCGCATTCTGTGCCTCGTCTTGCTTCGTAATTTGTTAGTTTTTTCTGATATGCAGACAGAGATGCATCTTCGTTTAGCTTCTCCATTTTTTTTGAACCGCAGCCGGATGGAAATAGCAGGAAGACAAATATAGACCATAGACTAAAGACTATGGATTCACATCCGAAATTTGTAAATTGCAGGTTTGTTTTATGTCTTTTGCCTTCTGTCTTTTGTTTTGTGTTTTGTGTTCTTTGCATGTTGATTTTTAATTACCGGCAGGGAAAGTCACTGATACATTTTCACGTGCAGGACGATTAAATTTATTTGGCACCTGGACACGCACTGTGAGGGTGTCACTGCCTGCATTGCCTACAGAGGAAATGAAAATAATTGTTCCTTCCTCTTTCATTTTCCTGGGTTCAGGAAATTCAACTGCAGCTTTGCCTCCGTTCCTGAGATTTGCAGTTTGAGCCATTGGTACGGCAACATCAATCCAGAGCGGGTCGATACGAACAATCCTGATTACTTTATCGAGAGCATTTACCGATTCGCCGACCTGCTTTTCGATTGTTTCGATTCTTCCGTCTATCGGGCTTTTCAGGCTCATCCTGTCAATCTGCTTTTGCGCTTCTGCGTATTTTTTCTTTGCCTGCTCGTGCTGGAATTTTGCAATATAAAGCTGGAGCTGGGCTATTTGCACATTCAGGTCTGCATATTCAACTTCTGTCGGTGTAGTAACCGCCGCTCCGGCCTGTTTCAGTCTTTTAAGGTCAACGTCTCTTTGCTTGAGAGTAATATCGGCATGTTCTATAGGTGTTGTGTTATCGCTTTCGGCTTTGAGCTGTTCCAGTTTAATCTGCTCTACGCCGTCATCCTGTTTTATGAGTATGTCTCCAATCTGAACAGTGTCGCCTTCCTTATAATTGATTGCTGCAATGCTTCCCGGCTGCACAAAAGAAAGAGTGACATCAAAACATGGCTTTGTAAATGCCGGAATACCCTGTCCCGAGCCTGCATATATCGAGCCGTAACATAATGCAATGCCTATCAGCAGGGCATTTCTTATAATTATTTTCTTTTTCATACAGTCAAATCCTTGCTGATGTTATGTGTTTGTAAAAATGAAAAACTTAAAACCGGGGACATCAGGCCGGCCAGGTCAGTTGTCCGCAGTTTTTCGCTTTAAGCTTTTCATTTTTTTGTTTTTGCAGTTCTTTATGCGTTAAAAAGTATATCCCAGACCGAGGAAGTATTTAACATCGGTTTTATGCATGCCTTGTGCCGGGGTTGCATCGTAATTCAGGATTGTTTTGAAGTTCGTGAAAAAAGTATCTGTGAAATTTGCACGAATTTCCGCTGTTGTTGTCAGGTAATAATCTGAAAATTTATCAAGAGCGGGATAATATGTCAGGTCATTTATAAATTTAATATTATCTCTCAGCTTTTTATCGAAGTGATAACCAAGCTGCAGGGAAATCTCGCTGTTGCTGTCGGTCTGGTTGTCATATTTTTCATAGAGAGAAGCAAGACCGATTTCAGTTGAGAAGTTCATGTCGTCCGATTCCACCCATTGATAACCACCACCGACGCCAACCGTGATTCTTCTGTCCAGTTCAGCAACGGAGTCTTTTTCGTAGCGCGTATCAAGATATCCGTACATCTTTTCGGAGAAGAAGTAATCATACTTTGCTCGTGCACGCCACCAGTCTTCGACAGTCTCATTCTCGCCGGTTATATCGTCTTCCTTAGTGGATTTTGCATAGTCGGCGCTTACGGTTGTCCTGTCTTTATCTGTTCGCTTGCTTGCATTTGCACTGCCGGTTACACTTTCTGCCTTTGTATTGCCGTGAGTGGATGTGATTCCCAGTGAAATGCTTCCTGTCCATTTTGGTTCAGGTTTTGCGGGCGGATTCATCGAGACTATATCTCCGACTGAAAATTGCTGAGCGCCGATTGCGGCGCCGCCCTGAATTGAAAATCTGCCGGCTTGCGCACCAATAAGTCTCTGATTGAAGGCGGTGCCGTCTTTAAGATTGACTATTACAGGCATATCACTGCTCAAAGTCTGGATTATTGACAGCGGTATCTTGATTTCGCCCGCTATATCCGAGTTGAATAGTAATTTCCCGTCAGTGAGGCTTACAATCTTGCCGGTTATGATATTTCCATTCTGGAACTTAATTTCATCTGCGAAACCAGCCAGAGAGAACATTACTGTCATAACCAAAAGAAACATTATTCTGCAACGCATCATATACTCCTTTCAAATCAACCTATATGCGAAAACGCAATACTCGACAATATAAATATTGCTTTACGATTTAAAACAATTTTTTAATACAATTTCTTCCTTTTATTATTGTTTTTGCAGCAAAATATACATTTTATGTAAAAAATTTTAACTTCCTTCATTTACATAAGTTTATTCATTGTCCTGTTCTCGGTCAATCATTTTATATCAATATGAAGATAATGTAAAATGTAATCTCGATTGAAGTTATATATAATTTTATGATATTTTAAATTGGGTTATATTGGTAATTTAAGATGCTCATTTAAGATTTTTTGATATTATGAGACCTGGGTGTGGATTTCGGTGACCTTGTTAAAGCAAGTATTTCAATTCCAGGAAGAATATTGAAAATATATAAGAATTTCCCGCATGAAGTTATATAAATATAGGAAAAATGGAAGTTTAAAGAAAATTTTGACAAAAATACCAAATTTATGTTGACCTTTTAGCCGAAAATGAGCATAAAGTCTGCTTTGTGAAAACAAATAGCATAAAAACTCGTATAAGCATAACGCAACATGGATTTTGGAGTAATTATGAAGGATAAAAAGAACAAAGAAAATTTAACGCAAACTGAAATTGAGAAATTCAGAACTTTGCTTTGGGAAAAACGCAATGAGCTGCTCGGTAACGTCTCTCATATGGAAAAAGACGTTATGAAAGATGACAATAGCGAGCTGTCACACGTTCCTATCCACATGGCAGACCTCGGATCCGACAGTTACGAGCAGGAATTTACACTCGAACTGATGGACAGCGAAAGGAAACTCATAATCGAGATTGATAATGCTCTAAGACGCATAGAAGAGGGCACTTACGGCGTATGTGAAATAGGCGGCGAGCAAATCCCGAAAGCAAGGCTCGAGGCGATTCCATGGGCTACTTGCTGCGTTGCATGTGCCAGCAGCACCGAAAAAATGAACGCCAAAAGAAATGAATCTTACGGCAAGTATGGTTATTTAAATGAAATAGAAGACGATGAGGATTCAGACATCGACGATGTGAAAAAAGTAAGCTGAAATACACAATAAATCGATTGCGCAGCCGCCATCAAGTCCTCTGGCGGCTGTTTTTTTGCAAATTTTTCACCAAAAAGCGCATTTTTTCCCTTTTATTACTATATTTATTGACAATATGAAGGAAAAAGCGTTATATTGTTACGCTTTGAGACTTTTTGGGAGTGTAGCTCAGTAGGTAGAGCAACGCACTTTTAATGCGTAGGTCTTGGGTTCGAGCCCCAACACTCTCATTCCTATTTATGTATATAAACCCTTGTATGATAAGCGCTTACAGTATAGTATTGTCGTTAGTATTTGGTCGATAGTCGTTAGAATTGGCTTTGTTTTTTCAATCAGCGTTTAGGATTTAGGATTTAGATATTCGTTTTTCTCCCCGACAGCGGGCAAATTGGCTTTGTTTTACAAATCAGCGTTTAGGATTTAGGATTTAAATATTTGTTTTTCCCCCCGACAGCGGGCAAATTGGCTTTGTTTTACATTTACAACCAAGAACAAACAAGAATTTATTTATAGAAATCTTCGTTTCCCTTCGAGCCCTTCGTGGTGAATTTTTATAATTTGGCTTTGTTTCACATTTTTCTTTCAAATACAGATTTCAAAAATTTCACTTTTTTTGACATATTTTGTCATTCCTGAAAAGACGGGAATCCATTTTAAATTTACTTTCACCACCGAGAGCACGAAGAAAATACTAAAGACTATCGACCAACGACTATTCACTATACGCTTTTTTCTTCCCGCTATTTATATGTTCACTATATACTAAATACTAATGACTATATACTAATTATCAAACTTTAAGCCGAAAAGTCAAGAAAATTATCCGCAGATTTCGTTTAATTATACAGATGAAAGATTGCAAGAATATAGGAAAATTGAGTCTTTTTGTTAATCTTGTCAAAAATGCTTATAAAATTGTCTTTGTGTGTGTATAATCAATAAAAGATATTGTCCGGCCTTGCCCGCGTTTGCCTGACACGCCTGTACATCATCGCGGCAGGTATGACAAATAAACTTTTTAATATTTTTTAGAAGGAGATTGAGCATGGAAAAGAAAACAATTCTAAAACTTGCAGCTTGTATTATGCTATGCGCTATCATGATATATGCCGCACAGGCACAGACGAATGCTCCGGCTGCCGGCAACACAGGCCGCGGCGGTGGTCGCAGCGGATTTGGCGGAGGTATGATGGGAGGTGGAATGATGGGCGGCAGCCGCGGCCCAACCATTACCAAAACCACTCCGGGTATGCCCGATGTTCCTATGCCCGATCCCGCTGTTGGCCGCAAGGCAAAATGGCCCATCCGTGATGCCAATAACACTCCACCTGAAGGTTTGACGGCTCGTCGCCCACAGGATAACGGCTTCTACAAACGCGATGCGCAGGGCAACCAGGTCCCCGGCACTGACCTGTATCTCTGGGCGCCCAGCGGCCATTTCACCAATTATGACCAGGACGACATCCCGCCCTATACCCTGCCTGACCCGCTTGTTATGCAGGATGGCCGCAAAGTTACTTCCGCAGAAATGTGGTACAAGGAGCGCAAGCCGGAACTTATCAATCTCTTCAAGGATAACATTTACGGACGCGTACCGGAAGATAAACTTCCCAAAATCATCTGGGAGGTCCGTCAGGAGAATCGAACTGAAACCGCCATCAGCAAAACCATAATAGGCTACTTCGAAGGCACCGACCCTAATGCACCCGCTGCAACGGCCGGTGGTCGCGATGGCGGCGGCATGGGAGGCATGATGGGCGGCTTCGGACGAGGCGGAGGCGGCAACACCATCACAATTACTCTTAACCTGCCCAACACAGGTCACCCTGTCCCCGTCTTTTTCGGCAGTCCCGTTGATGACCCGCAAGGTCACGGCTGGGGAACAGGCTCCGTCTCCGGCAGCGCCGGCGTTGTCGCACGCATCAGCCCGCCTGATGGTCAGCCGCGCCCCGGCAATTTTCCCGGCAACTACGCCATTACCGGCTGGGCATTCTCACGGGCTATGGACTACCTTGTCACCGATAAGGACGTCGATGCCGCCCATATCACTATTGCCGGCATGTCCACCGGCGGAAAGCAGGTACTCTACACCGCGGCAATGGATGACCGTATCTGGTGCGTCGTCCCGGAATCCTCCGGCGCAATGGGGGTCAAACTCAACCGGCGCGACATCGGTGAAACTGTTGACAACCTTGCTTCCGGCAATTTCGCAGGCAACTATTGCCCGAACTTCACAAAGTACATCGGACGCTGGAATGACATGCCCATAGACCAGCACGAAATGATTGCTCTTATGGCTCCGCGCAAAATGTTTATCACCGGCGGAAATCTTGAAGACTGGCAGGATTTCAAAGGCGGCTTCCTCGCCGCAATTGCCGCCGAATCCGTGTACAACCTCCTCGGCAAAAAAGGCGTCGCAACTGTCCAGGTGCCCCCTGTCGAACAGCCCATCGTTTTCGGCGAAATCGGCTTCTACCAGCACAACGGCGGCCACACATTCACAGCTAACGAACGAGCATGGATTACCGCCTGGATGGAAAAATTCCTTCCTAAAACCCAGGCAAAATAGTGATTTAATTTTTCTATGAGTTGAATATAGAGTTGAGTCGTGTACAATCAGATGATCTGAAACAGAGGACACAGAGGTTGTCATTGAGGGACTAAAAAGACGAAGCAATCTTCATTCTCCTGCTGTCTCCTGTATTCTGTGTTCTGTATTCTTTTTTTTCAGACACTGATTGACACTGTTTTTTCTGACACGGATTAACACAGGATTAACACTGATATATAAAAAGAAAGGTAGGGTGCGATGAATCGAGGATTTTGCGCCAAGAAAAAAATACTTGCGCTAACTGATTATATAGTCCATACTTACATAAAAA
>JAFGEF010000066.1 GCA_016931715.1 Sedimentisphaerales bacterium
GCAAAAAGAAGTATAAATGATTATACGCCGCGTGTTGTTCCTCTATTTGATGGTGAAGTTAAACCGATAGAAACGAACCAAATACTCTGGAAGCAGTAAAGCAAAAAAATATAAGTGCGTAAGCATTTGTGATTATTCCATTTAAACACCTTTACGTTTTTCAGAAGGATGCAGATTTATTTTGATATCGCGATCCAGTTTTGCATGAAGATATGCAGGTCGATGGAGTTTATAATGTTGTCGGGGGGGGTGTTAAGGTCACAGGAGGGGTTCCAGTGTTTTTTCTCCGGGGTTGACAGCCAGGTGGAAGCGAATATTGAAAAATCAGCGCCGTCAATGTCACCATCAGCATCGAAATCACCTGCGTAATCCGCGGTAAAATCAACGCCCCATATATTTCCTGAAACAGGTTTATCGTTGAGTGAAGTTCCTGTAGTAACGATTTTGTCTGAAAAAATCATGCCTGGTACGACAGGTTGTATTGTATATGTTGTTGCTGAGTTAAGGCAGTCAAAGGCATAAATACCCTTATCATTTGTACTTGTCGAAATAAAAGTCTGCTTGTCGAGGGATTCGGCATGGACATTAGCGTCTGCGACAGGTTTGCCATTATGGTCGAATATGCGGCCGCTGATTACCTCTCCATCGCCATCAGATGAAACATGGATATTGTATATACACATTACGACAGAGGTATAAGTGCGATCTATCGCATTTACATCAGGCAGGTTATACCATGCGTCACTAATTCCCGCCCATCCCATATTCAGATGGTGATACATCGTATCAGAGCTATAACCATATCCATCGCAAAGGACTGTGTGTCCGCCATTCTTTCGAGTAATTGCAAGTATGACCGGGTCGCCCGCATCGAGATTGGGATTAATCATATTTATAAGGCCTGAGCCAATTTCTTTCGATTCGTTATAACCAGCGATTGCATTGCCATATTTAAAGACGGATTTCAAAGCGTTTTTTGCATTGTACGCATCAGCAACCGAGATTTCCGGGTAATAATTCGTACTAATTGAAATACCGGCATCGTAACAAAGAGCACCGATTATTTTTCGCTGAACTTGTGTTGTGCTGCAATTTGGATCGAGCGGCATTGTATCCCAGTTATATGCACCATCTTTTCCACTTCCGCGAATGAGATATGATGTCCATAATGTACCGTCAATTACAATTTCGAAACTATTTTGGTTTATACTTTCAACAGGATACTTGTGATACCGCATTAACTGCGCCATAGCGGTCGCTATGCAGCCGCAGGGGTATCCTTCAGGAGTATAATAATTATAACATGGGAGAGGATTGTTTAAACAGCAGGTTGTCTGCGACCATTTGCTTTTTATCAGGGGAGCTGCTCGTATATCAGCCATCGAAGAGTCAGAAAGCCCCATAATTTCAAATCCACCCTCAGCGGCGTGGCTGAGAGTAATCAGGTAATTCCATTTTTTTTGATTTTTTGAAACCTGTGAATCAACATCTAATAACTGGTAATTTTCTTTTTGCTTTGCATCTGCAATTCTGCACGGGATGTCCTGTGTAACTAACGCAGTCAAAGGATTATCGCTCAAGACATCGTAGCTTCCAATGCCTGAAAAGCCAATAATCGGTTCGACAGCATCATCCGCCGAAACAATTACAAAGCCTGACGGCTGTAAATTAACAATAAAGTAAAGCGGCTCTCCGAAATCGTCCGTAAAAATCTCAGCTTCTGATATATAATAATTTGCTTCTACAAAAAAAGGATTGGAACTGATTTCGAGCCATCCTTTTGCTGCCCGCTTTGCCTGTTCGGATGTCATAGTTTTTGCATATAGAAAGCTGCCGCAAAACTGTAATAATACAATGTAAAGTTGAATTATAGCTAAAGACTTTTTAATTTTATCACCCTTGTCCTATAAAAACACCAGAAAGAAGAATTTAGCTGAATCCCCATTTAAGATAAGAAATATCTGCCTTAATATTTGGATTATACAATCCACGTAAAATAATTATATTCTTTTTAGGTCTGAATGTCAAGGTAAAACTGCCTTAAAGTATGTTTTACGCTTGATTTTGAGCCGAATGACTGTTATATGTTAGTTATGACTTATTTAACAGTTCCCATATCGGCTAAGGATTTGAATGAGGCACAGGAACAAATAAAGGCTGCGATAGCCGCCGGTGCAGAGATGCTTGAATTTCGTCTGGACTACCTTGAAGGTCTGAGCGTTGAAGCAGCCAGGAAATTAATCGGCGATTATAAGGATACAAAGTTAAAACAGTTGCCTGTAATTGTAACCTGCCGTGATGCAAGGCAGGGCGGTATGATCAATTATCCCGTCAAACTGCGAATTGAAGTGCTTACCGCCGCTATGCTGGCTGGCGCAAACTGTATCGACTTCGAATATGATAACTTCCTGATAACTGATCGCCAGGAGAAAATAAGGCTTGCGCTTTCACGGAACTCGAAGGCAAGACTTATATTATCGGCACACAATTTTGAAACAAGATTTTCCGATATAGGTAAATTATATCGTGCTATTTCCCTGATATGTCCCGGTACAATACCTAAGCTTGTCTATACCGCAAATCATATTAATGACTGCTTCGATGCGTTCGATTTGCTTCATAAAACGAGCGGCGAACGAATAGTCTTCTGTATGGGCAATGCCGGCATTATCAGCAGAATCCTTGCAAAAAAGCTGGGCAGCTTTGTGACTTTCGCATGTACAGACAAAGAGCAGGCAACAGCTCCGGGCCAAATTCATATTGATGACCTGAAGAAATTATACCGGTATGATTATATTCAGCCGGATACCGAGCTTTTCGGTGTAATTGCCGACCCGGTCGCTCATTCGCTCAGCCCCGCAATTCACAACGCCTGCTTTGCGGATATGAATATGAACAGGCTGTATCTGCCTTTGCTGGTAAAAGGACAAAAGCAGCAGTTCGAATCATTTATGAACGGTATCATATTGCGAAAATGGCTGAACTTTCATGGCTTCAGCGTCACTATACCTCATAAGCAGAATGCACTCGATTATGCAAAGGCACATGAGGGCTTTATCGAGCCTTTAGTAAATAAAATCGGCGCTGTTAATACGCTTATCATTCGCATGGATGGGAAAGTAAAGGCATATAACACCGATTATACCGGGGCAATGGATGCGATTACGAACGAATTGAAGTTCACTAAAAGCGATTTTAAGGAGCTTCCTGTGGCTGTTATTGGGGCAGGCGGCGTGTCGAGGGCTATTGTTGCAGGTCTTAGTGATGCAGGGGCAAAAATCAAAATATATAACAGGACAGTCGAAAAAGCAAAGCAGCTTGCCTTAGAGTTTAATTGTGAATATGCTTCTTTGGATGAATTGTCAGGCATGGATGCGAAACTGCTTGTCAACTGCACCAGCATAGGAATGTTCACCCAGGCGAAGAATAAAAACGATTTTAATGCTGTTCAATCGCAGAAAGAAACCTGGGAAGAAATAACTCAGGTTGAAAATGAACATTCAAATGTGGAACAATCACCAGTACCTAAAGAATATCTCAAGAGCACCATAGCTGTATTCGATACGGTTTACAATCCTGCTGAAACTGTATTATTAAAGGATGCCAAGGCAAAAAGGGCAAAGCGAATTGATGGCGTATCCATGTTTGTTAATCAGGCTGCGGCACAGTTCAAACTCTTTACTGGTATGGATGCAGATCCCAAACTAATGCGAAAAACAATAATTGATTGCCTAAAGAATGAGTAAGTTTTGTGTTTAACCGGATGAAGCGTTTTTGTTATCTGTTTTTTGAGAGGAAGATTTCTCGGCAGATACTGATTCTTTTGGTTTTGTTTCTTTTTTCTCAACTGGCTTATTAGAGGTTTTGTTATCACTTGCAGCAGCTTTTTTGTAGCTGTCATTTCTGTAGTCTGTCTGATAGAAGCCGGAGCCTTTGAATATTATGCCTGCACCAGCGCCGATAAGGCGGTTAAGCTTGTTTTCCCCGCACTGTGGGCACACACGCAATGGTTTTGATGTAATAGATTGAAACTGCTCGAACTGATGTCCGCAATTTTCACATTTATATTCATAAGTAGGCATTTTGATTACTCCGTGTCGGTTGTTTCAGGTTCTTCGACAGCCTTATCCTGTTCGGTTTGTTCGTATTCCGGTATCATTTGCTCAATGGGCAATTTATTGACGATGACTTTGCTTGGCCTGATTACTCTGTCACTGAGCTTATAGCCTTTTTGATATTCTTCAAGGATAATATTATCTTCCTTGTCAGGCTCTGTTTTGCGAAGCATGGCTTCGTGCATAGAAGGGTCGAATTTCTGGTCTTCGGTTTTCATCTGTTCGACACCGTGCGATTTGAGAACATCCAGCATCAGGTCGTATATAATTCGTACGCCCTTTATGAGAGCTTCGACATTTTCTGATTTGCCGGCGTTTTGAAGGGTACGCTCAAAATTATCCAGGATTGGAAGCAGTGATTTTATTATTTTCTCTTTTTCGTAATTGATTGTATCGGAAATTTGCTTGGGTACGCGCTTTTGAAAATTTGTGTAGTCTGCACTCACACGCTGTAATTGAGCAAAGATTTCGTCTTTTTCTTTTTTCAGCGTTTCAATATTATCACGAAGCTCTTTTTCTTCTATTTCATTGGATTCTTCGTTATTTTCCTGTGTTTTTTCTGTGTCTTTCTTTTTCATCGGTTTTCCCCAAAATGATTTTTGAGTTTCTCAAAAAAGCCGGTGCTTTTCGGAGAGACACTTTTATTTTCAGTTTCTGCGAATCTTCTGAGCAGTTCCTGCTGCTCTGAATTTAATTTTGTAGGTGTTTCAACAAATATTTGCACAAAAAGGTCACCAGTTCTGTGTGTCCTGATGTCAGGCAAGCCCTGGCCTTCAATTCTTAAAGTTCTTCCATATTGTGTTCCTGCCGGTATTTTTAATTTCCTTGTGCCGTCGAGGGTTGGTACGTCGATTGTAGTGCCCAAAGCTGCCTGCGTAAAACTTATCGGGACTACTACAGACAAGTCATTGCCGCTGCGCTCAAAAAATTCGTGCGGTTTTACTCTGACATAACAGTACAGGTCTCCTGGCGGACCGCCTGTTCTGCCCGGCTCACCTTCTCCGGCTATTCTAATTCCCTGTCCCTCATGCACTCCGGCGGGAACCTTAATATTTACAGTTCGTCTTTTCGGTATTCTCCCTGTCCCTTTGCATTTTTTACATGGGTCAGTTATGATTTGTCCTGTACCGCTGCATTGCCGGCAGGTAGATACCATTTGGAAGAAGCCGCCTCCTCTTGCGACCTGACCGGAACCATTACATGTCGGACAACGACCAGGCTTGCTTCCTTTTGCGCTCCCGCTGCCGCTGCATTCAGAACATATATCCTGCCTGGTAAATTGTATGGCTTTTTCAGTACCTTTGGCTATTTCCTGAAGAGTTAATTCCACTGTGGTTTCAAGATCATAACCCCGGGACGGACCTTCTCTTGTACCAGACCTTCTGCCCCTGCCGCCAAAGACGCTGCTGAAGAAATCGTCAGAACCAAACATATCCTCGAATATGCTGCCGATATCCTGCCATCGCATCTTGGAGTAGTCGTGCATGCCTGTTCCGCGAAGACCCTCGTGACCAAACTGGTCATATTGCCTTCTTTTGTCGGTGTCACTGAGGACTTCGTAAGCTTCGGCGCATTCCTTGAACTTGTTCTCGGCTTCCTTGTCTCCGGGATTTTTGTCCGGATGATATTTAATTGCCAGTCGCCTGTAAGCGCGTTTTATATCATCGGCAGAGGCGCTCTTGTCAACACCTAAGACTTCATAATAATCACGTTTGGCCATAATTCGTTATGCACGACGAATATTATCTGACTGAACCATGCACAGGTTCTTCGTCTTTATCCTTATCTTTCAACTCTGTTATCAATACATTTGTTGTGAGCATCAGACCGGCTACGGAAGCTGCCATTTCCAGAGCCGTTCTTGCTACCTTTGCAGGATCGATAATTCCTTCCTTCATCATATCGACAAACTGGCCGGAATTTGCGTTGTAACCTATGCTTTTGCCTTTTTCAAGAAGCTGTGCGACAACAACATCGCCGTGTTCGCCGCAGTTATCAACTATCTGTGTAGTCGGCGCTTTAAGGGCTTGTATTATAATGTCATACCCGATTTTTTCGTCGCCTTTGGCTTTTGCTCTTGCTTTTTCGACTTCAGGAATGGCTCGAAGGAATACGATACCGCCTCCTGCTACCACGCCTTCCTGTGCCGCTGCTCTTGTAGCATGAAGCGCATCGTCGAGAAGATCTTTTCGTTCCTTCATTTCCGTTTCGGTTGCAGCACCGGCTTTAATAACAGCAACACCGCCTGTCATTTTAGCTAAACGTTCCTGAAGTTTTTCTTTGTCATAATTGCTCGTTGTTTTGGTAATTTGATTGCGTATCTGCTCACAGCGTGCGGTAATGTCTTTCTTTTTGCCAGCGCCTTCAATTATTGTCGTTGAGTCTTTATCCACCACGATTTTCTTTGCCTGGCCGAGTTGTGAAAGTTCTATATTTTCAATTTTAATACCTAAATCTTCGCTGATAACCTGTCCTTCTGTTGCTACTGCAAGGTCAGCCAGCATGGCTTTCCTTCTATCGCCAAAACCAGGAGCTTTTACAGCACAGATTTTTAATACACCCTGCAGACGGTTGATTACCAAAGCTGCCAGCGCTTCACCTTCCACATCTTCAGCGATAATCAGAAGCGGCCTGCCTACCTGTGCTACTTTTTCGAGCAGGGGGATGATTTCACGAACATTTGAGATTTTCTTTTCGTGCAGCAGAATGTATGCATCTTCCATGATTGATTCGAGAGTTTCGGCATTTGTCATAAAATAGGGTGATATATATCCCTTATCAAACTGCATGCCTTCTACGACCTGCAGTTCATTTTGCACTCCCTTGCCTTCTTCGACTTCAATTACGCCATCTTTACCAACTGCTTCAATAGCATCGGCTAATATTTTGCCTACACTTGGGTCATTATTTGCGCTGATAGCAGCTACTTTTGCAATATCATCATGGCCTTTAACCGGGACACTGACATCCTTAATGAAATTCGATACTACTTCAGCAGCTTTATTTATACCTTTCTGAATAGCCATAGGATTTACGCCTGCAGTAACATATTTCAAACCTGCAAGATAAATTGCTTCTGCGAGCACTGTCGAAGTTGTTGTCCCATCACCGACAAGGTCCGAAGTCTTGCTTGCGACCTGGTTGACCATCTTTGCGCCCATATTTTTAAAAGCATCCGGCAGATCAATCTCTTTACTTACTGAAACACCGTCTTTTGTTACCCTTGGTGAACCCCAGCTTTTATGCAGTATAACGTTTTTGCCTGTCGGTCCGAGAGTGACTTTCACTGCTTCAGCCAGTTGCGACAGTCCTTCTTTAAGCTGTGCTCTGGCGTTATCGTCAAACATTAATTGTTTTGCCATCTTTATTACCTCTCAATTTTTGAGTTTTAATAATCCTTTTTAAACGCGTATGTTTATCTTTCGACAATACCAAGTACGTCACTTTCTCTTAGAATAACATACTTTTCGCCGTCTATTTCAACATCATTACCGAGATATTTCGCATAGAAAACTTCGTCTTTGATTTTAACAGACATTTTACTTCGTTTTCCATCATCGAGCAGTTTGCCCGGTCCGACCGCAACGACTGTGCCGATTTGTGGTTTTTCTTTTGCGGTATCAGGAAGAATTATTCCGCCGCTTGTTTTTGCTTCTGCTTCTGATTGTTTTATTACTATTCTATCATCCAGGGGATTAAGTTTCATAACTCACTCCTTGTCTATATTTAATTATATTTTCAAGTTATTTTTTAAACATTATTTAAGTAAATTTTAGTTAAATTCTAATGGGAAGGATTACATCATATCCATGCCGCCCATTCCTCCCATACCGCCCATTCCGGGATCCATTCCATGGTTATGCGGCATATCGTTTGTTTCTTTCGGTTTTTCTGTTACAACACAATCAGTTGTAAGCAGCAATCCCGCGATGCTTACAGCATTTTGCAGGGCGATTCGTGTCACTTTAGCGGGATCGATTACGCCGGCTTCAAGCAGGTCTTCATATGTATCTGTGTTGGCGTTATAACCAAAACCACCTTTTCCTTCGGCGACTTTGTTTATAACAAGGTTCGGAGTAGCGCCTGCGTTATAAGCGATATAGTAGCAGGGCATTGACAGAGCTTTTGCAAGAATATCCGCACCAGTCTGTTCATCTCCTTCGAGTTTCAAATCCCAGACTGCTTCTACGCAGCGGATTAGTGCGACACCGCCGCCGGGAACGATACCTTCTTCGATTGCCGCTCGTGTTGCGTGAAGTGCATCTTCGATTCTGGCTTTGATTTCCTTCATTTCTGCTTCGCTTGCTGCGCCAACGCTTATTTGGGCAACACCGCCGGTCAGTTTTGCAAGTCTTTCCTGAAGTTTTTCGCGGTCATAATCGCTTGTAGTATTTTCAATTTCATCTTTTATCTGTTTTATTCTGGCGTTAATTTCTTCCTGGTTGCCAGCACCCTCGATAATAATTGTCTTGTCGTTATCGATAGTTATTTTTTTGGCTTGTCCGAGCTGCTTGATACCCACGTTTGCCATATCGATTCCGAGGTCCTTGAATACAGGCTCGGCGCCAGTTAGCACAGCGATATCCTGAAGCATTGCTTTTCTTCTGTCGCCATAACCCGGCGCTTTTACAGCAGCGACTTCGATAATGCCTTTAAGCTTGTTCACAACGAGAGTTGCCAGAGCTTCGCTTTCCACATCTTCTGCGATTATCAGAAGTGGTCTTCTTGCTTTCGCTGCCTTCTCAAGCAGGGGAATGAGTTTGGTTACGCTGCTGATTTTATCTTCATGAATCAGTATGAAAGGCTTTTTCAGTTCGCAGACCATATTTTCTGTATCTGTCGCGAAATGAGGAGAAAGATAGCCCCGGTCAAACTGCATACCTTCAACAAAATCAATTGTTGTTTCGAAGCTTTTACCCTCTTCGACTGAAATAACACCGTCAATGCCGACTTTTTGAAATGCTTCAGCCATTTTTTTGCCAATCTCTACATCATTATTAGCTGATATTGAAGCAATATTGATGATATCATTAGCTTTAGTTATATCTATTGGTTTTGCCAGTGTAGCCAGTTTGTCTATTACTGCTTTTGCTGCTTTCTGCATACCGCGATTTAGTGCCATTGCATCAGCACCTGCTGCGAGATTTTTGCAGGCTTCCTTAAACAACGCTTCAGTTAAAACTGTTGCTGTTGTAGTGCCGTCTCCGGCTACTTTTGAGGTTTTGCTGGCCGCTTCTTTTACCAGTTTTGCGCCAAGGTTCTCATTTTTATTTACGAGCTCAACCTCTTCAGCTACTGTTACGCCATCCTTTGTTACCGTCGGACCGCCCCAGCCTTTGTCGATAACTGCGTTTCGACCGCGAGGGCCAAGGGTGAGTTTTACGGCTGCTGCGAGTTTCTCTACTCCCGCAAGCAGACTGGCTCGTGCTTCAGATTCAAATGCCAATTCTTTAACTGCCATAATTACTTGCCTCCTTAAAAATTCAGGCTTATAAAAGTTTCTTTCGTTATTTTTTGCATAATTTATACTTTATGTGCAAATAATATACCAGTTATTTTGCAAATAAGGACTACTTTTACATTTAAAAACGTATTTATAGTATTGACAAGTACTTATAAAAGTAAAAGAATTAAGACATGGTGTTTTTATTACCTCTATTAAACTGTCAAATTGTCATTTTTGGCAATTATCATGTTATATCTACGCCAACTTGACAGGTAAAAAATTTATAATTTTTTTGTAACGAGAATGACTGATAAACGTCTATATATATAAATAGCAATATAAATGATTGTTTCTGGAGATGATATTGTTAAAAAATGCTCTTAATTTGGTCTTAATAGTATTGGTTGTTTCGTTCGTATACTCAACTGTCTGCCTCGCTCAGGAAGCAGAAATTGAATATGGTGAATTGAAAATCGAAGGTGAAAAAATAATCTCTTTAATTCTGGAAAGAGAAAATGGCACAAGAGAGGATTTGGTGAATCCAGGTAAATTAGTCAGTTTGCCGATAGGGAAATATTTTATAAGAAATTTAGTAATAGCAGATCAGGAACAATATTCCCTAGGTACGAATACGAAACCTGCATCTGAAACTGATTGGATAAAAATTACAAAGGATGAGCCAGCCATATTGAAAGCCGGAGCTCCTCTGAAGCAGGTAATCGAAATAAAAAGGCAGGGAAAGTATCTTGTTTTGAATTATAAGACACTGGGTATAGACGGCCGACAATACAATAAAACAACAAACAGGGAAAAGCGACCTAGTTTTTCAGTGTATAAGGGAGATAAGTTAATCGCTTCTGGCGAATTCGCATATGGATGAGGCGGAACATGTTCGTACTCGTGGCGAGTACCAAAAACGGCATTTGGCAAATTAAGATTTGTTCCGGCAGAAAATCTTGGGAAGCTAAGTTCTCAAGTGGACGAAGATGTGATTTATGATTGGAAGTTTTATTATTCTGTAATTGGCTATTTGCCGTGGTTTGCTCTTGTTCTCGCGTTTATACTTTTCAAAGACAATCACAACAGAGAATCGCTGTATATTTTGATACCGCTATTGATTGCGAACTTTTTCTGGATGCTGTTTAAAATAGTAACCAAAGGAAGTCCACCAGACACTATCGAGTTTGATGTAGTATTTTATTCATTCATCATCGGACTTTCCGTATTATGGCTGACATCGTATAAGTTCAGTAAACTGAATGGTTTGTTGAAATTCTTTCTTAGTTTAATAATTATGACAATCATTTTGTCCGCAGGTATTTTGACTGTCTTATCAGATTTTAGTAAAACAACGGCTCTAATGTTTTTTCTTTTTGTATTTGTTGCAGGAGCAACGCTGTTTGGATTTGCTTGGGCTGGAAGATTATGCAAAAAGCAATATAGTCCCAAAGCGTTTTTGCTTTGGTCGGTTTTATGTCTGCCTGTTTGCAGTATAACAGCTATGATTGGATATTTTATTGTGGGCAATTCTATTATGAATTCTACATTCAAGCCGGAAGATTTTCTGCAGGTTATGGCGGTTGGTTTGATTATTGGTTTTTTACTTTATTTTGTTATTCTGCCTTTTCTGATAATTAGTTTTGTCATCCCGTTTTACAGGAAAAGATTTTGTGACTGTCTGAGGTTGAAAACCAGTCAGTTAATTGCTGAACAGGAAAAGGTTGAGGCAATTAATGTGTGATATGCAAGGACGAATTAAGAAAATTACATTTTTAGCTTAAAAATGATAAAAATGTAAGAATAAATGAAAAATTTTTAGAAAAAAGCGGAAAAAATGTTACATTTTATTAGTTTTTTCGTCTTTATATATGTATGCTGTAAAATCAGAGATGATTTGTTTTTAAACTTAAATAGCGACTCTTGTTTGGAGGCCGAAAAAATGGCAAATAAAACGTTTATTTGGTTCGCTGCGGGTTTTATTCTGCTCACATCAATCGGAACGGTTTATGCTCAGAATGAGCAGTGGCTTCAATACCATTCTGCACGCGAATTAAATCTAGTCGGTTTTAGTTCGAGCCAGAAATTATTGGAAGTCAGCGATAAAAAGCCTGCCGACGTAAATTTCCCGAAATTTACAGGTGATAGCCAGCTTTTTACAAAATGGATGACTCCTATGGTTGATAAGGGATTTCTGTGGATTGCACTCGACAGAAGCCATAAATTAGGAATGTATGATATCCTCTATATCGACTCGAACGGCAACGGCCATCTCAATGACGAGAATCCGATAAGACAATACCGGATGGAACAAACAAGCTCATATTTCGGTCCGGTCAAGGTAACTTTCAAGCTTCCTGATGGACCTGTATCTTACCATCTTAACTTGAGATATTACAGCTCTAATGATACGAAAAGACTTTATGTTTCGACCGGAGGCTGGTATCAGGGAGAAGTCACAATAGATGGCCAGAAAAATCAGTGTATTCTTTTCGATTATAATGCCAACGGCACATTTAATGATAAAGCTCTTGCTCCTGAAAATTCCGATAGGATCCGGATCAGTAAAACAAACAATACACAGGACACTCGATTTGTCGGCAATTTTATCGAAATAGGCGGCAAATTCTACGAACCTGAAATAGCACGTGATGGAGCATATGTAAAAATAAAAGAAGCAGCAGATATTAAATTCGGCAAAGTCCATCTTAATGAAAATGTTACTGAAATATTAGTGGGTGGATTAAACGGCCAGTTTAATATAAAGCTTGAAAAAGGAATTGGTTCACTGCCGGTCGGGAAATACCAAATCAATAACTGGGTTGTTAAACGCGATGATGAAAAAGGCGTAAAATGGGAACTTACAGGTTCCCGGAGCCAAAATAAAACGTTCGATATTAAGGAAGCCCAGGAGACTGTTCTCGAAGCAGGAGAGCCGATAGTCTCTACTGTCACTGCTTCGTACCGGGAAGGAAGCTATTCTTTCAGCCAGCAATTACGCGGCAAAAATGGTGAGAGTGTTTCTTTAATGCGTAACGGATCAAGGCCGCAGGCTCCGCAATTGAATATTAAAAATAAAGACGGCACATACGACAGAACTTATACATTCTCCTATGGCTGAGGCGGCACATGCTCGCTCACGTGGCGTGAGCCATCAAATGTAAAAGGACCGTTCACTGCGACAATTAATATTGGCAGCCCGTTTAAGATAGAAAGTGAGCCTTACACACTGGAAGGCAAAAAATTGGTTGCTGCTAAACCTGTACCTGCTGCCAAAGTAACACCTGTAAAACCTGAAACTACAGAGGGAACCGCAACGGGAGAAACATCAAAGGAGACGGCTCAGGAAAATATAGAACCGGCAGAAAAGAATAATATTTTGCCGACAGTTGTTGTTTTGTCTATCGTAGTTGGATGCGTTGCAATCGTGACAATCGGCAAAAAGATAACTTAGTGTAATCTTTGCGATTTCCTAAAATTGTTTATCAAAGAATCAGTCGAAATACTGCAGGGGGATTTTATGCGCGTTTTTATTGTCATTGCGAGCCGTCTGAAAGACGGTGTGGCAATCTACAATTGTTTATTTCAAGATTGTTTTGTCATTTACTGTTATGACAGCGGTTTTCACTGTGACAAGACGCTCCTCAAAGTGACTTAGGAGAATGATTATGTTTATACAAAAGACATCAATACCATGTTTTATATTTTTAGTTTCTTTTATTAGCCTGTCTATGGCTCAACAGGTAAAACAAGTCACATTTACAGGCACAGTAACTGATTCAAAGGGCAGTCCAATAAATGGGGCAAAAGTTACTGTTTACGAGATGTGGTCGGACGGCATAGCGGGAAATATGTATTTAAACATAGCCGGGGAAAAAATTACTACAGAAAATGGGGCATTTATTTTTTCAACCGAGCCAAAACCTGAAAAAAGTACGTTTATCTGGAGCTATGTTGTCGCTGCAAAAGCAAATTTATCTCTGGGATGGGCAAACTGGACTATGAAGGATGATTTGAAACAAAATATTATTCTTGATAAAGTTGAAAATATTGAAGGAGTGATAGTGGATGATATAGGTAAGCCTGTAGCTGGTGCAGATATTTATGCGAGTCTGTCTCGCACCGTCGAGTCCTCCAACGGCCAGAAAGAGACAAATTGGCTGTTGGGTCTGCCGCCTCTGGGGGAGCTTATTACAAAAACTAATGAACGAGGCAGGTTCAGTTTCTCCGGCCTTCCATTTAATACGAGTGTGGATTTGCTTATAAGAGCGGCAGGCAAGGCTACTTTATATACGCGTCTGCCCGGGCAGCCGGAAGAACCTGCTTTTAGAACCGGCCAAACGGATATAAAAGTTACTTTACCTAATGAGGCTCGAATTGAGGGAAAAATAATCGATCCGGATTCAGGAGAAGGAGTGGCCGGATTAAAATTTGCAGTTGTATATACCGGCTCAGGACTGTTTTTCTATAGGTTTGTATGCCAAACAGATAATAATGGAAATTTCGGTATAGGGGGATTATTAAACAGCGAATATCTTATCAGAGGTACTGCGTTGCCTTTTAAATATGTTAATTGTATTTCAGGTCAGACTACTAATGTCACAATACATGCAAATAAACCTTATTATGGCCGCATTACTTATGAGGATGGCAGCTCAGTGATTACCAAACCGGAACCCTGGGAAGGAGCAGAGACAAGAATTGATTTTATCGTGGATGGAGAAAATGTATCAAATCGTGTTGATATCGATAAAGATGGTTATTTCAGAGTGTACATGTCTAATGAACAATACGATAAAATACAGTCGAGAAAAGCATGGTTCGAGATCAATGTTCCGAGTACATATACTTCTGATGATAATTATTTACAAAGAGTCATGCGTATGGAGCAAATTTTCGCGATAGATTTGCTTTCAACAGATAAAACAAAAGCTGGTGTAGTAAAGATTCCAAAGCCGAGGCAGAAGTTTATTTCACTTATAGGTAAATCCCTGTCTGATTTTAATGATATAAAAGTTGATTATTCCATCAAACAAGCACGTGGAAAAATGATTCTTATTTGTTTTTTCGATATAGAACAGCGGCCAAGCAGAAATTGTGTTATTGAATTAAGTAAAAAAACAGAAGAGTTTAAAGCAAAGGAAATTGAAGTACTGTTAATCCATGCTGCAAAGGCCGAGAAAGAATATATCAATAACTGGTGCAAAGAAAATAATATTTCGTTTTCTATAGGGATGATTGAAAAAGACGAGGAGCAAATAAAATTTAACTGGGGAATTAAGGCACTGCCCTGGCTTATCCTTACCGATAAAGAGCATATCGTCACTGATGAAGGATTTTCAATAACTGAGATGGACGAGAAAATACAGAACTGATATTTACAGAGGAAAGATTATGTATATAAAGAAGACATTAATGTTAAGTATGTTATTTTTTGTTTCTGTTATCAATTTGTCAAATGCAAAGCAGGTTGCATTTAAAGGTACAGTAGTTGATTCAAAGGGCAATCCCGTAGCCGGAGCAAAAGCAAAATTATATAATGAGGATTATGGCCGGGAAATGTATACATTTATTGTATCTGATGTGATAGAAACAACATCAAATGATGAAGGTACCTTCTCTTTTGAAAAAGATACAGAAGGTGATGACTATCTTTATGGATGGATTGTAGTCGATAAGGCCGGCCTGGCTTTAGATTGTGTCGGTTGGGAAATGGATAACGACATGGAATTTATGTTCAAGCTCGGCCAGTCTAAAGAATTAGACGGTGTTGTTGTTGATGAGAATGGTAATCCTCTTGCTGAAGCTCAGGTAAGTATTTTAATATTAAACATCGGGGAGGAAAAAGATTCTCATGGACAACATATTCGCGCATTGAGTGTAAATGTTGCGTCTAAAGTACTGAATGCGGAGACTGATAACACAGGCAAATTTAAATTCACAAATTTACCAGGTGATTCAAAAGTCGAGTTTTTAGTGAAAAAAGAAGGAAAAACTACAGTCGATACATTCAGGATAGATACTTATCCTGAAGAGTCATTACAGTACTCGCCTGGTCAGGATGATATAAAAATAGTTCTGTTGCCGGAATCTGTAATAGAGGGTGTCGTGATAGACAAAAATACCGGTAAGTCAGTTGATGGAGTCAATTTATTACTTAGGCGAGGTCAAAATAGTCGGATATTTGGTCAGGATATAATTACATCAAAGGAAGACGGAACTTTCAAAATAAATAGACTTTCCAGTGGTGGTTATAATCTTATTTATGCCGCACCAAGGGACGGACTTGCCGAATGGATTGCGCCAACTGTGAATATAACTCTTGAAAAAGGTCAGATTAAAAATAATGTTAAAGTTGAATTGAGCAAAGGAGGATTGCTGGAGGTACTTGTTACTGAAACAGGTAAAAACAAATCCCTGGAAGGTGCTACAGTTCTCACGTATGACGAACGAAACTCTCTATCTTATGCTCAAAAAACCGACAAAGAAGGAATCGCCAGAATTCGTCTTTTACCTGGTGAATATGAATCGGCTCAGGTTTTTAAGGATGGTTATTCCAGTTTTAGAATGCAGAATAGTATAACAATCGAGGAAGGGAGGACGAAACATCTTGAATGGCAGCTTGGTTCAGTACCAAAGGCAAGCGGTGTGGTACGTGATGAAAATGGAAAACCAGTCAAAGGAGCCAAACTCTGCGTTTTACCAGGCGGCGGCAGAGATATCGAATCTGACGATGAAGGAAAATTTGAAATAAGCTGGGATTTGGAAATGTTCCCGGATGAGCGTGAGAATCCTCTTCTTGTGTGCAGATATGAAGAAAGAAATCTTGCTAAAGTTGTAATTCTCGAAGAAAATACTGAAAATCTCGAAGTTAAACTTGAGCCCGGAATAGCAGTAACAGGTAAAGTAACGAATCCGGAAGGTAAGGGGATCAGGGAAGCAGGTATAAGAATGATGCTCAGGCAGGATATGTGGTCTTCGACATTTATGCGAGGTGACACTACTAAAACTGATGAAAAAGGAAATTTTGAAGTAAAAGCAATTCCGGCTGAACATCGTTATGAAATAATTATTAAAGCCGAGGGGTACGGCAGTCAGCGAAAGGAAGTTCACGCCGATGACGCGGTAAATAAAATACTTGATGCAGGTACTTTTAATCTTCCTGTCGCAAATCTTTCTGTCTCCGGTATTGTTGTGGATATCGAGGGCAATCCTATTCCTGATGCGAAAAATGAGTCTTATAATCATGAAGGCGGCCAACCTGAACGTCTTAATACACAGGCTGATTCAAATGGAAAATTTGTTCTCAAAGGAGTATGCGAAGGCAGAGTAGATATAAGAGTTAATGTTACTCTTAATGGAAAACGTCTTTCAGCTCGTGCGTCTGCTGACGGCGGTTACTCTGATATAAAAATTGTAGTACGTGAGAAAGGAGAATATGTCACACAGTATTTTAATAATAAAACCTATGAGCAGATACTACAGGACAGTGAAAAGGTTATAGCAGGTGTAGTTGTTGACGATAATGATGCACCTGTATCTGGTGTATCAGTTGGGGTCAATTGTATAAAGAGAGAACAAGAAAATGCACCTGGAAAATTCGTATGGTCTTACTCTTCTTATGAGAATCTGACCGGTGTAACTGATAAACAGGGACGTTTTGCAATAGAGCTGGAAGAAGATGCTGAATATGACCTTATTTTTTCACCCTATAATTATGCCGCTGTTCTTGTTTATGATATACCAGCCGGTAAAAAGGACATTAAAGTCGTATTACCCAAAGGCGGCATGATTTCAGGTCAGCTTGTCCGAATGGAAGGGAGTAAAAAAAAACCGATTGCTAATGTTGAAGTTAAGCTCGAGCAGGAAAGCCGTGCTTCCTACACTCATCTGGGATTCGATCAAGACAAAACAACTATCACTGATTCTCAGGGACGATTCAAATTCGAGCATATACAAACAAAAATCAGACCGCGTGAAAGCATGCCGCAGACAGAATGGGAATTTGTTCCTCGTGTATGGAAGGTTGTTTTTGGAGATATAACGAAGACATTTGCATTTTATGAAAGCAATATTATAAATGATTTTGAAATAGTTGTCGATGATAAACAGTCTAATCCACAGAAACTAACCGGTAAAGCTTTGCCTGATTTTGAAGGAATAAAAACAGAATTCAATATTGAGAAAGTTAAAGAAAAAAAAATGCTTATATGCTTTTTCGATATTGAGCAGCGTCCATCGAGAAATTGCATTCTTGAACTAAGTAAAAAAACGCAAGAGCTTAAAGTGAAAGATATTGAAGTGCTTTTAATCCATGCATCAAAGATAGAAAAAGAATATATCGATAAATGGTCCAGAGAATATAATGTTAGCTTTTCTGTGGGAATGATTGAAACCAACGAAGAACAAATCCGCTTCAACTGGGGCGTTAAGGCTCTGCCCTGGTTGATTCTTACAGATAAGAACCATATAGTAATCGCTGAAGGATTTTCAATTACAGAATTAGCTGAAAACCTTGAGACTTCAAACAAATAATGGTCTATTATTTATATAATTGTTTTTTAATTCATATGGTGGAAAGGAATGCAATGGAAGCGAGAATCTATAAAGTCACAAAATTACTGCTTATTGTTTTTTGTATCTGCAACTTTAGCAATGCAGAGGGAATTCAGAAATTACCCATTACCGGCCAGGTTGTTGATTACATGGCCAGGCCGGTTGAAGGTGCTGAAGTGGCCATTATTGGAATAGAACATATTAATAATGAATATATGTCTAAAACAATTGCGCCTATTGTAAAAACAAATAAAGATGGCCGATTCGAGGTGCAGGCAAATGTGACATCTCAATACGATACTTATATAATAGCCAGAAAAAAAGGCATGGCTTATGCATGGGATGGCCTAAACTACAGCAGGAACACGTTAGGTAAAGGTAAGTTTCTTCTTGTTCTGGAAAAAGCTAATACTCTTACAGGAAAGGTTGTGGATTATAATGGTAAAGCTGTTTCCGGAGCAACTGTTCAGGCCGTACCAAAAACCAGCTATTTATCTCGTTTGAATCAAAGGCCGATTTATGGACCGAAGGAATGGTTTACTACTGAAACAGATTCAGAAGGTGTTTTCTCATTTGGCTATTTTTCTGAAGATTCAAGCGCTGATTTTCGTGTTAAGGCAAAGGGATGGAACTGTACATATAAATTTACAACCCATATTCAAAATTGCTGCGGATTTGAAGTGTGGCGTTCAGATATAAAACTTGTTCTGCCGCAGGAAACTAAAATTAAGGGCAATGTTGTTGAAGAAAGCACCGGCAAATCTGTCGATGGAGTGGAACTATTAATACAAAAAGGCAGCGACAGAGAAGATATAGTAAATTGTTATCTTCCAGTTAGTGTTAAAACAGGAAAAAATGGCTCGTTTGTCTGTGAGGGAATTCCTGTAGGTAATCATACTATAGAATTGGTCACAGAAGAATCTCAAACTGCTGATTGGACAGTAGGATCAGTCAAATTCAGCGTTTCACCAAATCAATCAACGGAAAATATCCAGGTCAAGGTACGAAAAGGAGGAATCATTGAATATACTGTCCTTGAGTATAATTCCGAAAAATTTCTGCCGCAGGTGTATGTATCATCATATAACGATAACTGTCATGCAAGAACAGTTACAAATAAGCAGGGTATCACGAGACACCGAGTGTTGCCGGGAGAATATAAAGCTTATAGCGGATTAGATGGTTACGTTTCATGGCAGGTCAATGAGCCGGTGATAGTTAAAGATGGCGAAGTTACAAAAGTAAATATAGAATTAACAAAATCACCCACTATCAGCGGTACAGTAGTTGATACATCAGGCAAGCCTGCACAAAATGTTTTAGTTACGGTTCATCCGTTCGGTGATCATATTTATACAGATAAAGAAGGTCAATTTACCGCCTGGTATGAAGATAGATATGCAGATAGTGGATTGTATATCATTGCAAGGGATACACAAAATTCTCTGGCGGCTATTTTGCATACGAAGGATTTAGAAAATCCCGTAAAGTTATCACTTAGTCCTGCTCTTACTGTGAAAGGTAAAATCGCAGACCCTAATGGAAACGGAATATCTGCTGCAAGAATGTCCCTTGGTATGTCTTACGCGTATTGTTTATCTCAATTGGGGGCAGATACACTCACAGATACTAACGGCTTGTTTGAATTTAAGGCAATTCCATTAAAGCAGTCAGATTTTAACTTCTGGCAGTCCACTAATTCAACTGGATTTGCTCCAAAGGCCTATCAAAGAATCACTATAGACGGAGAACCGGGTACAACCTTCGATGTTGGTACTATTAAACTCAAACCTGCGGATTTATCTGTATCCGGAACCGTAGTTGATGCCAATGGAATACCAGAGCCTCACGCTATTATATTTGTTAACGGCCTTGTTGGTGCAGAACAACCTGAAAAACGTACAGCAACGGATGAGAACGGTCAATTTATAATTAAAGGCGTATCCGCCGATCAAATCCGGCTTCAGGCAAATTTTGATAGCGATTCCGGTAGTGCAGGTTTTACTACTGCTCATGGCGGCGATAAAGATATTAAAATCGTATTAGGCCAGAAATTGGTACATACGCCGCATCAGTCTTTGCTTGGTAAATCTCTTCCAGACATTTCAAAACTTGGTATAAAACTTGAAGAAACAAAAGACAAGGCAGTTCTTGTATGCTTCTTCGATTACGAGCAGAGGCCATCAAGGAATGGCATCCTGGAACTAAGTAAAAAGGCAAAAGAACTCAAGTCAAAAGATATTGAAATTATCGCGGTTCATACGTCGAAAATAGAGAAGGAATATCTCGACAAATGGCTCAAAGAAAATGGAATAGACTTTCCAGTTGGAATGATTAAAGAGAATGAAGAACAAACAAAATTCAACTGGGGCATAAAGGCTTTACCGTGGTTGATTTTGACTGATAAGGAGTATATCGTAAAAGCTGAAGGATTTTCAATTAATGAACTGGATGAGAATATTAAAACTCAGTAAAAGCGGTATTATTAAAAAAATATGACATTTTATAAAGCCTTATAATCAAAGTAGTTATGATATAATATAAAAAATATTGTTATAAAGTGTAGAAAAACCTGCATATTTATTTTGACAATCATGGCGATACTGTAGTAATATCTACACATTGTAACAGAAAAAATATTTTGGAGATAACAAATATGGCAGCTTTTACCGCAGGCGAATCTGAGATAATGAAAATACTATGGGAGTACGGCGAGCAAAAACCTTCTGAAATACAGGCGAGGTACCCCCGGAAAATCAGGAACGCCGCTTTGCGTTTTCAGCTTAAAGTGCTTCTTGAAAAAGGCCATGTTACACGAAGCATGGTTGGCAAGGCATATTATTACAAAGCTGCAACCGCCCGAAAAGGTGCATTCAAAGAAATGGCCAGGCGAATGGCTCAGATATATTGCAGGGGATCTGCGGCGGGTCTTATAGCTGAACTCATAAAAAACGAAAAGTTTAATGAAAAAGAAATTCAGGAACTAAGAGAACTGGCAGAAGCAAAACATGCCGGAGCAGTGAAGAAAGGGAAAGAGGAAAAATGAACAATATTATACAAACCATAATCGGACTTCCGCTTATTATTTCAATTATATTGAAAATTACAATTGTACTTACCGCAGGATGGATAACACATTTTATTGTTGCTCATTATAATCCCCGCTGGCGAGTAATTATCTGGCGCTGTGTTATTGTTGGTATCCTTCTTGTTCCGGCTTTAATCCCGGTGCGATACCTTCAGATTAAAATCGCAAGAAGTTCTGAAAATATAATATCAGATTCTTATTCAGGTCCTAAATCGTTAAATATTGCCGAATCATCTGATTTTATTGTCCCGCCGGTAGAGTTACCAGTTGAATCTTCATATGTTCCAGAACAGGTTTCGTATAATAATTCCTACAAATCTCAAAAATCATTTTCTTTATTTACGTGGATTTGCGAGAAAAAAATAACAATAGCAATTTGCGTTTGGGCATTTACAAGTGTGTTATTATTAGTTCGATTACTTATAGGATTTAATCGAATAAACAGGACTGTACGTTCATCATCACCTGCTCCAGAGCATTTACAACAAATGCTGTCTAAAGTCTCTTGCGATTTTAATTGTCACCGCAAAGTAATATTAAACATATCAGGGAAATTGCATACACCATTCTTGGCAGGTTTTTTCAGACCTGTTATCATTCTTCCAGAACAGATGATTAGTGAAAAAAATATGCAGGAGACACCGGCGATTTTGGCACATGAGATAACACATCTTTGTTCTGGAGACATATTCTGGATGTTCGCTGCACGGATTGCAGAGATTTTATTATGGTTTCACCCGCTTGTGTGGAAGCTACGCAATGTTCATGACGCCGCGTGTGAGGAGGTTTGCGATGCTGTGGCCGCAGGTTATTTAGGCAGTGCGGAATTATATTCGAGCGCACTTGCGCGTGCGGCTCTCAATGTAAGAGGGATAGTTTCGACGATAGGAGCAATCCCGATGGCAAGGTCATCGAATATATTAATCCGCCTGAGAACGTTAAAACGTAAAGTTTATTCCAGCCCAATAGCCAAAAAATGGGTTGCTTTATCAGTATCCGCGATAATGATTGTTTTTATATGTTTTGGTGGTTTAAAGCTGGTTTATGCCGAGCAGAATCAATCAAACAATGAAGAAATACCTGTGTCTTCTTCTCAAAATGAATATGTATATGAAGGCAAACTGGCTTTTAATAAAGAGCTTCCGGTTGATTTATCCGCAGGGACATCAGATTATCCTGAACTGATTAAAATTAAATCGGTTAGTTTTGTCGAAGGCAAATATACTAATGCCTGGACTGTTTCTGTTAATATTGGCTGGATGCCTGTTGTCGATTCGAGCTGGAAAATTAAAACAGAATTGCTCGATAGAGATGGAAAGATATTACATCATTCAAGAGATGAGGAAACTGTTTTTACATGTAAAGCGTCTGACTCTAATAATGAAGCCTGGCAAAATGTCGAGCTGGATTTAGATTCGATGACTAACCAGGGACGCAGACATGCTGCGCGTTTCAGACTTATTCTGGAGCCTGTTGAGAATCCATCTGTAAAAGAAGATGCTCAGATGCATACAATTAATGTTATTGCGATAGAACAGGAAGACAAACAAAGTCTCGCTGATACAGCATTAGTAGTCAGTAGCCATTACATTCAGGACATTTATACGTATCGAAAAACTTTATATGTAACCGATTCCCGGGGACACTGTGAAATAAAATTTAATAGAAATGACCTTTCAAATTTAAATATAGAAGCAAGGAAACAAAATTTTGTAACAATGGCAAAATCCTGGACGAATTCCGGATCATCATCTACGAATGATAGTGAGATAGTCAATCTGCCTGATACTTATAAAAACGAAATGCTAAAGGCTTCTGAAATTGGCGGATTTGTAAATGATGAAGATGGAAACGCTATCGAAGCTGCAAAAGTTATTATTTCTGTTTCTCTTCGTATGGCGGATGGAGATATTAGCATTACCCGATGTGTTCTTACAGATTCGAATGGTAAATGGAAGATTGAAGGTGTCCCACATGAAACTGATAGATTTCAAATTGGATTCAGACATCCGGATTATAAAAGTGACCCATGGGCCAGCAGGCTTTTAAGCGGCCAGGAATTAATTGATGTAAAGGCTTTGAAGTATGTTGGTGTGTTAAGCAAAGGAATTACATTTACAGGTAAAGTCCTTGATGATAATGGAAATGCTATACAGGATGCAGCGGTGATGATATCTGAGGGATCATCGAGTCCTTTCTTTGATATTACTGACTCGAAAGGTCAATTTAAGCTTGCTGCTTCAGGTAATAGAGGTGATTATGGCAGCAGAGCGCCAACAATTATTGTCGAAGCACAGGGATATGCTCCAGGAAAAAAAGAAGTTGATATCGTAGCAAATCCGGAACCTTTGAAATTCAAATTAAGTAAAGGCAGGGACATAAAATGTCACGTAGTTGATAAACAGGGCAATCCGGTAGCAGGAGGCTGGACAGTGTTCGAGCCATTTGATGATAATCGAGATTATAGTATCTTGCTGGATAATACAGATAGTAAAGGAGATTTTATAATACCCAATGTAGCTGATCGTGACATTAAGCTGACTGTTGGAAAACAGGGCTTTATAACAATAAGAGATTATGTCATTGGGGCTTCTGAAACGGAAGTTACAGTTGTGATGAAGCGTTCCTTGACTATTAATGGTACAGTGACAGATGCCGATACAGACCGGCCTATACCAAATTTTGGAATAACGGCTGTATATTCCCAGGTATATACGAATGAAAGACCTGTGTTATTTACAGGTGGAAAATACGAGTTGAGTTTTAATGAAACTTCAAGGCAAACAATGAAGCTTCTGGTTTCTGCTGTCGGGTATGAGCAGGCGGAATCTGAAGAATTTAATATTGAGGAAGGTACGAAGGAAATTAATTTTAAGCTGACAAGGAGTGCCGGTGTTACCAAGGCACCAGTTGTCAGGATGCCGCAACCGTCAGCACGGACTATTACCGGTATAGTAAAAGATGAAAAAGGTCTGCCTGTCAAAGATGCCGTAATCACTTCAACTGAGCCATTTTATGATTTAGATGCAGTAATAACCGAAATGGCCACAAACGCCGAAGGAAAATTCTCCTTCAAAATATACATGTCGTCAGGTGGCATGGGTGGGGTTGTAAGTACAGCTCCGATGATTCAGACTACAAATATTATTATTGTCAGACAGAAGGAGAGAAACCTTGCCGCAGTCAGTGAATTTGATGACAAAACGGATAATCTTGAAATTACATTATCACCGGGCAATATTATTTCAGGCAAGGTTGTGGATGTAAACGATAGTGGAATTCCGCAGGCGGAACTTTCTCTTGGTTACTTTATATCCGATCGGAGTATTGTCTCGTTTCCAGAGCCGACAAAAATTGATCCGAATGGCAATTTTGAAATACGAGCAGTTCCACAAGGTCTGAAATACCTGATTTCTGCAAGCGGCGAAGGTTATGGACAACGAGAAGTTCAGGTTAATACAAGTGACATACAGGAAGGAAGCGTTAATTTGAAGCCTCTGGTTTTGAATGCGGCCAACCTTACCGTTTCAGGCATCGTAGTGGATCAATTCGATGAGCTGGTATCCAATGCAAGAATTTATGCCTCTGGTAACGGCCAACCCTCTATGCCGGATATTTATACGAATACAAAAGGAGAGTTTATTATTGAGAACGTATGCTCAGGGCAAATTAATATCCAGGTACAAAAAGAGAGTCCGGAACCTCTGCTTGGTCGTGTAAGAGCTAACGGAGGAGATCAAGATATTAAAATCGTTATTTCTTCAGTTGGCACCCAAAGCAGGATTGTTCCCAGACAACCTGCTTCTTTAGTGAACAAAGCATTTCCTAATTTTGAAAATATCGAAATTGATTTTTCTCCAGAACAATCGAAGGGCAAACGAATATTGATATGCTTCTGGGATATTGAACAGCGGCCGTCGCGGAATTTAGTTACAGAGCTTTCAAAGAAGGCAGATGAGCTGAAAGAAAAGAATGTTGTCGTTTTATTGATTCACAGTTCGGAAATTAAAGAAGATGAGCTTCATAATTGGCTCGATGAATATAAGGTACCATTTATCTCCGGCCGCATTACAAGTGATTTCGATAAAGTTAAGTTCAATTGGGGTGTTCGTGGTCTGCCATGGCTTATACTAACAGATAAAAATGGAAAAATTCAGGCCGAAGGAATTGACCTTGAAGAAGGTATGAAAGTGATAAATAGTTCTTATTATGATGAAAAAACGGCCGGACAAGTATTACAGACAACCAGTGAACCTTCAGTACGCATTATTACAGGTATAGTAAAGGATGTAAATGGCCTGCCTGTCAAAGATGCCATTATCACAACTATGCCATTTCCCGGAGAAGAGATTATTACAGACAATGAAGGAAAATTTCAGTTTAGAAGAGCTGTAAGCTCAGGGGGAAGAACGATGACTTCTCCTATGTTTCCAGAAACCATATATATCAATGCCAGGCAGAAAGACAGGAATCTCGCCGCTGCGGTTGAATATGATGATAAAACTGATAATTATGAAATTAAATTGTCACCCGGCATTATTATTTCGAGTAAGGTGGTTGATGTTAATGGTACTGGAATTCAGAATGCGGATATAACCCTTGTAATCTGGGGATCTGAGAGTGGTTTTGGCACAAGAGAATCAGCGAAAATTAATTCAGACGGTAGTTTTGAAATTAGAGCTTTGTCTGATGGATTTAGATATTCTGTTCAGGCAAACGCGGATGGATTTGGTGAACGAAGTATCACGATAAATACAAGCGAAGCAGTGAATGAGCGTATTGATTTGGAACCTCTGGTTTTAGAAGTCGCAAATCTTTCAGTTTCAGGTATTGTAGTGGACCAGTTCGACCAGCCGATATCCAACGCTCGGATTGTTGGGCATGGTAACGGACAACCTTCCATGCGGGAAACATATACGAATACAAAAGGAGAGTTTACTCTTGATGGTTTATGTGCCGGAGGGATTAATCTCCAAGTACAGAAAGAAGGACCGGAACCTCTTATTGGCCTCAAAGCAGCAAAAGGAGGAGACAAGGATGTTAAAATGGTTGTATCTATATTGAATCCCCAGGGAAGACTTGTACCAAGGCAGCCATCTTCTTTAGTCAATAGATCTTTTCCGAATTTTGAAAGTATAGAGATTGAATTTTCTCCGGAACAATCGAAGGGCAAACGGTTATTGATATGTTTCTGGGACATAGAGCAGCGGCCGTCACGGAATTTAGTCACAGAGCTTGCAAAACGAGCGGATGAGCTAACTCAAAAAGGAGTGATTGTGTTATTGATTCACAGTTCGGAAGTTACGGTTGATGAACTGAAAAAATGGCTCGATGAATATAAGATACCATTTATTTCCGGCCGCGTTGTAAAAGATTTTGAAAGAACTTTGTTTAAATGGAACGTTCGCGCGCAGCCGTGGCTGATTCTGACAGATGGAAATGCAAAGATTTTATCGGAAGGTTTTAATTTTAGTGAGCTTAGTGACAGGCTTGATAATAAAAATACTTCCGAAGCGGGACAAATACAAAAAGGTGCAATTTCAGATACGATTGTTTTGAGACTTCTTGATTCTGAAGGTATGCCGGTAATCGGCGCAAGAGTTGGAACTAATGTAGAGACACGTGACAACAAGGTATTAAACAGCAATTTGTCATGGTCACTCAGAGAGCATGAAAATAGTATTTCAGATCAATGGGGTGAAGTCAAGTTATCACGGGAAAAACTGTTTCCTGAATCTTGGTCAGAAGAACGAAAAGTTGGCATTTATGTATTACACGAGGAACGGAAAATAGGGGCAATATGTGAGGTTAAATCAAAAGAAGACGAGCGAAATGTCATTGAATTGAAATTGGTTCCGGTTTGTCACGTGTACGGCAAGTTAGACAGTAAAGGATTGAATGAAGTAGGGCAGCCGCTTTACTGGACTAATGTTTATATGGGCTGGGATAAAGACAGTTTTGGAGTGATGAGTCACTCATCCGAGGAACAGAAATTCGAGTTTCTTGTTCCCCCGGGGAAATATGAATTGGATGCTTACGGTTCAGGACGTCAAAAAGACGCTTTACAGGGAATCACGGCGAGTACGAAAAGTAAGATTTTTTCCATTGAAGTCAAAGCGGGAAAATCCGAGCTTGATTTAGGAACTGTAGATATAGAGCCTGAAAAAATATCGGCGATGGTAGGAAAACGCGCACCTGAAATTGGTCCAATTAAAGAATGGAAGAACGGCTCACCTGTAAAGCTCGCGGACCTTATCGGTAAAGCAGTAATACTTTATTTTGATGGAGATTCGCCTAATACATCGCGGGATTTTCCGCCGCTTGTAGCATTGTATGACCAGTTCCACGATAAAGGGCTGGAAATTATTTCTCTGTATAATTGCGAATCGATGGAGCAATTGGAAAAGAACTGGACGGAAGTCCTTGAAAGATTTGGCGGCGAATCGGAAGTACCATTTTTAATAGCAATAGATGGAGGTGAATCCGGTTTTTATGAAGGAACTGATAAAGTAAGATTAGGACAGACATATAATACTTATGATATTACAGGAATCCCGACTACAATCCTTATTGATACAAAAGGAAATATTGCCGGTGATTTAAGTCTTTTCTCTGCGAAGGAAATCATTCCGCAAATGCTTGGTATTTCCATAGAGTCGGAACAATCCGAATGGAGGCGAAATTTTAATAAGGTTTATTTTCTCGAAGATGGTAAGGTATTAAAACGCATTGCACCGCCTTTCATACCGGAAAGAAAAGAATATTACAAGGTAGAAGATAGTACTCAATATTCGTTTATCAATGAGCCGCCTGACTTTTTTACTTTTCATTGGGATGGAAAACTAAATATGTGGGGAGGAGGTTTTGGTAGTGGAAAAAGGCCATTAAAATCGGTTTTAAATAACAATCTCAGTATGAACAAGAACAGTTTCGAGGGACCTGATGAATTACTCAACGTTGATGTACCGGGTGACTGGATTGTACGAAAAGACGCAACAGTGGAGCAGAAACTCAAAGCTCTTGAAGAGATCCTTGCTAATGAACTTGGCAGGAATATACGTTTTGAAAAACGTTTTATTGAAAGAGAAACTATCGTAGCAACAGGTAGTTTCAAGTATAAGCGATTTCCTCTCGCACAAAATGATAGATATATTCTTATGTTTTCAGGTGATTTTATGAGCGAAGATGATGGCGGGGGCGGAGGTACTGCGAAATCTGTTCATGAATTTATAGAAGCGATTGGCAATTGTATAAATATGCCTTTAATAGATGAAACGAAGCCTCCAAATGATGTAACAATTCCTTACAGGCATTATCTTTCAGCTTTTCTTAGCAGAATAAATGATCGAAATGAAAAAGCAGAAAAGGTTTTACAGCTTCTTGATAATATAACTCTTCAGACAAACCTGCATTTCAATGTTGAGACTCGCCCGATAGAAAAATGGTTTGTTGTGGAATCAGAATGAATAAGTAATGATTATTATTTATTAGTTGGTTGTTTAGAGCGGCTGAAAATGGTTTCCAGTTTAAGTGCTTTTGGGCCGCAGTTTGTACATTCGAGGCAGCGTATGCATCGCAGGTCGTTTGGACTTTTTTCCGGTTGAATTCCATACTCACAGAGTTTGTGGCATCTTTTGCAATCCGTGCATTTTTCCGGATTGAATTTTAAGAAAAATACAGAAACACGATTGAAAAGTGAAAAAATCGCTCCGAGCGGGCATAATATTCGGCACCATGGTCTTTTAATAAAAAATACGGCGATTAAAAATAATACAAGAACTATGAGTTTAATCGCATTCGGCCATAGAATCTTCTCGCCTGCGATTGCCTGTCCGACCATAGCTGGAACGGCAGATTCGATTGCACCGGCTGGGCAAATACGACACACGAAAAGCGGATGCTCTTCACCAAAGAAATATGGTACAGCCAATACGGTAATGATTAAAATTACGTAGCGAAAATATCCTGTAAATTTTGGCAAGTCGAATTTCGGAGTTGGGATTTTTCCTGCTAAATCCTGCAGGAAACCAAATGGGCATACCCAGCCGCATATAAGCGTGCCGAATAATACTCCAATTGTTATTAAAAAGCCAACCGCTACGAACGGAAAAATGTGAAGTGCGCCGAATTGGGCGATAACGCCGATAGGGCAGGCAAACGTCGAAAGGGGACATGCGTAACAATGGAAAACAGGCGAGCACATCGAGTGCATACGCAAACCCAGTGGATCTAACCAAACGATAAGAAAAGCCGTCTGTATCCACATTCGCCAGCCAATTAGTTTTGCAGTTAGATTCTTCAATGTATTTTTTTGACTATGGACACCATAGTTCGATATTTAATGACCTCATGTAGCGCAGGTCGCAGGGGGTTTCTCGCCTACAGCAAAGGTTTGGTTTATTTTTCCTGACTCGTCACGTTTTATGCCGCCTATCGAGGCAAGTTTGATAAGTGCAGGCTCGGATTTTTGTAAAATAATGTTTTCATCCTTCTGCTTTGCCGAAATGCCTGCGGAATGGAATAAAGCGCCGTAGCTTAACAATGCGGCTCCGAGCAGTATGAAAAGGCTCACAACAATAATTTTTACCTGATTTTTCATCCTGAAATAACTCCGTTTATATAAGCCTGCCTTATTCAATATTATCCATTATCGGCGATTCTTCTGCAAATAAATTTTCATATTTTAGTTAAAAAAATGGCGGAGGCGAATGGGAATCGAACCCACCCGGGACCTTATCGACCCCACACTGGTTTTGAAGACCAGGAGCACCACCAGGCACCAGTCACCTCCGCGACAACTTCATATTTTAACTTTATTGCAGTTAGAAATCAGTTTGAATCGAGGCTTTCATTTTTAATAATTTCGGTCTTTATTTTCGTGCGTTTGTCCTCTATCTTCTTATTATCATCTGCAAACTTCTGATTGGTATCAGCAATTTGCTTTTCTAATTGTGCGATTTTTTGCGTATCATTGGCAGTTTTTGCGGCAGACAATCTTTTCTCCAGCGAGGCAATTTTCTTATTTTTATTTGATTCTGCTTTTGCGGTTTTTTTATCTAAAGCTTTAAGCTGCTGCTGGTGATTCTTGCCATATGCAAAACCAAATATCTTTTTTTGTCCTGATTCTTTTTTTACTGCAGCGGCTTTTTCTGTCTCCTTTTTGGTTTTGGCCGCCTTTACTTCCTGATTTTTACCGGCATCAGGTTTTTCTTTTGATTGTTTCGGAGCCTGAACTTCAGATTTCTGATTTCCACCGCCTTTGCCTGAATTGCCTTTTTTGGCGTATACTGTGTTACAGATAAGCAATACGGCAGAAGCGATAATCATAAATCTCATTATGCTCTTCATAATATTTCCTTTCGAAAAATACACAAGTCTTCCTTAAGCTATGATACATTAAACAAGAAGCTAATGACTATTTAATAGTTCTATTATCTTTTTGTACTTAGAATATCCCGGATTTCTGTGAGAAGCTTTTCCTGAGCAGAAGGAGCCGGCGGCGCTGCCGGTGCTGCTTCCTGTTTCTTCTTAAGCGAATTCATAAGTTTTATCATCATAAAAATTGCGAAAGCTACGATGATGAAATCGATAATCATGTTAATAAAAGTACCAATGTTAATCGATACAGCAGGTATAGCTTTACCGGCGGCATCTTCAGCAGCGCCCTTTAACACTATTTTAATATCGCTGAAATCAACTCCCCCTAACAGCACTCCGATCGGGGGCATTATAATATCAGCGACTAATGAGCTGACAATTTTGCCGAATGCGCCGCCGATAATAATACCGACCGCCATGTCAACGACATTACCACGCATTGCAAACGCTTTGAATTCCTGTAACATACCCATAATTTAGCCCTTTCATACAAGCATAACTTTTAAAAAAATATGTTTTGAACTTTTTATCTTCCTTTTTTATGTCAATAAACTTCGATAAATTAGATATTACTGACAGATATTATAAGAGAATTAATAAAAAGAACAAGAATCTTATCGCATTTTTTATAAGAAGAAAAAATCAAATCTCTCCGGGTGGGAAATCTATAATTATTGGCTTTTTCGGGTATAGACCAATATGGTAGAAGCATTTTTCAGCTAAACTCAGACTTTTTACCCATTGACGAATTGCCTCTTTAAGCTTTGAAATATGGGGATGTTCTTTCTCGTTTAGTTGTGTTAATATGGGGAAAGCGGCATCCTTATGGTTGGCAATAAGCATAGCAGTTGCGAAGTTGATTTTGTAAAGCACAGGCGTATCGGAAGGAATGCAAACATGTCCCTGAAATACAATATCTCTAATCGCTGTTATAGCTTCTTCGATTTTGCCCGTCCGCATTAAACAGACGCCACGTGCATTTTCCAAAACTGGCGATTGCTGGCCGAGATGTTCAATGAATTTGAGTGCCTCAAGAGGGCGATTCTGATTCAATAATTCACGAATATGTTCAATAGACGAAGATGTATTTTGTTTAACAGTATTCATATTAATAAGACTCCACATAAATATATTATTGTTTGTTATTCGGGCGGATTATAGTGAGATAAAGAATATAAATTCTCAGAATCAAGTGTAGAACTTCCGCGCAGAATATATTAAAACGGTATGATTATTTACTGGATGGTCTGCTAAATTGTAAGCAGGCAATTAAGAGAGAGTAAAGAATACTTATGCAGTTTGCCTGGAGCAAAATAAAGCGATTGGCAGTTACTGATATGCTGATTGCTGGTACCGGCAGAGAAAACGAGAAATATTTTGGACGGGCCGGTTAGGTCTGTTATTTTTTTACCTGTCTGCTCCTGGCGTGAAAAAATTATAGCTGTGTCTGAATTTTCATAACCAGTAGTGATGAACGGTTTATTACGAGTATCTTGATTTTCTTTTTTTAATACAGTCTTACCGCACACATTAACATTTGTTAACGAGGCGATAAAAATCAGTATAATCAATATTTTAAGAAGCCGCATATTATCACTTCCTGAAGATAGCTTAATAAACATTTCTTTATTATAATTTATAAAGCTGTTTTGTCAAATAATTGTATTTGCGGTCTATTTTTCTTTCCCGGTATGTTTTTTATTTTTACGTGTGAACAGGTCGTATAAAATCGGCATTACGATAAGCGTTAAGATACCAGAAATTAAGATTCCGCCTACCGATGCGATACCTACGCCGTTACGCATTTCAGCACCTATTCCTTTGCTTAAAGCAAGCGGCAGCATTCCAAGAACAGCGGCGAAAGTAATCATCGCAACGGGCCTGAATTCTTCACATGCGGCGCTTATCATTGCCTTATGAACTGGTACGCCTTCCTTAATATGAACGTTCAACTGGTCCATAATCAAAATTGCATTGTTAACTACAATTCCAATCATCATTACCGAGCCCATAAGCACAAACATGTCTATACTTATACCCGCTAATGCAAGTGCCCACATCACACCAATCATAGCTAAAGGCAGGGTGACAAGAATAAGCCATGGCTGTTTGAATGATTCGAGAATGGCAGCAAGTGTTAATATTACAAGAATTACAGCAATCATGCCCGCTTCTGCAAATGCGGTATTGGCTTCACTCATTCTTTCATACATGCCTGTAAATTTGTATTTGTAACCAGATGGAAATTGTCCTTTTTCATCTATTTCCTTGCTGATTAAATTTACAGCAGTCCCCAAGGGCAAATTGCTTCCAAGATTTGCTAAAACTTTCGCTACTCTCTGCTTATCTTCTCGCGTAATTTGAATTGGAGCGATACGTTGATTTATATTTGCCAGATTAGTCAGAGATATAGGTTTTCCTGCCGCAGCAGGGAACATGAATTGTTCAACCTGCTGCTTTCCCTCCTGAGAGGCAAATTTTACTACGATATCGTAATTGCGGTCTCCTCTTTTAAATATCCCCGCGTTCAGTCCTTCAAGATTTGCCCGCAGTGTCATACCAAGTCCGACAGCCGGTATTCCTAAATCGGATAAAACAGAACGATTTGGCATGATAGCTAATTCAGGTTTACCCGTTCTTACTGTAGTATCGGCGTCTTCTATGCCGTTAATATTATCTGCAAGCTGCTGTGTACGGATTGCCAGACTGTCAAGTGTTTCAAATTCCCTGCCGGCAATCTTCAGTTCTATATCCTGACTTTGCCCTCCGACAATAGCTGGCTGGCTCACTGATACTAAGGCTTCAGGATAATCTTTTAAGCGATTTCGCACTTCCGTCTGAAGTTCGTCAATACTTAAAGTTCTTTTATCACGATCACTAAATACAAGAAGAACCTGAGCCAGATATACACCTTCAGAAGATTGACCGATTACTCCTTCGACTTTTCCGATGGAGACGAGTATATGCTTGAGTTCAGGCAAATTATTAAGCATTTGTTCGACCTGCTCAATCCTGCCGGAAGTTTTTTTCAAATCATACCAGGTTGGATATTCAAGTCTTACAAACAACTTTGCCTGGTCAGATTCGGTAACAAATCCAAAACCTATTTTTTTAGTTAGTGACATGGACTGAACAAAAAGAACTATGACCAGCAGAAGTGTAGCAATTGCGGCGATTCTGTGTTTTTCATTGAAAGATAAAAGACGGCGGTATCCGTTAATAATAGTACCCAAAAGACGGTTAAATTGCGTTTCCATGCCAAAAAGAATGCCTTTTCGCTGAGTCTGCCTGGGTTTTAATAAAATAGAGCACAAAATAGGTGTCAATGTAAAAGATATAAACAGAGATACCGCCGTCATTATTAACATACTCATAGCCAGGGGTTTCATAAATGAACCGATAATCCCACCCATCATGGCAATCGGGAACAGCACGACTATATTTGTTCCGGCGCTTGCAAGAACCGCGATAAAAGCCTCACTCGTTCCGAGTCTTGATGCTTCTTTGGGATCACCTGTTTTATCGAGTCTTTTAACTATTGCTTCCAGTACTACGATAGAGTTTGTAACAAGAATTCCAACTGACATTCCGATAGCAATAAGAGTGGACATATTCAGAGAATATCCTGACATTTGCATAAAGAACAGGCCTATGATAATTGTCAGCGGCATTGTTATTCCTACTACCATTGTAGCACGTATGTTATAAAGGAATAAAAACAAAATCAGCGCAGTAAGAACAATACCTCCCAGAACATTCAGCCATGCACTTTCTACTGTAGCTTCAATAAAGCGTCCATCATCATTAATCCATATCAGCTCCATGCCGCCGGGCAATTCCTGTATAATATTAGCCATTTCTGTTTTTACGCTGCTAACGACGCGAACTGCATTTGCCTCAGCCTTCTTTTTAATCTTTATATATATACATGGTTTGCCGTCAATAGCTGCCTTTTGACGCAATTCCTCAGTGGTCATTACTATCTGCCCAATGTCACGAATATAGCATCGCTGATTGTTTTCGTTCGCAACTTCGAGATTGCCTATATCGGCTATATTTTTAAATTCTGCATCGAATTTAACTGTAAATTCACGTCCAGATTCCTGAATACGACCTGACGGGATTGTTCTGATTCCGTTTTTAATTGCTTCAACCACATTGCTGCTCGACAGACCTTTCGCGGCCAATTTATCACGATCAATTACTATGTGAACTTCGCGTTTGGCGCCGCCGATAAGCTCGACGTCAGCAACGCCGGAAATAACTGTTAATCTGTCTCTGAGTGCATTGTCTGCGAAATCATAAAGCTCATCCAGTGAGACATCGCCCGTTAGAGCAAGGTTGACGATGGCTTGAGCATTAATATCGAATTTTAGAATTTTCGGATCTTCAACATCTTCGGGAAAATCGGCTTTAATTAAATCAAGTTTCTCTCGTACATCCGTTGCTGCTATATCTACATCTATACCGAGATTAAACTCCAATAAAGTCTGACATACATTCTCCATACAGGCGGAACTTACGTGCTTGAGTCCGTCGATGGTTACAACCTGGTCTTCTATTCGTTTGGCTACATCTGTTTCAATTTGTTCAGGAGTAGCTCCGGGATATACTGTTGCAACAGTTATATAAGGTATGTCCACTTTTGGCATTAATTCAAGTCCCATTTTCCGATATGAATTTACGCCGAGAATAGTCAGCCCGATTATGAGACAGCTCATTGCGACAGGTCTTTTTATGGAAGCATTGGAAAGAAACATTAATCAGACTCCTTTAGTATTGAAACAGTTGTGCCTTCGTTGAGCATATTTTGTCCCATAGAGACAACCTGCGCGGATTCAGTTATCTTGCCGTCAACTATTTCCACCCAGCCATCATTTTCAAATCCCGTCCGGACAACTCTCATATGAGCGATGTCACCTTCAGTAATGAATACTACTGACTGATTCGAACGCTGCTGAACTGAAACAACAGGCACACCAAGTCCCTCACGGCTTGCAAGAATTACTTTTATTTCTGCCATTGCTCCAGGAGCGACGCCCGCGGGAGGATTTTCAATTAAACATTTGACTTCAAAAGTTCGAAGTTTTGACTGGATTGTCGGGCTTTTGTATGATACTGTCTGATTTCCCAGTTCAACCCCGGAAACTGTCACCCGCATTATCGTCTGACCTGTAATTACTGCCGGATAAATTGCGGCAGGAAGAAACGCGCTGATTTCGATTATATTCGGATCTTCGATTCTCAGCACGGGAACACCAGGCGAACCCGTTTCTCCAGGTTCAGCCATTCGCATACTTACAACACCCTTGATAGGAGCAATTACTGTGGTATCAGTTAAATCCTTGCGAGCGATGGCAAGGGCAGCTTCAGCCTGGCGGACATGCTCGGCGGCTAATTCCACCTGTGCCTGTGAAACTTTTACACTTGCTGCGAGCTGCTTGTATTCTGACTGCTGCTTCTCGAAAACATCCTGTGTTGTTGCGTTTTGCTCGAGCAAACGTTCGAAACGTTTGAAGTCAAGCTCTGCTTTTTCAAAGTCCGCCGTGACTTTTTCAAGGCTTGCATTTGCTTGTTTTCCTGCACAAATCGCAACAGCTAAATCATGTTCCCTGATTGTTACGCTTTGCTGAAGCTTCAAGGCATCTGTATGGAATAACTTTGTTTCTCCGGCTATTACACTATTTCCTTCATCAACAAAGAATTCCTCGATGGTTCCGGGTATCCTGGGAGAGACTAATGCAGCATTTTTCGCTTCGACATTCCCCTGTGCAGCGATAACCTGCTCGAAAGTCCGCCTGACGGGATTGCTGATAACTACAGGCACACGTGCGTTTTGCGCCTGGCTGTCAGTTGTCTCAACCGCCTGGCTCTGTTGAGATTTATATATCCAGAAGCCTCCTGCTCCGGTTATAATAAAACAAATTAAAACAAAACATAAACGACTTAATACATTAGAATTCTTTCCTGTTGATTTATTTTGTGTCATTGTTTGAATCCTCGAATTTTGTTTTGGTATGTCCCATTACATTATTGAGCATAGCGATACATGTTTGATATTGAAAACGAGCCTGAAGACTCTGTACCTCTGCATTTTGTGCTTCGGCTGTCATCATCAGCATATCGCTGGTTTGAATTAGTCCCTGCTCGTATTGCTTCTTAATTTCAGCCAAATGTATCGCGCTCGTTTTCTCAATTTGTTCGGTTAATTCTACAAGGTCTTTTGCTGTTTGCACCTGGTCTGATGCACGAATTACCTGAATCATAAGTGTGATAGCAGCCTGATCCCGGCGAAGGAGTGAAGCCTGTCTTAATTCCTTTGCGGCCTTGTAATAATTCACATTTGCAAGTCCGTCAAAAAGAGTTATCGCCGCACTGATACCGCCCAGCCAGTAATTTGTAAAAACCTGATGTGAATCCGAAGTATCTATTCGGGCGGCGTATCCGTATAAATTAGGTATAAAAGCAGTAACAGCCGCACGAATTTTTTCTTTTTCAACGGCTGCTTCTCTGTCTGAAATAGACATACTCGGATGATTCAAAAGCGCTTCAGTAATTAAATCCTCAAGTGAACCTTCCGGAACTTCCAAATTCAATTGTGTTTCAAGTGAGACATCTTCGAGCGGATTCAGTCCCATATTTGCCATCAATTCCGCTTTTGCCTGTTTGTGAGAATTTTTTGTCCTTTGTAATTCTGTTTGACGAGTTAAAACAAGAGAATTTGCCTGTTCAACTTTCCAGTCATTGGCTATTCCTTCGACGCCGAGAGCTTTCAATTCGCGCTGGACAGCTTTCGCGGCGTTCAACTGGCTTTCTGTAACTATAAGCATTTTTTCCAGGGAAAGGCACTGGAAATATTGTGCTGTAATCTGCAGAGCAATAGATTGTCTTGTGTATTCGGTTACTAATTTGGAAATTTCGTATCCGTGGGTATGCAATGCATACATACACCATGTTGCGGGATTAAATATCGATAATTGAATATTCCATGTTATTTCTCTGACATCCTTGTCTTGCATCGGGATACCAGTGGAACCAAATTGAATCATTGGCTGAGGATCAAACCATTTTTTATCATAATTCAAACTGACCGCAGGAAGAAAATTCGCAAACGATACTTTTTTCTCAAGTAAAGCCAATCGCTGTTTAATTTCGTTTTCCTTGATTGCAAGACTATTATCCATCGAAATACGAATGCAGTCATCTAAATTCAGCGGCTCATTCCCATCCAAAATTTCTCGCGTTTTTTGGGCGAGTTGCAAAGGATAATTTTCTGCATGTTTCTGACGAATTTCTTCGCTGTTATAACTGCTGCAGCCAGAGATGAGAAATAAACAAATTGTTAGCATTATGTGTATATGATTTATTTTTTCAGGCATATTATTCCTTTGGGAGCAGTAGTCCTTCGAGAAATAACTGCTCTACTTTTTTAAACATATCAGTAACTGTTTCTTTGTTACAACGACCTGTCGTCTCGAATATTATTGTCTCAAGAATGGATGACAATGATTTTGCGGCAATTTCAGGGTCCACTGCACGGAAGATACCTTTTTGGATCCCCTGACTAATAATATGAGTTAATTTTATATCGAGTATTTCATGAATTTTGCTTTTTTCTCGAATATTTGAGAATTTTGACCCAAAAGTTCCTACTTCTGTAGCATAAAGTTTTATAATTTTACCGAATTTTTCCTGAATATTCGGCATATGCCTGATGAATTCCAATAGGCTCTCTTTTTCACTAACTGGTCTGTTTAATATCTCCATGAATTCACTTACAACATGCTCACCTGTTCTGTTAATTAACTCTTCAAATAGTATCTCTTTGCTAGTAAAAAAATTGTATAGCGTGCCTACTGCAAACTCGGATGTTTCAGCTATTTGCTGCATCGAAACATTATTAAAACCATATTTTGAAAAAAGGTCTAAAGCGTGATTAAGAATTTCCTGCCTATGCTGTAAACGCTCACGTTCTTTTCTCTGTAATTGTTTTTCTGTCATTTTTTGGCCTTATCATATTGTTAAATGAATATATATTCATATTATGAATACTTGTTCATTTTAAGGCAAGAAAAATCTTGAGGTTTGGAAAATATTCACAAGAAACTTTAAGGTTGAATTTTTTGTCTTTTCTTCCAAATGCGCAAAAGGTAAAATAAAATATATTAATGGGGGGATATAAAAAAGTTATTGATAATTAAGGTGCATATATGCAGGGTACTTACAAAGTTCTTTTAATGATGGAGACCTCGCGAAAGTATGGACGGTCGATTCTTCGCGGCATATCTAAGTACTCCCGGCTTAACGGGCCGTGGATATTTTATAGACAGGCTCCATTTTACTGGGATATTGAGAATAAAAATACGAGCATAGAACATCTTCTCAACCTTAATATTGATGGTATAATCCTTCGCGAGCAGCGAGAAACCGGGCTGACTGAAAAAGTTCTTGCGAAGGGACTTCCAGTTGTTGTTTCACCTTATCGGGAGCTTTTTCAGGACTTGCCGAATATAATTACGGATGATGAAGCCATTGGTAAAATAGCGGCTGAACATCTTCTTCATAAAGGATTTAGGCATTTTGCGTATTGTGGTTTCGGAAGCAGGTATTACTGGTCACGTGAACGTGGAAAGAGTTTTCTCGCGAGTATTGAGAAAGCAGGGTTTAAAGCTCATTCCTATGAATACGAACAGCCAAAATCTGAATTTCAGCACTCCTGGGAGCAGGAGCAGAATATACTTGTTGATTGGCTCAGTGGATTACCAAAACCGGTTGCGATTATGGCATGTAATGATGATAGGAGCCAGCATGTTCTCGAAGCATGCAAGATTGCAGGATTTGAGGTACCGGAGCAGGTAGCTATCATCGGACTTGGCGATGATGATCTTGTATGCGATTTGGCTATGCCGCCTTTATCCAGTATAGCTATCGGTGCAGAAAAAGCTGGATTTGAGGCCGCCGCAATGCTTGATAAGCTGATGAGTAGCCGGAAGGTTTCAATTCAGAATATTATTGTACCAACGTTGTATATAGCTGCCAGGCAATCTACGGACATTTTGAAAATTAACGACCCCTATGTGGCGCAGGCGCTGCAATTTATTCATAAATTCGCAAGGAAAGAGTCGATTCAGGTCTCTGATGTACTTAAAGCGGTACCAGTCTCGCGAAGGAGTTTATATGAACGTTTTGCGCGGGTACTTGGCCGCTCTGTTCACGAGGAAATAAAGCATGTGCGTGCAGACCAGTTTGCGCGTATGTTAGTCGATACGAATCTTCCTGTTTCACAAATTGCTTCATTAATGGGTTGTGCTGATATGAAGAATCTCGCCCGTTATTTCAAGCAGGCCAAGGGGCTTAGCCCTCTTCAATATCGAAAACAATATTCACTTAGATAAAACAGCATGCAATGCACACAAAGAAGAATAATAAAAACAAATTGAGGTATGTATTTCAGCTTTTATATTTAATAATAGATATAAAAGTTTAGTATTGAAATAAAATAGGATATTTTGCTATAATATATTAAGAAACCTTGTTGTTAATTTGTTTTCAAGAGGAGGCAAAAACAGGAGAAATCTTGAAAAAGATTGCTCAAAAGAAAAAAAGAGTTTGAAAAAGCCCAAAACAAAAAAGTATAAAGATACTGTGGTGTCATTATTTATACTTCAGATCTTAACATCAATAATGTTTATCTTTATGAAGGAGGTATATTATGTGTAAGAAACTTATTTTTTTAACATCTTTTATGATGGTACTATTGCCTAACCTTGTAACTACTGTCAATGCTATAGACCAAAGAATTGTGGGCTGGTGGAAACTCGATGACGGCACAGGGACGGTTGCCATGGACTCGAGTGCCAACGGGCAAAATGGGACGCTTCTGAACGAGCCCACGTGGGATTCGGCTGGTATGCAAGGAGGCTGCCTGCAGTTCGATGGAACCAATGATCGTGTCAACATTACCGGCACGTGGACTATTCCGCAGTATACGGTAAGCTTGTGGTTTAAACAGGATGCTGCAGTTACTGTCCAGAAAGATATATTCTCACTGGAGAACCAGACTGTGGCTGTAGGCGCAGGGGGCATTTTGATGGAAGTCGGCACCGATGGCCGTTTACGTTTCCTGCACCGCGCTCCTTTTTCCGGGACCGGAGGGGCTGCTATGGAAAGTCTCTATACCCCTGCAGTGACCACTGGTGTATGGCATCACTGGGCGGTGGTTAAAACGGCTACTGACATGATTTCTTACGTCGATGGCATACTTGCTGGAACTCAGGCAAATCCCAACTTGTTCGATACGCCGGGGGACACAGTTACCATTGGTGATATTGATAGCCGACAGATGCGACCTTGGAATGGCCTGATCGATGATGTGAGAATATACAACGCGGCACTGTCTGAAGCTGAGATTAAACAGGTAATGGAAAATATGGCTAATGTTACCGCGAGCAATCCTCAACCGAGAAATGGAGAGACAGATGTTGCTCGAGATGTAACTCTTAGCTGGACATCCGGAGAATTAGCTGATACTCATAATGTATTTTTCGGTACAGATTTCAACGATGTTAATAACGCAACTATTGCCAGTCATGACAATGTTGCATTGACTGAAGGTCTGGATGTAAATAACTTTGATCCGGGCTCTCTCGAATATGGCACAACCTACTACTGGAGAGTCGATGAAGTCAACGCTCCTTCAAGCCCGGGTTCGTATAAAGGGCAGGTATGGCAATTCTCAGTAGAACCTTAC
>JAFGEF010000010.1 GCA_016931715.1 Sedimentisphaerales bacterium
AGTCAAGCCCATGTAAAATGGGAATGTAAGTATCATGTAGTAATTGTACCAAAGTATCGCGAAAAGAAACACTTTAAAAAATATCGCGAAGTGATCGGCAGAATTCTTCGAGAGTTGTGTCGTCAGAAGGAGATAACCTTTCTGGAAGGTAATGTCGCTAATGATCATATTCATGTACTGTTGAGCGTTCCGCCTAAGTACAGTATAGCGATGACTATAGGGTATCTTAAGGGCAAAAGTGCGATTCGTATTCATCGCTAGCTTTTCCGAACAAAAGGCACACTTTTTGGGCGAAGCCTCTGGTCTCGCGGTTATTGTGTTAGTACCGTAGGTTTGAATGAGTCGTTTATTCGTAAATATATACAAGAACAAGAGAAACATGATCGTAACGAAAATTAACATAGCTTAAGCTAATGGCCCCTTTTAGGGGCCTTCCTCATACCACCTGCTCTGCTGGTGGTAGATGATTTTCATCAGGTTAAAACCTGTGGGATTGACTGCAACAGGTTTTACCTGTCCCGCCTATGGCGGATAACTTTATCTACTGGTTGAAACCCGTAGAATTGCGGTAGAACCATTAAATACGTCTATATTTACTCGAGAATCTACTTCGAAATATTTTTATTGGTCCCTTTAACCATACAATTCAAAAGTCCGTTCATCATTTTTGCGTCCTTTAAATAATAGAACACTTTGCTACCATGACGCCGAGAGTCTAAAATACCTTTATCCTTCATTCTATTTAAATTTTGACTGACTATGGATTCTCTTTCTCATAGTGCATCAACAATCTCACTAACACATAATTCACCATTCCTAAGTAATGCTGCTATACGTAAACGTGCGGGATTAGCCAAGGTCTTTAATATCTCCGCAGCTTTTTCAGCTATGTTCTTTTTCATAATAAAGTTTCCATAACGTCAGTCGGAAAACCAAAATTACGTTCCTTCGTCACTTGCGGCAAGGTATTCCTTTTGTTCAGGTGTCAATTTATCTATTGCTAACGACATCGACTCGAGCTTTAGTGTGCATACCTTTTGTTCTATTTCGACAGGGACCTCATAAACCTTAGGCTCAAATTTGCCCTGTTTTTTTAGTACATACTCAGTTTCCAGAGCCTGCGTTGCAAAACTCATGTCCATCACACTGGCTGGGTGTCCTTCTGCTGCCGCAAGATTAATTAACCTGCCATCAGCTAAGATTTGGATTCGCCTATTGTTTTTCAAAACATATTCGTCAACATGGTTTCTGACATTACGTTTTATTTTTTTGCTCATCTTTTTTAAGGCTGGTATGTCTATTTCAACGTTAAAGTGGCCGCTGTTGGCTATAATCGCTCTGTCTTGCATCATTTTAAAATGTTCCGCTAGGATAACATTTTTATTACCTGTGAGTGTTACAAATAATCGACCTACTTTCGCTGCCTTTGACATAGGCATAACTTCAAAACCATCCATGGCCGCTTCAATAGCCCTGATCGGATCGACTTCAGTAACGACAACAATGGCACCCATTCCCATGGCTCTCATAGCAAAACCTCGGCCGCACCAGCCGTAACCAGCCACGACAACTTTTACTCCGGCCATCAGAATATCAGTTGCCCGAATAATACCATCAACCGTTGATTGGCCTGTACCGTAGCGGTTATCAAAAAGGTGTTTGCTGGCGGCATCATTTACGGCAATTACTGTAAATTTTAAGTTTCCAGCTCTTGCCAATGCACGCAATCGTATGACACCGGTAGTAGTCTCCTCCATGCTTGCAATAATTCTGTGGGCATCTTTTTTTCTGCGGGTGTGCAGTTCATTTACCAGATCAGCTCCATCATCGAACGTAATTACCGGTTTGTTGTCTATGGCAGCATTAATGTGTTTGTAATAAGTAGCTCTGTTCTCACCGCAAATGGCAAAAACAGGTATCTTAAAATCTTTTACTAATGAAGCAGCAACATCATCCTGAGTACTTAGCGGGTTGGATGCACATAATACTATATCTGCTCCGCCTTCCTTAAGAGTACGGGCGAGGTTGGCAGTTTCAGCTGTTATATGTAAACAGGCAGAAACTTTTTTGCCCTTCAAAAGCTTGGTTTTCGCGAACCTTTTACGAATTGCTGCAAGAACAGGCATGTCATTATCAGCCCAGAGTATTCTTTTTTTGCCGCCAGCGGCTAAAGATAAGTCAGCTATATCGTATCTCATTCATCAATCCTTTCAAAAATAATTGCTGATAGCAAACCTTAAATGCTACTTTCTTATTTCTGCCCAAAGACCCGCCTTATCGTAAATTATCCGAAAATTGGTTATATTCGCTTTTTTAATATTCTCTTTCAAAATATCATGTGAATTGTAAGCTTTAGCATTTTCTTTCAGGGAACGATCTCTTAGAGATTTCATCTTGTTTAATTCTTCCTCGGTAACATATCGTCCAAATCCACCGCCGACAAGGCCAACACCACCTTTTTTTAATACCTTATGAATTTCTTTAAATACCTGTATTTTATCTTCCCAACAATGGTATGAGCCTCTGCCGATTATAAAGTCGGCAAAATCATTATCAAAAGGCAGTTCATGGGCATCGCCGAGGATAGGGATTATCTTATCTGTCAATCCTTCTTTTTCAATGTTCATGTGCGCCACTTCGTATATGACCTTTTCCTTTTCCAGCGCATATATCTTTAATTTTGAATGTCTGCAAAGCTCAATTGCAAACACCGCCGTAACACAGCCTATATCCAAACACACACCTTCTAAAACACCATAATCCTCGGTGATTTGTTTAACTGTGGAAATAATTACCGACGTAAAGTTATCTTTGACCTTTTTGTCAAAACGTTCAGCCTTTACAATATCCATCTCGATATAATCAGCAGGGATATGTTTGTCAGACATAATCTTATGGATCCTCCTAATCTATTCTGAATTATTTCTCTGATTTTTACAGGGACTAATGTTTGGGTAAGGTTAAAATTTCCACGCCGTTTTGTGTAACCAACACCGTATGTTCAAACTGGGCGCTTCGCTTTAGATCCAAAGTAGCTGCTGTCCAGCCATCTTCCCAGATTGTATGTTTCCAACTGCCCATATTAATCATAGGCTCAACAGTGAAAATCATACCTGGTTTTATCTTTGTATGCTCATTCGGATTGTAAAAATGCGGGACGGTTGGACTGCAATGAAAATGTTTGCCGATACCATGCCCGCAATATGCACGTACTACACTGTAATCATATTTTTTTACATAGGTTTCAATAGCATGGCCGATATCTCTGATCAGGCCATTTGGTTTAATAGCGGCAATTCCCCGCATCATAGACTCATAAACGACAGCCAGAAGATTTTGAGACTCCCTATCGATATTACCTACGGGAATAGTTTCAGAGCAGTCGCCGTACAAGCCATTTAGAAAAATGGTAACATCTATATTAATGATATCACCGTTTTCCAGCCGCCTATCATCAGGGATCCCATGACAGATAACCTCGTTAACAGAGGTGCACACACTTTTTGGAAAACCATTGTAGTTTAGCGGGCTTGGATATCCGCCTTCGGCAATGCACGCCTCGTGAACGACAGTATCTATATAATCGGTAGTAACGCCTGGACGTACGGCTTTTATGGCCTTTTCCAGCACCCGACGTGCAGCACGGCAGGTATGTCGCATCTGTTCGATTTCCTGGTTGCTCAATTCATTTTGCATCAAGGATTTTGCTTCACCACTACTAGTTTCAGCATAATACGGACACTTAATATGTGCAGGAACAGCACGAGGTGGACTGACTTTTCCTTTGGATACGAAATGCTTTAATGCTACTGGTATATTGATAGATGCTTGAGGTCTCTCAACAAAATTATCCTGCTCCATGTGGCATTTTTTGTATTTTTTACCACTACCACACCAACAAGGGTC
>JAFGEF010000067.1 GCA_016931715.1 Sedimentisphaerales bacterium
GAACGGAGATAGTCGGCGGGCTCGAACGTGAAATTCGTATTCTGCTTGATCCCCCGGCTATGGAAAAACACAAACTTTCTCTTGATATAGTTATCAAGAGAATCGCGGCGGAGAATATCGAATTGACCGGAGGTCGCGTTACAGTTGGTCCAAAAGAATTTATAGCACGCACGACAGGTGAGTTTACAAATCTTAATGATATTCGTAATGTTGTTATCATTTCAGATGAACACAAGAAAGTCTATCTGGGTGACATTGCTGAGGTAATAGATGGTCACGAGGATGTTCGGGTAATGACTCGATTCAATGGGACTGAATGTGTCAAAATCTCAGTGCTCAAAGAAGCTGAGGCAAATACAGTACAAGTGGCTGAATCCGTAAATATACTGCTGGAAGAGTTGAAACCATCTCTTCCAGAGGGGCTACATCTTGACTATGTAGAAGACCAGGCGGTTTATGTGAAACAGGCAATAACGGGTGTACGCAATGCGGCAATCTCTGCAGCTGTTTTGCTGGTTATTGTTGTTTATATATTTCTCGGCAGTGTAAGACAAGTGTTGGTTATGGTTATTGCTTTACCTCTGACCCTGGTGCTTAATTTTGGCTTGATGAAACTTGCCGGATTTTCACTCAATATTTTTTCTCTCGGCGGACTGGTCGTAGCCATAGGTGTTGTATTGGATAATTCCACCGTTGTAGTTGAGAACATTTCACGATTGAGGCGTGAACAACCCGGAAAAGATGCGGCTGGAAATGCAGTGTTTGCAACAAGCGAAGTTGGACCGGCACTCGTAGCAGCCACGCTGTCGTTTCTGGCTTTGTTTGTCCCTTTTTTGCTCGTGTCGGGTTTGACAAGTCTGCTCTTTCGAGAACTAATCCTTGTCATTGCAGGCATCGTTATTATCAGTCTCGCTGTTGCAGTATCGGTGACACCAATGATTATGGCAATGATATTCGGAATAAGCCGACCGAAGCAGCAATCCGGCTGGTTCGAACGTCTATTTGCCCGATTCACAGACGGATATGGCTGGGTACTGGAAAGGATCGTAAAATGGCGATGGTTAACTATAGCCATTTTTTTCTTGATACTTTTCGGGGCGATCAGGCTATTGGGACATCTGGGTGGTGAATTCCTGCCATTGATTGACGATGGTCGTATCATGGTCAAAGTTAAAATGCCGACCGGCGCTTCAGTGTATGAAACAGACCGAGTACTTCGCAGAATTGAAGAACAAATTACCGGTGACCCGTTGATAGAAAAGATGTTTACGCTCGCCGGCGGTCAGGTGAAGGGACTAACCACTTACGAAATCGCCAATGAAGGCGAGGTGGATATTCAGCTTGTTCCTAAAGCATCGAGAAATATCAGCACTGAAGATTACGTTGTCAATCTTCGCAAACTCGTCAGTAAGCTCCAGCCCGCTGGCGGCCAGGCAATGGTCAGACAAATGCCTATTAAAGGCATACACGGCATGCAGGCCTCGGATATTATCGTGCAAATTCGTGGACAGGATATGGATACTCTCGCGGCTTTGGCGAACCAGACAACTCGAACTATCGCAGATATGGATCATTTTCAAAATGTGCTGCTCTCTATGGATTTGTCCAAACCTGAGTATCAAGTCAAGATAGATCGCATAAAGGCCGCTGAACTTGGCGTATCGGTTTCCGATGTGGCAACATCACTGCGTTCCATGATTACCGGAGCGGTGGCCACGCGTTTTCGCGACGGGCAGGAGTATTATGATATTCGGATTCTTGTTCCGGACAAGCAGATAGTCACCAAGCAGGATGTAGAGAATCTGGGACTCACCTGTGCTAAAGGCGATTCCCTTCATTTGCGGGATATCGCTGCTGTCGTTCAGGCGTCAGGGCCGGTGGAAATCATAAGAGAAAATCAGATTAAGCAGATTACAGTTGAAGCGGATATTACTGGTGGTGATTTGGCAAGAGCGGTCGGTGAACTTAGAACAGTATTGGCCGGAATCAACATACCCTCTGGTTATGAATTCGACTTCGGGGGAAAGGCAGAAATGATGGCTGATATGAAGGAAACTGTGTTTGCTGTACTCGCTTTCGCGATATTCTTTTCATTCATTGTTTTGACTGTTCAGTTTAACAGTATCAAGCTGCCTGGCATAATTTTGGGCAGCGTACCGTTCTGTTTATCAGGTGTCGTATTTTTAATGTTTGCTTCTAATTTACCTCTGGGTGCTACTGTTATTATTGGAGTGTTGGTCATTGTAGCTGCTACGGTTAACGATGGTGTTTTGCTATTGACATATGCCGGTGATCTTCAAGTGCAGCAGGTTTTGACACCTTATCAGGCTGTGATAGATGCTGCAAAGATAAGGTTGCGTCCCAGGATCATGACTACCGTGACAACCATGATCGGATTTTTACCCTTGGCACTGAATTTGGAAGAAGGCGGTGATATGCTCCAGCCTATGGCGGTGGCCGCTATTGGCGGACTCGGAATGGAGATTATAGTGGCGTTGTTTCTAATGCCCGCGACATATGTTGTTATAAACAGGAAAAAATTTTAAAATTACTTAATTGGTATAGAAAAAGGATACTAATTAAATGTGCTGTTGCTGTTTTTCGAAAAAAAGAAAGTTTATAGGTGAACCGAATATAGCATTATTAGAAAGAATGTTTTTGTCTGAGGAATACCAAGATGACATTCGAGATATCACTGGTTTTGTTAGTATTGGCAGTAACAGTCATTCTTTTTATTGGTGAGTGGCTGCGTGTAGATGTTATCGCAATATTCATAATGCTAATCCTTGCATGGCTCAAATTAGTCACGCCGGCACAGATATTTTCAGGTTTTGCAGGCAATGCAGTTATTTCCATGATAGCCGTTATGATTCTCGGATATGGTATAGACAGCACCGGTGTTATGGAGCGTCTGACCGGCCCGATTATCAAGACGGCAGGAACCAATCCAAGTCGACTTACACTTTTTGTTTCAGCCGCTGTGGATTTGATCTCGGCTTTTATGCAAAATATTGGTGCAACAGCACTATTTTTGCCTGCACTTCTACGTATATCCCGTAATACAAGCATTCCAACTTCACGGCTTTTTATGCCTATGGGTTTTGCCGCAATTCTTGGCGGTACCTTAACCCAACTTTCGCAGATAAGGGATAAAAACAGGGCTGGCGATAGCGCCAGCGGGGTTAGTTTTCACCACAAATGGCATCAGGAAGTTCGTCCGAAGCGGACATATATATCCTCGGCGGCGGCTGTTTCGGTAAATCCAACTTCAGCACATCAAGTATTATCTTATGCTCATCCTCCGGCTGGCTGTAACGACGCATCTCAAGAACCCGCCCATCCGTAGTCGGTATGCGAACATCTATCATCACAATAGAACCCAGCTTATCAAGCACGTCCTGTGACGTAAGGCCGCCTGCACAGAATCGCAACTTATGACGAAGCGTAACCATAAGACAATATGCCATGAAGCAAAGATAACCCTATTTAGATATAAATCCGCTACAACCATATTGATATGGAACGACCGTTGTCAAGCCAATAAAACACAATTATTTTTCTTTTTTTTACATTTTTTTAATGACACTTCACGGTGCAGGC
>JAFGEF010000068.1 GCA_016931715.1 Sedimentisphaerales bacterium
AGTCCAGCTTTTATAATCAATCTTCGAAATTTCGTAGTTATTAAATTTGTAATTGTATACGCTTCGTTACCGCTGTCATCAACTTTCATATTTGTCTGTATATACGGTTTACTCCTTGAAGTATAAAAGACAAAGCTGCCTTCTTTGGGAATAATCTGTAGTGACTTAACAGTTTCTTGCCACAAAGGTAAATCTCTATAAATGCCAGTTTTTCTTCTCGGTAATATTACTCTGGCATTTACAAGATCCAAATCAGTCCATTTCAAATATGCACAATCTGTACATCCAAAGCCACAATTTAATCCAAGCCATATCATTGCCTGCATTTTGACGTCTGCGATAGATAATAACCTGCTTATCTGTTCTGAATTAAAAGTGTATCTATCCTGATGAATTTCTTTTGCTCTTGAAATTGCATCAATGTTTGGAATGTTTTTTAAGATATCATTCTTGCGAGCCCAGTGGAACATAGCCTTCATAATACTCAAATGCAGATTTGATCTGGAAACAGACTTGTAATGTTTTGGAAGGCTGATGCATGCAGAGTAAGTTGGAATTTGTCGGAACGAGTTTTTCTATTTGAGCTTTTCATAATATTCTCCTCCTAAAAATGACTTTTTAAAACGATATTTTAGAAATAGTTGTACAAACGGTTGTACTATTTTCATAAGAAAATCCAATCATAACTTCATAACAAATTGTAACACATACACTTATGATTATTATATGAAATGAGAGGAGATAGGTCATTTGATCCGGTTACCACATTATTGGGAAAAATGTCAACGGGCATTGAAAACTATCACCAAATTTTTAAGAATCGTAAGATATTGATGCTATAGAACTTATGAGATAGGCATTTTAAAAATTGGGGAGATAATGGCCTTTCTGGTTGTATATTGGTTGTATAAATTCTCGAGTTAAAATAAGGTCATATTTAGGGCTTATTATTTTGCTCCATGCTTGTGCAGCACCTCGATGTCAGTCGAGTTTTACTAAGTTTCTGCGAATCCAGAATCGGCCTTCTTCTTCTGTTAATAACTCAATCTCAACTCATTCAGTGTTGGCTATATCCCATATCTTGATTGTATTATACACCTCATTGCTCAAGAATATCTTCCTACTGGCATAATTGAATACTATAAACTAAACAGAAGCTTCAAGAACAAAGGCAACTAATATTCATAGCCTCCAAGACATTCGATCACGGTGCGTTTCCTGCGGCGGTGGATTCAGTTGCACGTGGCTGGACGGGCGCAATAGCTCCCGCTTTTATCCTTTCCACGATATTATCCACGACCACTTCATAGAGCCGACCCTCAGGCCTGACTGGTACGGTATCTTCGCACAGGTAGGCCACGTGTGTGCTGTCAGGGGACCACGCATAGAATAAAATGCCTCCGTTCAGTCTCTCTTTCGCTATCTGCTGTAAGCGTCCTCCTTCAACGCGTGCAAACAGAAGTTGTCCCCAAGAAGCCAGCAGATCTCCGGTGTTGCGCTCGCCGTAGGCCAGGGCAAGTCGGCTTCCGTCTGGGCTCCAAGCCAGCCATTCCATCCGCTCAATTCCTAACTCCTTCAAACTGACAATCGGCTCAGCCTTGTCACTGGACAAGGGCTGACGCATCAACATGTCTTCTTCTGCTATTGTCAAAGACTTGCCGTCAGGCGACCATCCCCATGCGGGTGCGTCCGCGTCAGTCCATTTGCGGATCACCACCGCATCTCCACCTTCCGTTGGGATGACCGTCAGCTCCCTGGCACTACCATCATAACAGACGCAGGCCAGCATATTTCCTTCCTGCGACCACTTCAGGTCGCTCTCAATCGATGCCGTTCGGGTAAGACGAATCGGCGTTTTGCCATCTCTGAAAACGACCCAGATGTCTTGCTCGTCCTCAGGATCGGCCTGGCAGGTTAACGCCACCCGCGCGCTGTCAGGTGACCATACCAAGGCGTTTCGGTTTACTTGCGCCAGGGATGCAATATGCAATATTGTCGTGGCTGGTGCACTGACCTTATTGTCAGCCATTGACAGGGGTACCACGTTCAAGTCCAACGTGTTGCTGTCGGATTTCTGAGACGCGGTGAACAGCAACCACTTGCTGTCCGGAGATACGGCCAGAGGTGTGGCTTCGGCGGAAACGGCAGGTGTGAGGACGAACTGCACTGGCTCCGCTCCAGAGAGAGGAGTCATAAGTAAGGCGGTTTCCGGTTGCATATTATACACCTTATAGTCAGTTTGAAACGTTGCTTTTCCATCTTGTGTCCATTGGAAGGGTCTAAACGCATAACGCACATCGCTGTCCAGATTGAGGAGAGTTGAGCCTTCCGCAGACGCGACCTTGATCCGCCACTTGACCTCGTACCCAGTTTGGTAGAAGAAGAGCCTGCTCCCATCGGCAGACGACCCCACACAGCTTGTCCCTGAATAATCATCTATTTCGTGTGCCAATTCCTTCGGCAAGGAAACACGGTACTCCTGGCCCTCTGGGTATCGTACTAACCTCGCTCCTCCGTTAAGCAGAGCTCCAATCAGCCACTTCCCATCTTCAGACCAACACAGGGGGCTCGGCCTTGCGTTGCAAAGTGTTCGTATGGCTCCGTCACCTATCGGTTTGATCAGCCATACTCCTAAGGAGGTGGTTAAGGCGACACATGTTCCATCCGGAGAAAGCAATCCTGCTGATACGGCGTCGGGAAAACTGACAGGTGTGCCGGACGCCGCTGAAAAGGCATGTCTACGTAACTGGTCATTTGCGTCATTGGCCCAAAAGAATACAGTCTGGGAATCCTGCGTCCAGAAGAGGCCTTTCCCATTATTCCTTCCTAACAGTTGCCCTTCAGCCAAGTCAATGAGCTTCCTCGCGGGACCATCCGGCCGCATTGTATCCTTGGATACCAGCTGCAACCAGATCGTCTTTTCTCCATGGGCAATGTATCGCCCGGTTGGAGACACCGCCGCATCGCGGACATCCTCCATATGCTCGGTATAGAGGAACGGTGCTGTTCCGTCAAGCGGGACTACACGGCCAGTGATGGAAACAAGGAATCGAGCATCGGGAGACAGATTCAACTTGTTGGTGAACTTAATCACGTTGTTTGCACCAGAGAACGTCTTGGCCAGCACGAACTTAACTCCGGTGTTCGGGTCAATAATCTCATCTCCCACTGTCATGGCTGGAGCCATTTCGCCTGCTCCGCTAGTAACTGGCTGGTTCGATCTTTCAGCCTTAGCCATGGGCAGTAGGACTACTGCGATTAAAAGCAAAGCGATAATACTAAGAATTCCAAGTTTTGCATTTTTAGGTATTGGTTTACTTAACATTTGTTTAATCCTCCATTGTAATGCCTTTTTTGATTCAGCTACTCCAATAAGACGAAGACCTAAATCCGATTTCCAAAGAGCTTTTTCACCTATATCTATGAGAGTATTACTATAATCATCAATTTGTCCATCAAGAGCAACCAGGACCGTTTCATCTACTGCTTCTTCACAGACCCTACGAATAACAGAATTGGCATACCAGACAAAAGGATTGTAGAAATAAATAATCTGCAATACAGTCTGAACAAAATTGATCCATAAGTCTAATCTCTTTATGTGAGCAAGTTCATGTATCAGAGTAGACCTCAATCCCACATGTGATAAATTATTGACAAGATTGACAGGCATTAATATTACGGGATTAATTAAACCGCAGACTGCCGGACTTGATACGGCATCTGATAATCTTAACTGAATTTTCTGCTTTATATTAATCTGCAAACTGAATTCTTGAAGCAAAGCAAGCAAATCATCTGAGGCGGGATTACTACGGGAAACGAGACCTCTAACAAATTTCAGCCTCTGGATAAGTATCAGAAGAAAAGCTAATACACCGAACACCCATAGTACAAAGATAATAGCCTGCCAGGTAATAGGGATTAAATCTTGCTCTGAATTAATAGTCAATGGAGTACTTTCTATAGAACTTTTAGAAGTCAAAATATCTGGGGACTCAATATATTCACTGATACTTTTTTTTTCGACTATTTCAAATTCAAATGTTTGTTCTGAGGATGGAAGAGTTACAGATAAATTATCTGGTGCCCAATAATAAATACCTGTAGGTAAAGAAAGTGTAGGAGGCAAAATAAGTTTTACAAGTACGAGCAGCCATATACAATAACGAAAGACGGCACGAACACGTTTTTTTAACAGCATATCTATTATAAATAGTACAACTACTAAAATAGCAGTTTGGACAAATATACCAGTTGCATAATTGAAGAATACCTTACCAATATTATTCAGTGCTATTAGAAGGCTGTTTACTATATCATACATTATTAAACCTCCCGCTTACAGGAATAGATTCTTATTAATTTTTACTTGTTCCTTTTGTAGTAACAAGCTTACGGAGCTCAGTCGCCTCTTCTTTTGATAAACCCTCGTGTTCGATTAGAAACTTCAACATTGGTGTAAGTGCTCCTCCGAAAGCACGTTTGAGCATTTTGCGCAACTCTCCTCGTCTTGCCTCTACCTTATTTATACAGGATTTGAAAAGTTGCAGGTTGCGAATCTTCTGTATTTCAAGAAAGCCTTTTCCAACCATCCGGTCCATCGTGAGCTTTATCGTTGCATAAGCCCAGCCTTTGCTGTCAGCCAGTGTTTCTTGTACATCTCCGGCTGCACAGGGTTCTTTTTCCCAAACAACTTCCATTATCTCCCATTCCGCTTCTGTCAGTTCTGATACGGTTTTTTTCCGCCTGCCTTGTTTTTTCTTTTTTGACTCAGTCATATTACATCTCCTAATTTGATATATGAAAAATATATTTGATATAAATAAAACTGTCAAGTACTAAATAAAATATATTTAAAAAATATTTATAAGCATTTTTAGTCAGAACTGGGATAGGCCATTGAAAACTATCACCAAATTTCTGAGCTGCTTAAGTAACTGCTATTAAAGCACTTATGAAATTGACACTTTTAAAGACAGGGAGATAATGGCCTTTCTGGTTGTAGCAAAGTTGTAGAGGTTTATAAACAAAAAATGGGGCTATTTTTTAGAAACGTTTTGAGATTTATTAC
>JAFGEF010000069.1 GCA_016931715.1 Sedimentisphaerales bacterium
CTTTCGGATCTTTTGTGACTTCGTATATCTGGCACTCGGATGTGCATCTGGAACATTTCATTGCCGCTTTAGAGTATAGATCAAGCAGATGCCTGTAACTGGATGTTTCCAGGATGGCAGCAAAGACTTTCAGGAATTGATCCACTCGGTTGTATTCAAGCGGATCTTCAATGAAATATGGATATTTCCGTTTTATTTTCATGATGTAAAATTCCTTACAATTAGAATTTTTATTATACCCTTGATTAAAAAAATAAAAATAAATAATATGGAAAAGATATGAATTCCCCCTTTATTTAATATAATGGGGAATTTGTATATGCTTTTCTCATGTACAACTTTAAAAAAACGATCATTGCCGGCATTATGATCTTTATTGGTTTGCAAATACGAGGTAAAAAGGAAATAGTATTAAATACTGCTAATTACTACTTAGCTACTACATACTGTCGATCATGAATTCAGCAGCAATTCTGACGCCCGTTCCCGGAGGAAGGCCGCATTTTTCAAAACCTTTGTCATGCCCGAACTGAACCATCGCCTGGTCGTTTTCACCCGGATTGATTGCGTATCCCAGTATTATTTTTTCAATAATATCCGCGCAGTACATGTACCCGAGTTTACCTTCGAATTTCGCCATTAATTTCTGGGATAACTTAATTACCGGATCGGTAAGTTCAGGTTTGGTCCTGTCGTCAGTTCCGAACCAAAGACCTAAAGCCATAAGCGAGCCGGTAATACCGCCGCACATGTCGCCTGTGCCGCCCACTCCCGGGAAGGGAGTCAATGCTTTGATAATCTCCATGCTGCCTATACCAAATTCTTCAAACAATGCAAGAGCTGTTCCCTGGGCGCAGTTTTTAAGATAATAATTATATTCTTCAGCCAAACGCTCAACATGATCCAGTATTTCAGCTTTGTGTGCTTTCATGTAAGCAGGATCAAGCTTCTTTTTAGGAATGCCGTCTTTCATCAATTTTCGCATTCTTTTTTCAAGACCTTCATCATCCCATTTTCTGGCACCCAGTTCCTGAACTTTTGCTTTTAACGCTTCTTTATCTGCCATAATAATTTAGACTCCTTAGATGGAACAAATAACTCGGGACGTTTACCTATTTATTCCAATCCGTCTCAAAGACTCATCGGTCCGTTGAAATGCTTTCTTACACAGAGAAGAATTACTTGATCTTAGTCATACTCTTAAATTCCATATGCCCCATGGTCTGGTATGTCCCGTTAAAATAGGGTGCCAGTTGAAGCGCACTGAACATCATCGGTTTGGTTAGTCTCTTGATGTCACAGGGATTATGCTCCAGTCCCGCCGGTATATAGAGAACAGTAGCCTCTGTGATTATGTGTCTTTCTTTCTCTACACCCATGAAATACTCAATTTCCCCGTCAAAGGAACCCACGAGGTCCGGCAGTTCCGCACCGAGGAAGAATAAATATTCATCGGTATCATGGTGATGTGACTCCAGTTCCAGCTTGTATGGTTTCACGAACATCTGCCAACCCATATTGATTTTTGCTCCGGGAAGATCGCTGTCACCCCTGAAATATGCCTGAGGACCGGCGACTACGTCCGTAATGGAATTTTCCCTAAGTGATGTGCTGAATAAGTGGTCATATTTGTGAGTATCAACACCCTTGGGCCATGGCGGCGGGTTTTTGAAAAAAGGCGAGGCCGCCTGAGTTCCATCCTGAGCACCAGCATTCGCGGTGGCACCGGCGGCACTGGTATTCGCGGTGTAACTGGCGGCACTGGCGATTGGGGTTGCGCCACTGGTGGCATCAACCGCAGGACCTCCCGCCTTCTGACACCCACCAAAGCCCAACGACGCCAGAGCGCTGGCAATGGCTACACCCGCTGCTCCGCCGGACACGCCCTTTAAAAAATCTCTTTTGCTTTCATCTATTTCATTGTCTTTACGAGAACTCATGTTTTTCTCCTTTTCGTGTATTATGTTTTATTTACAATCTACGTTAGAAGCGTCTGCGCGCGAATCAATCTGTTCCGGACATCCACACCATTAGGACACTCAATGGCGCAAGACGAACAATCACTGCAACGCACACCCTTGATTTGCTCGGACAGAGACCTGAAGTTTTCTTTCGCCTGCTTCAAGTTGCCGCCGAAATCATAATAGGCCAGAAAACGCAACTCATCGGTTACAGGAACACTATTCGGACATTTTCCTTTACACTCATAGCACATTCGGCAATAATCCGGTCGTATCTCTTCATTTCGAATGTACAGCATTTTCTCGTCCTGGGGTGTGTAAGCCTCTTTCATCGCCCGAACATTCATTTCAAGTTCTTTTATATTCTTCACATATGGAACCGTGGTTGATATTGCAGGATTCAGCAGGACCCATTTTATTGCCGCTAACGGTCCCTCTTCGGGTAGATTGATATCCCTCGGCACAAAACCGGCAACTGCAATTATTACCTTCATTGCCACAATACCAACATCTGCTGCATATAGTTTAGCAATGGCCTTCTGCCTCAGGGGCGCACCGCCTATGGCATAACTATAGGTTGTCTGAACTACATCAAACTTACCTATTTCAATGATTGTATCCGCAACAGCATGAACATCATGGGTGCTTACACCGATAAAACAGGTTTTTCCCTGCTTTTTAAGTATTTCACATGCCTCAACCGATTCGTCAGTAATGGCATCAGGGGTGTCTCTGGAGTGCAGATGATAAATATCAACATAGTCCGTTTTCAATGCCTTCAGACTTTCGTCCATGTCTTTAAATATATCGGCTTTGGTTTTTCCATCGGTTTTTGTAGCCAGAATAACCTTATTTCTTTTCCCCTTGAGGGCGTCTCCTGTTATTTGTTCACTTTTACCATTCCCATAACCACGGGCAGTGTCGAAATAATTCACACCCAGTTCAATAGCCCTTGCGATGACCTTAGGATCAGGTTCAATACCTACACCTGAACCAACACCGGATACTTTCAAACCGGTTTTCCCTAACACCCTGTAAGTCGTATTATCAGTTGTGTCTGAAAATGCCTTTACACTGTGTGTGGATACTAAACCTGCTATAGGTAAAACAACTCCGGCTTTTAAAAACTTTCTTCTTGATGAATCTAATTTCATAAAGCCTCTTTTTTAATTGGGATTATGCGTGACTCCTGTTTGACGACCTATGCTTCAGGTGCTGCCAAATCAGGCGGAGCAATAACATTTATATTCATTCGAATCAATGAATCAGCGATTGCCTTTCCATAACTCCCGGCAATCATATTATGATGGATACCGACTATTTTTTTCATGAAATCATGAACATCCTTCACTTTTATTTCTGCCCTGTTTGAGCAGTATTTACGCCAATTCTCGTATCCAGGAGGAGCATTTTGAATAAATGACGGTGTTCCTGTATCATCTATACCCTTGACTATTCTTCCGGGCCATATAAGGAAACTTTTCAGGTCCTTGGTGAATCCGCCCATAGTTATGTCGAGGCCAACAGGGTATTCTATTTCGGGAACGACTCCTTTACCCATGCCATGATAATCGCGCAGGTTATAGGGTATCTGCGGAGCATTTGAACCATATATTTTTGTGGGAGTGACACAATGTCGAAGAATAGCGGTGGATTTTTCAACATCTACCGATGAAACATTGCTCTGGAAAGAGGGCCTGCCGCTAACTGACTGCATTAACATAGACGAAAGCATCATATATATATCAGCTTCACATGCCGCTGTTATTCCTTCGTCTCTCAATTCGGTATATGCCAGGCATGGAAGCGGAATAGTAGTATCACTGCCAAATGAAAAACTCAGGCAATCTATGGAAACAGCGGCGAGATTTTCCTTCTCTATGAGGGAATGCAATAATACATTCATTTTGGCACAATGAAGCATCATCTCATCTGTCGGGCCAATAACCTTTTTTGCTCCATTTTTCCATTTTTCCAATTCTTTTCTGGCTGCCGCCATATCGACGTCTTTTAAAAGCTGTTTCAGATCGTCTATTGGCCGGTGTTCTATTCTCACGCCTGTCAGTTTATAAACATAATCCACATTTAAGTTTGGTGCCGGAATACTGGTCGAATTAAAAGGTTTACCGAACACCATGGCCTTCTGACCTTCAAGAGGTCTTGGTGCTGCAACGATCTTTATCAGTTCAAGAGCGTGATCCTCCGAATTTGCGACAATGGCGTTTGTTCCTTTAATACGAAAGGATGCCGCAAGGTCTGTCTCCCACATGATCAGGTCATAATTTACAGGAAGAAGGATTACCGGGAGATCAAGAGTTCCCATGCCTTCAGCAATAAATCTGGAGGACATAGTTACGTTAGCAGACAACCGCATTAAAATTATATCCGCGTTTTTTTCCTGAATGGCCTTGAGAAGCTCCTGGTGATTTTGGAAATCGGTTTTTATCGTGATCACGTTAATCTCATATTCCTTGATTGATTTAATAGATTCAATCAGATTTACAAAGTTCTCAGGGACATCAGTCAGAAAAAGCAGATTCCTCTTTTTTCCGGCAGGACTTGGTTTTGATCCGCTTACAATGCTTTTTTCAGCGAAACTCGATGTCGGCAGAGTTGCCGCCATACCAGCCAGGGCGGTTGTTTTAATGAATCCGCGTCTGTTTAGGTGAAATCCTTTTTGATTATTTACCATCTTTTACTTCCCCTTTCCGATACTGAACATATACCAGTTTCTATTATAGACTGTTGTAAAATCGTATTGTAGTATTCTATGCCAAAAGAGTCAAATCATATTATTCTATGGTTTCTGTATAACATCATAGTGATTGTAATCCATAATTTATGTTTAATAAGCCGCAGAGTCTAAAATATCGACATAGAACCTGTAATAATGTTCACCTGAAGGTTTTTAAGCGTTTTCTAAAAAAAGTATTTAGCACCATGTTCTTATTTAATTTGTCTAAGAATAAACTTTCAAAAAGCTGTCTGAATATATTTGTTTGTTCATTAACATTTCAGCAGTAGCAACTGCATTCATTAGATCCCTATCAAGTACATCGACAATAGCTGAATCTAAGCCGCGAGAAATTGCCATAGCAAGAAATATCCGATTTATAATACTTCTTTCTGTAGCTCCTTGAGATAAATTCGATAAGCCTATAGTCATGTGAGGAGCAGGATCTGAAAGATATTTTATCTGGTCTATTGCTGATAAAATATTTCCAGGCTGAACCTGTGCATTCGGTACTTTAACTGGCAAAATAATAGGGTCAATAAAAATCCTCTGAGTATCAAATCCTTTTTCCGTGGCTTTCGAGACTATTTCAGCAGCAATAGAAACGCGAGTATCAATATCTTGTGGAACTCCGTTTTTATCCATTGTTAGAGCTATTATAGAGCCTTTTGGTCCGGCCTGTTGCGCCATTTCCAGGTACTTGTCGAATACTTCTTCGTCGCTTTTCTTATTTAACGGTGTGGAATTCAGAATGACACCATTTTCAATGTTAACAGCCTTTAATCCGGCAGCTATAACAGCAGGCTTTTGTGAATCAAGACTCAAAGGTGTTGAACACGTTTCCTGAATTGTTTCAACTAACCATTGTATTGCCGATTCCTGATCTGATGCGGCAGTACCGACATTAACATCCAAATATGAAGCACCTGCCTCGGTTTGTTTTTGTGCAAGTTCCTGGATGACCTGTTTGTTTCTATCAGCAATGGCCTCTTTAACATTTGTAAACATACCGTTGATTCGTTCACCGATTAGTATCATAATTGGAATCTCCTTTGTAAAAGTAATTAACTCCAAACCTTGTTAATAAAGTTTTTAACAACAGCAACTGATCTTGGGTGTCTCATGCGGATAATATCAACTCCTGCCTGTAACAAGCAAACCGCTGTAGTAGCTTCCCACATAGGACCTCGATCAGCAATAGAACCCCAACCCGGAGCATCTTCAAGTTTAGCTTCCTTGGCCCTCCATGATTCATAACCTACATCACAAATGGCCGGCATTGCCATCATTTTATCACCTGTAAGTGCTGCCAGACGTTGCCGTTCTTGTATCGAATAAGCATACTCTATTCCATACCCCAAAGCACCCGTAGCCTGGAATGTAACAATACGTTCCAGCGGGAAACCCATATCGGACGCCAATATATTAACTTGTTTAGCGATGTTGATATCAATAGGAGCTTCTGAAATCAAATAGTGACCATCAGCCATTGCTATAGCGGTCAGGGACTTGTAATTAATTTCAGAAATTGTTCCTATAAGACACTTTTCTCCTTTAGCAGCTCCGCTGACTTTTGGCATAACCTGGTTATCTTTTTCATCATTTCTGCTGCCCCATAGAATAAGAGGAACTCCAACTGATTTTAGAACTTCTTCTGTAACTTTTACAGCATGGTCTGCATCTTTATCATCCTTATCAGGATGAATACCATCGAATTTTATACAAATAAGTTCAGCTCCGAATTCTTCGACGCACTTTTTAGCCCAATCTCCGGGACTATCCATTACATCATCATATGCCTGAACTAAAGCGTCAGGCCAGTCTCGTGGTCTCGTATCGAGCACATCCATTGCTATTACAGGTTTTTCACTGGCATCTTCAAAAGAGCCTCCATAAACGACATTGCGAGCGCCTCCTATGGTGACAGTGTTCGTTCGAGTACCACCATTTTCTTTTGTTGCTCCAAGTGTAATCCGATTAACGGACCCGGTAAAACTGTCTGTTATTTCTGGTAATGGCATTCAATTGTCTCCCATAAAACTAAGTTTACATTTTTTTGATTATTCTTGATATTTCCAGATAGGCCGGATTATCTTCTGCAAGCTCGAATACTGTTTTACCCTGATTTGAGTTGTTCACAACGTCGTTGTCATAAAGTACATTTCCTGCTGTTTCGATGTTACCTGATAAATAACTTTCACTATTGACGTTACATTTATTCCAGATAACATTTATTTTCTTTACTGCAATCGGTAATTTAGTTGCGAGTGTGAAAATTCTTTCCGCGGTGACTGAACCAATCGGAGTTTGTTCAGCTATAATGAAAAGCTGATCTACGTTATTTGTAGTACGTCGTGACAAATGTTCCATCCCGGCTTCATTATCAATTACTACATAACGATATCTGGAACTTAAGTTGTCCATGAATTTTCTAAGCATATTGTTAACTGCACAATAGCAAGCCGGTCCTTCAGGTCGTCCCATAGTAAGTAAATCAAAACCCCTGGCTTCCGTAACTGCCTGTTGAATCCCATATTCTACTGTTCGCAGCCTGTCCATTCCTGTATTACTTGGTTCTTTAGAGCGAACGTTTTCTCTTATATCAGCAACTACACCTTTCGGCTCAACACCCAAAGTAATACCAAGACATGAATTAGGATCTGCGTCAACAGCCAGAACTGCATCAGCTTTCTTCTGTTCAATCAAACATCTTATCATCATCGCGGCTATAGTCGTTTTGCCTGAGCCGCCTTTACCACTAACCGCAATTGTTGTCATTGTTTATTTTCTTTCATCTAATCATACAAATGGTTATATTTTCACATTGATATTATTGAATGATGGATTAATTCCAGACTTCTTTTAGGTATTTAGGTAACATCGAACATTCTCGTGGGCCAACCATAATCTCCCAGTTAGTGGCTTCTTCAAGTTTACCACTCATTACGGCTACATAGCCAGGTATTATCAATTTTCGATGTTTGACCATACTCTCGATTCCGTATTTTTTCATGGCATCAGCAACTGTTTTTTCATTAAGCTTATCGCCTGAATATGCAGTTAAAACGCTTGTTCCTTCGGTATCAACTACGAGAATATAACTCGGAATTCTGCTGGCCTCAACATCAGACTCCACCGTGTAATAAGTAAGAGAGAAATTTGTCGTAAACATTACCGGAGAGTTTTCATCCGGTTCGCCTATAGAATATATTTTCGGTTCGACCTGAACAGGCTTTTGCGGATCAGTAAAGATATTCATCACGGCTGTAAGCATTGGTAAAAGTGCATAAGGTTCAATTGTATCGACAATAACAATACCTGAATATTTACAGATGCAGCTTACCCCTAATGCAACCTGGTCATCATCTGAACCAGTAACGAAAGATATTGTCGGATAACCTAATGGACGGAAGCCCTTCTTTAATGACAATACACGTATTCTGGAGTAATTGTAAAGCTTATCTTTAACACTCTCACCATCTATCGTTAAAACAATATCTTCTACTCCTGAGCCTGATATTTTTTCAGTCAGTTCTGAAAGAGCTTCAATAGATTCTGCTTTGGCGATGAGAGGGCATTTGTTCTCTGCTGCGATTTTGGCCATAGCTTCAGCATTTTTGGGAGTCGCACAACCGATAAGAGGAATCCTGTCTTTGACTTTAGTAACAGCAGCGGCCATTGCATCAGGTAAATCCGTCACTAAAATTATTGCAAGATCGCTGCCTTCTTTTACAGCTTCTGCGGCTTTGGCAAACAACTCAGGTGAACCACTGTCATTGACTATAGTTATGGTCCGGACACCGATTTTTATTCCGATACGTTCGAATTGCAAAGAGTTTATAGACTCGATTCGTTTTTTCATCGCTTCTGCATCGAGTTTGTCTGATACAGTAACACCAAGGACTGCAGGATTATGAAATTTTTCTTCATGTCTAAAACACACAGTCTCCTGACCTACCTGTACCTGATGGTCACCTGTTCCGAAAATAACTTTTCGCATAGGCGGTGCCGAAGCGGCTGAAAGTTTTTCTTTAGCCTCATCTGAAACATCGGGACATTCCTCAAGCTTGGCACGTTTTTGTGCAAGAGCCATTGCGAAAGCAAGACATGTAGGTTTGCCGCATTTTTTACAGTTGGTTTTAGGTAAGAGTTTGAATATTTCAAGTCCTGTTAGTGCCATAATTTAATTCCTCAAAATTTTATTTCTATCGGATATTGTTTAATATGCGTTGTATTTTAGAACATGGATTCAAGAGCCATTGCAGGATGTTTTACCTTAGTTACAAATTCCATAACCTCTTCTTCGGTAGTGGCAGTAGTTTCGTCGGCAATCATATCAATGAATTTCTCACCTTCGAGTCCAAGCTCATTGGCTCTCTGTATTAATACATCTCTCATTTCTTCTTTCAAAGCACTCGGCATCCAAACGATTCTAACAATACCGCCTTCAGCAGCAATAAACTTTTTTGAACCTATATAATGTTTCGAGTGCCCAATGAATCCAGGAGTTTGCTGGCCGCCGCCAACGGTTCCCGCAAGTGTTGAAAATTTCATTCCGCATGGCGTCATCTCAGAGAACTCTCTGTTAACTATCATTATACCACCTGTTAGTGGTAAAACTGCGGAGATACATTCGAAACAGCCGCATGAAGTCATGGGATCCACAATCATACTGTATTGACTCATTCGCTCTACGTTACCACCGCTTACCTTTGCAATGAACGAATTTATCTTGTCCCACTGGCCAGCAGTTTTATTAATAAGATTTCCCTTAGTAATAGGTTGATTTGGTCCTGTTGGTGTTATCTCATAAGCTGCTCGACAATCAAGCCAGCTATACGCGCCACACAGACCCGGGCGTTCCGGAGAAACGACACATATGTGGTTGGGAGCAAAACTCTGGCATAACAGACAGGAATAAAAGGTCTCAACATCTTCATCCTGCATACCTGCGAGCCTTGCATCACGTTCGGCAAAAACAGCCTGTGCCTGAGTGCGAAGTTCTTCAACCTGTTTGAGATCAGTGTATATTTTAACCTGAACTTTATCTAAAATACTTGAATACTCATCATGATACTTGGCATGTAAAAGTTTTCCGACATGTTCAAGTTTGAAACCAGCTTTTGCAGCTTCCTTACTGATGCGCAACCAGTTCATATCGCGCTGACCCATGTGCCATATTCCCTGGGCTTCATTTATGAAAGTATGTACCAGTCTTTCAAGAACTGGTTCGAAATCAGGTTGCATTTTTCTACCTGCAACTTCAATAACAATTCCAAGAGGCAGTTGACCACCGACTTCAACTGAATCGATATCCGGGCCAATCAGTTCCACATTGCCATCTTCTACTTCACTTATTTCACGCATACGGAGCCATTCAAAAGCAGGGGTCTTCTGGCCTCCAAACTCGCACTGCATATCCTCCTTGCGGATACGTTCACCCTCAAATGCAGGACTGACCTTAACTGGAATTGGTATTTCAGTGATTTTTATTTTCAAACCCCTAACTTCGATAGCTTTTTCCACAATATTATCATGAGGTATTTTCGAAACAACATGTTCATAGGTACATATGCCAGTGGGAAGAATTTCAGGAATATCACTATCAGCTATTGTTGGGAAACCATAGTTGATGGCACCTGCTGCAGTAGCATACCATTCATCAGTGACTTCTCCAAGAGCCAGAACAAATGCAAAAATTCTGTTTTTATTGTAAAGCAGGTTGCGCCTGAAATCGCCAGGTTGAACACCGCCAAAACTTAGAGCTGCTCTGCTGGCAAAACCAAGAGCATATATTGCAGATGTAATCTCTCGACCAAATGGTATTAAACGGGTTTCCCAGCCCAGTTGAACACCACCTTCAACAAGTTGCTCCGCAAATGTCGTTCCGTTATTATGAGCCGACATAAAGACGTACAAGCGACGTTCCTGAAGCTTGCGTGCTATAGTTACAGCAGTCTCAACATCCGGTGCAGCTCCGGCAATAGCGGCAAAACCTGGTGCTGTACCATCAACAAACTGAATTCCACGCTCACGAAGTATTACATCATCCGCTGCGCCGAGCCAGATATCATCTACCGGATTGGGACCAATAAGATATTTACAAGCTTCAATTATTTCTTCAGCAAAAAGTGTTGCCATGCCGGCATCCAGAGTATGTCCAAGGTATGGCAGCCATAAATCATCATCTACAAACGGGGGAAGCAGATTGTTTATCTCCTGAGTAACCTGCTCAAAATCAGCGAGTGTTTTAATAGGGATGCCGGTCATTGAATAAATGATGGGTAAGTAATACCCTGTATTTGGAAACTCAACTGGACAATCAAATCCTTTTTGCTCGATAGCTTTTGATAAAATTTCTTCTGCCTGTTTCGCTATTTTATGAGCACCACGAATAGCTGCTGATGCAATTATTTTTGACATTGATTAACCTTCCAATATATAAGTATATTAATTATTCTACGCTAATCGCCCTTCTATCCGCCATATCATAAAGTTTACGTTCACCTTTTTTGTTAATTCCAAGTGCATCACGCTTGTTTTCGATATGTTCCAGCATCATCTCGGCTGTTTTAATCGGATCACATTCAAAAGCCCATTTTCCGCCTAATTCCTGCTCTATTTCCTCAGTTAAATAACGTGTCAGGTTTGGTGCACCGAGTATTGGCAGTGGTTCTGAGATAACGGTATAAACTCCGGATGCAACAAAATACATTCCAATTGAAACGGCTTTTTCCGACATCCATTCCGGTGCGGCTCCGGCCACGGGCAATTGGGAAATATCCTCGCCCAGGCCGCCTTCGGCAACCACGTTTGACAAAATGGTCAATATCCTGCTGTTATCAACACAGGAACCTACATGAAGTACAGGTGGGATTCCAACCGTCTCACAGACTTCCTGCAACCCTTTGCCGCAATATTTAGCCGCTGCATCCGGTCTCATCAAGCCGGCTTTAGCCGCGGCAATTGCGCTGCAGCCCGTACTCACTACTAAAACATTATTTTTGATGAGCTCTTTTATGAGTGTAAGGTGGCCGTAATCGTGTACCTGTTTCGGATTATTGCAACCAACAACACCGGCGGCACCTCGGATTCGCCCGTTGATAACGTTGTCGTTTAGCGGCCGATAGCTTGCTCGGAATCTGCCGCCAAGATTGTAAAAAATATTCTCCGTTGTAAATCCAGCGATACCGCGTTCGGTCGTCTTCGGAACACTTGTTTTACCTTTTCTGTTTCCATAGTTATCAATAGCTACACTAATTATCTGTCGTGCAATTTCTAATGCTTTGTCTTCGTGGAATTCAATATGCTCGGCACCATCGATCTTACATTTCGGTGAAGTAGTAATCAGTTTGGTATGAAAACATTTCGACAGTGATCCCAATGAAGGCATAATACACTGCACGTCCACGAGCATAACATCGACAGCGCCGGTCATTATGGCCAGTTCCTGTTGCAGGAAATTACCCGCGACCGGTATTCCGTGACGCATCAATATCTCATTGGCTGTGCAGCATATTCCTGCGAGATTGATACCCTCGGCACCTTTATCCTTGGCCATTTGCACCAGTTCGGGTTCCTGTGAAACAGCCACTATTATATCTGATAGGGTCGGTTCGTGACCATGCACGACAATATTGACCTGTTTGGCATCGAGTACGCCTAAGTTAGTACCAAATCGAATCGGCCAGGGAGCTCCAAATAAAATATCCGAAAGCTCTGTGGCTATCAGTGAACCGCCCCATCCATCGGATAAGGAAGCTCTAATACCCTGTTTCATAAGGTTTTTATAGTCTGAGCCGACACCCATATGTGTTCTGTGCATAATCTCGACGATATCACGATCAATAGAGCGAGGAGTTACTCCAAGTTGCTGCCAAACCTTTTGTCTTGCGGGTGGCGGATAGACTTGGGTGCTAATAAGTGTTCCCTCCTGCTTGCCGAATTCGGATAATGCCACATCCGCCAGTTCACATGCAATTTCTTTTGTCTGCCTGCCTTCTACTTTAATACCATATCTGGCTGCGACTTCCCGTAATTTCAACTCATCTTTAATCATGTAATCGGAATTTTCACTCTCAGCAGCCATCTTAAATGTATGTGCTACCTCTCGACCATGGTCGGAATGTGATGCGGCACCGGCGGCAATCATTCTCAACAAATTTCTTGCTGCGATTGTGTCAGCAGTTGCTCCGCATACGCCCAAAGGTGATTTTTTGGAGATTCTGCATGGCCCCATTGCACAAATCCTGCAGCAAATACCCTGTTTGCCAAAACCGCATTGAGGTAGTTGTGAATCAAACCTATCCCATGCGTTTTGCTGACCGGCCTGGGCCATACATGCTATCATTTCCTGTGATGCTTTGTCTGAACTGCGTTCTTTAGGTTCCATATAAATCCTCTGTTATAACATTGACTTTTATCCGGTATTCAAAAAGAACAGAAATATCGGACTTTATTCACTTTACACTTTCCTGCTCCAAAGATGTTTTGTTAAGAATATTTTCTAAATTAACTTTAACTTCTTTTAATTGTGTTAGAACTCTCTGGTCAGAGCTAAACACATCTTTACGCATAATGTCTGCTTCAATCAATTGCTCGCTGAAATCAAGATGTCCGAGAAGCTTAATATTCTTTAATTGATCTCGAATTAAATCGACTTGCGTCTGCTTTGTTATCTTATTTGCGATTGCTGTGACATGTTTTATCCCAAGTTCTTTTGCCATTTTTCCCATATTATTTGCAGTTTCAATGCTTCTGCCTCCAGGCTCAACTACCAGGATAAGCATATCAGTACTGAGAATACTCGCTCTGCCCAAAAATTCGACGCCTGCTGCTAAATCTATCAGAGCAAGTTCCTTTCGCTGTAATATAATGTGCCTTAGCATTGCCTTTAGAAATGCTCCTTCAGGACATGCACAGCCGGAACCGCCATGAGTAATTGCGCCCAGAACCAGTAATTTTATTTTATTAACTTCAAGCCAGTATTTTTCCGGCAAGTCACTTACTTTCGGATTTAATCTGAAATAAGAACCTATCGAATGGGGTTGTGTGCCGGTTCTCTCTGCTATTAGTTCCTTCAGATTAATCAGAGGTTCAGGATTTTGATCAGATGGAATACCAAAAGCCATGGCAAGTGTAGTATTCGGGTCTGCATCTATTGCTAAAACATCAAAACCATCCTGAGCAAATATCTGGGCCAGAAACGCACAAACAGTCGTTTTGCCAACTCCTCCCTTTCCACCAATTGCTATTTTCAAACCTTCCATTAATATTATATCAACCTCATTTTATATTAAGCGGATTCAACTCATAAGTGCAACTGAGTCACCAAAATTATAGTGAGATGTTATACTTTCCCGTTGAATTTTGGGTTACCTGTGCAAAGGAACACTTATGAGAGTGTACACCAACTCACCGAAGAAGATAATATCGAAATTTATGCGATGAAGCAAGCAAAAAAATAAAATGATATCGCATCGAAATTTGGTGTTAATACCAGTACTATCAGTAGGGAATTGCAACGCAATACAGGTCTTGATCTAAACAGGCTCATCAGAAGGCCTTACATCGAAGAACAGCGGCTCGTATAGACGGTATTGACCTTTCAAAATTAAAAAAAATCATAGACCAGATATTAGATTAAAGACAATGAAAATAGAGAAGTTTCCGTCAAGTGTAAAAAGCGATGATAATCTCTGCTCAGATGCCCTTGCTAATATTATTCTGTTGCACCTGCTTCTTCAAGCAATTGTACGATCTCTGTGTGTCCCATTCTTTTTGCTAATTTCAAGGCCGTCCATTCGACACCAGTGGCTGCTACATCAGCTCCTCTTTCCAGTAGAAGTTTGACGATATCCGTATGTCCGTTCTGAGACGCCTTCATAAGTGCGGTTACACCATTAGTACTCTTTATATTTACATCAGCTCCTCTTTCCAGCAGGAGCTTGACGATATCTGTATGGCCTTCCTGAGATGCCATCCGAAGAGCGGATACACCATCAGTATTTTTCACGTTTACATCAGCTTCTCTTTCCAGCAGGAGCTTGACTATATCGGTATGACCATAATACGACGCTATCAGCAAGGCATTCCCACCATCAGCAGTTATTTTGATATTTATATCAACACCGTCAGCCAGCAACATTTGTACAGTTTTCAGGTCACCATCCATTGCAGCCTGTAATAACTCAGCACTTTGAGTATCTTTGTCTTTACATGATGTCAATAACAAGGCAATAAACACTATTGAAAATACGATATGTTTCATAATTTTCCCCATTGCCTTAGAATCCAATCTGCAAGAAATAAATAAATTCATCTGACTCATTTTTCACAGTTTTTTGTTGAAAAAACGTCAAACTTGCTCGGAGTCTTCTATCTTTACAATGTTATTTATTCTCTGTTTCTTATTATAAATGCAAGTTTTTATCAAACAATAAAAAAACACTCTATAATTGAAAAATAAATAAGCCAAAAATTTAAGCACGTACTCATAAAAAGATTTAGTATCCGTTTGGCGATAACTGATACTATTTGTAGTGGAAACTAATCCCGCTGGCGCTATTTTCACACCAGTTTTTACCCCTTATCTGCGAAAATTGGGTTAGAAAATGCTTGATTTTTTGTTTGGGCAATTGTAATTTATGATGTAAATAGTACGTATACATAATATTTATTATGATAAATCACTCAATATTTATAGATAAAGGGTGATATATTTTTGAAAAGCTTTGGAAAAAAACAAAACGCTCCAAAACAGGTTTTTATCTGCTTTCAGTATAAAGGAAATAGAAATAATGATTTCACAATTGAAACTTATATCTATATAATGAAATAAAATTGTTTTAAAAGATTCTGCAAAATAGAAGTTAGACATACTTTAAGAAAGAAAAAATTACTTTTTTTTTAATTTTTTCTTTCTTAAACAATGAATTTAAAGTATTTATTATTGAGTAGTTGCTGCGATGCAGCAGATTGTATGAAGAAAATCTTTTAAACCGATTTTCTTCATACAATATAGGTCTAATTTCAATTTTGCAGAACTCATAAATTGTTTTATAGTAAGGAGATTTTTTGCAGCAGGTGGTCTGAGTATGATAATGAGTATGCAGTGTAAAAGCGTATTTAAAATAGTCTGACAAATAAATTTTATTAAATTTTTAACACTATGATTCTTTTCAGGAAGGAGTGCGGTTCGTGGGCAACAAGAAAAACGAATTAACTAAAATTGTCGGGAGCAGTAATGTATTCGATGATCCTGCAATCCTTGAGAATTATTCGAAGGATTCCAGTTTTTGCAGTCCGATGATACCGAGATTGTTAGTTAAGGTCAATAACGTTAATGAAGTTCAAAAAATTGTAAAATGGGCAAATAAAACCAACACGCCACTAATACCTGTCAGTTCCGGTCCTCCCCATTATAAAGGGGATACCGTGGCAAGTGTTCCGGAAGCAGTAATTATAGATTTGAGCGGCATGAAAAAGATAATAAGTATCAATTGTCAACACAGGATATGTATTGTCGAGCCAGGTGTCACCTACGGAGAACTGCAAAAAGCATTGGCTAAGGAAGGACTTACGCTGTCAACTTCAATGGCTCCGAGAGCAACAAAGTCAGTTATCACGAGCATTCTCGAAGCGGAGCCCAGACTTAACGGTTTGAGCCAGTGGGAGTTTTTCGACCCGCTCAGATGTATGGAAGTTGTGTGGGGAGATGGCAACAGAATGTTTACCGGTGAAGCGGCTCAGGGACCTCTTGACCTTGAAAAACAATGGGCTTCACAAAAGTGGCAGGTAGCCGGAAACGGGCCTTTCTCAACAGACTTTTTCAGAATGCTCACCATGTCCCAGGGTACGATGGGAATCGTAGCATGGGCATCACTTAAATGTGAAATTCTTCCAACAATCCACAAAATGTTCTTTGTGCCCGCACAAAGGCCGGAGCAACTAAATGATTTTGTAAGGAGAGTTGTAAGACTCAGGTTCAGCGACGAACTGATGGTAGTAAATGGTTTTTATCTGGCATCTCTTCTTGGTGAAAACGCAAAAGAAGTCAAACAATTAAAAGCAGAATTACCGGCATGGGTAGCTCTCGTCGGAATTTTAGGACGCAAGCTGCTCCCTGAAGAACGACTTGAATCGCAGCAACTTGATATTGCTGATATTGCCCAGCAATTTGGACTTAGAATGACTCCCTCGCTGCCGGGTATAAGCGGAGAAAAAGTGCTTAACAAACTGATAAATCCTTCAGATGAAAAATGCTGGAAAGAAACAGCTAAAGGAGCGTTCGAGGATATATTCTTCTTAACTACTCTCGATAAAACCACTATGTTTATACATATGGCTCACATGATGGCTGAAAAAGCAGGCTATCCTGCATCTGATATCGGAGTTTATATTCAACCAAAACACAGAGGCTCTTGTTATCATTTGGAATTTAACCTGCCGTATAATCCGGATTGCACAAAATCAACGCAAACAGCAAAGGATTTCTTCAAAAAAGCGAGCAAAGAATTTTCTGATATGGGAGCTTATTTCTCCAGACCGTATGGAATCTGGTCAAGGCTTCAGCTTAATAAAGATGCCCAATCCACTATGATATTAAAAGATTTGAAGGGTATTTTCGACCCCAATAATATAATGAATCCCGGCAAATTGGCCGTTTAACTATTTAGGAGGTTTCATAAATGTCATTACAAGATTTCAGAGCTATGATGGAACGCTGCAGTAACTGCTCATATTGCAAGTGGATTCCATTTGATAAAATGAAGAGCCAGAGATTCGCAGAAAATTGTCCGAGTTCAAGCTATTACAATTTTAATACTTATTCGGCAAGAGGACGTTTTCAACTGGCGCAAACTTTGATGGATGGAAGATGTGATTATTCCGATACTGTTACAGAAGTAATTCACAGTTGCATGGCCTGCGGCCTATGTGATGTTTCCTGCAAAGTGTGTCGTTATAATCTCGAACCTCTTGAACACAATATCGAGCTTAAAGTCTCGGCGGTAGAGAAAGGAAAGATTTTGCCTGAACAAAAGGTTATTATCGACAATCTGAAAAAACAGATGACGATGCTGCCGGGCAAAACTAAAGTAAAACGTCTGGACTGGATGAAGGACCTTGACTTAAAAGATATCTTAAAGGATAAATGCGATATAGCTTTTTTCCCCGGCTGTAAATACAGTTATGACGAAAATTTACAAAATGTATGCAGGTCGGTTATCGATATCTTCAAAAAAGCCGGAGTAATCGTAGGCACATTAGGCAAATCTGACAACTGCTGTGCCGGCCGTGCCCTTCAGATGGGTTTCCGGGAAGAATACACCAAAGCAGCAACTGCAAATATTAAAGCCCTTGAAAAATCCGGCGTTAAAACTCTGGTAACTCCATGCTCAGACTGCTATCACACATTCAAGCGACAGTATGCAAAGCTTGGTCTTAAAATTCAGGTTCTCCATACAGTCGAATATCTCAATACACTGATAAAGGAAGGCAAGTTAAAACTCACTAAAGAAGTTCCTTTAACTGTGACATACCATGATCCATGTCACCTTGGACGCCTTGGAGAAGAATATATCCCATGGGAAGGCAAGGAAAAGAAAATCCTGAATCAGGTTCACACATGGGAGCCGAGAAGACCAAGATACAACGGCGCATATGGAATCTACGATGCACCAAGAGAAATCATTCAGAGTATTCCTGGTGTTAAACTCGTTGAGATGGAAAGAATTCGTGAATATTCATGGTGTTGCGGTGCCGGCGGCGGCTGCAGCGAGACCTACCACGAATTCGCATCATGGACTGCGAATGAAAGAGTTACAGAAGCAAACTCAACCGGAGCTGATGCTCTTGTAACAGCATGTCCCTGGTGCGAAAGCAGTTTTAGTAACGCTGTAGATGAGAATGGCAAAAAGATTAAGGTCATGGATATCATCGAACTGGTACAGCAGGCAATATAAAAGGAGAAGATAATTATGGCATTAGATAAAGAAAAATATCAGGCTTTCGAAGATATAGTCGGTAAAAGAAACATTTCTCAGGACCCCGGAGTTCTGGAAACATATAGATGTATAGCTCAACAGTCTTCAGCTCATTACGGCCCATACGTTGACCATATGACACCTCTTCCGCAGGCAGTAATTCTGCCCGGAAGTACCGAAGAAGTTCAGAATATAATTAAGCTTTGTAATAAATATAAAATTCAATTTAAAGCATCAACAACCTTCTGGTCAGCAATGGGTTTTATAGGTTCAGATTATGCGGTTCAAATTGATATGAGACGCATGAAGTACCTGGAAATTGATGAAAAAAATCAGATGGCTATCATTGAGCCGCATGCAATAGGTGCAGTCGTACAGGCCGAAGCAATGAAAGTCGGTTTAAACCTAAACGTGCCCGGTGTAGGATGCAGCAGCTCAGTACTTGCCAGTACTTCAGGATGGGTAGGTTTTGGACCGAGTTCATATTTTATGGGCTGTGCCGGTGAAAATCTCCTCGGCGCAGAATGGGTACTACCCGATGGACGAATTATGCGTACTGGCTCATTAGGCGCAGGCGCAGGATGGTTTTGCGGAGAAGGACCCGGTCCCAGCGCAAGAGGAATTGCACGAGGTTTTGCCGGAAGCGCAGGAACAATGGGTATTTGCTGCAGGTTAGCAATAAGACTTCATCCATGGCCGGGCCCGGCGAATTTTCCAACCGAAGGTACAATTCCCGCCTACAGAGCCGTTCTACCGGACAATTTCAAAACTTATACTTTGTGTTTCCCAAGCTGGGATGCATACGCTCAAGCGTTCAATCTTTTCTTCGAGAATCAGGATATCCTTTATCTCGGTCACAGGCAATTTAATATGTTCGGAAGAGATGCAAAAGGAGCTATGGTTAATATTCTCACTGATCCTGACAAACAATTTTGTGATTTGCCTGAATTGATGAAGGATCCTTATATTAAAAAACAGACCGAATTAATGAAGATTGATATTCAGGTAGTGATTGCCGGAATGACAAAGAGAAACATGGAATACAAAGAAAAGGCAATTGATAAAATACTCGAACTAACCGGCGGCTGGAAAAATGAAATGATGCTTAAGCCGGAAATTGTTAATTGGGTTTTAATGTACCTTCTCAGACTTGGTCATAAAAACCTTAATTATACCTTTTGCGGTGCATACGAAGGCAATTATGGAATGTCGCCCAATCATTTTGTAACGGCTCCTCTCATGGAAGAAGCGTCCGAAATAAAGGATAAATGGGCAAAAAAATATACCTCTATTGCCGATACCGGCGGTGATTCCGATATGGGCAGTATTTCGATAATAGGTGGCGGCGGCGCAACCGGCTGGGAATTCTTTGTTAACTTCGACGCTTACGATAAAGACTCCATAAAAGGTACTAAGGAATTTATTGACTCAACTCAGGAATGGATGTTCAAAAAAGGTCTTGGTGTCGATATGGGTAGATGGAATGCAGATCTCAGAAAGTCCGACGGGAAAAATTATTCTCAGGAAGAACATGATGCAATGTATATAAAAATGCCTCAGCCGATGTTCCTGACCTATAACTGGAAGATAAGGAATGTATTTAATCCAAACAATCTGACAGGAAGCTATTACAGGACATTGACACCAGAAAAACTTAAAACAGACTAAATAAAATATAAAACATTTTTTAGTATGAATACTTTTTAGAATGACAGAATATGGGTGAAATTAAAAACTAAAGTACCTCACCGATGGTAAATGGCATGATTCAAAAACAGCCAAATAAATGAATATAATCCAGATACGGGTGATGTAATTGCAAAAAGATCCTACTCTGCTATTCTGCAATACATGATATGATAGCCTGTTATATTGAGCCATCTGTGTATCGATGAGCGATGTTCAGTTTCTTCGCTTTCTCTAAAGGTGCCTTACAGTACACTCAGAATGGCACCTTTCTTTTGTTCGATTACAAAATACCGTTGTTCTTTTGAATAGGTTATCTCTAAATAAGTGACTTTAGCTTCAGTATGCGATTTTTCCTTTTCTTGGAAATAATCACGAAGTTTCTTGGTACATCCGCCATCAAAGA
>JAFGEF010000070.1 GCA_016931715.1 Sedimentisphaerales bacterium
ACTCCACAGCAGCAATCATGGCGATCAGGCTGTTAGTGTAACGTTACCAGCCGGTACGAATACGATGCAGATTGCCTATCGCGAAGACGGCTTATGTTTTGATGCTATTGAAATTACTAAGATTAGTGATTGATTTAAATTGACTGAAAAAACCTGAAAACAGGTTAATTAAGTATTATAGGGCCTATACTGATTAATTTCGGTATAGGCTCTTTTTTTTAAGACACCGAAATCAAAAATAACAAGCAATCATTTTTCCAAATACACATTACAAAAATCTGAAATTTCATTTTCCATAAAAATGAACCGTCTGTAAAAAGAATTTTTCCTTTATGCTGCTTTATGCTCATTACCATCAATAATATAGGACTTTATTATTGCTTCAATCTTTCCCTTTAGTTCAATTGACAATTAACCGAATAAATAATATAATTCCTTGTACAAAAATGTCATAAGGAGCAATAAAGTAATAAAAGGTAGGGTGTGCTGAGCACACCATTTTTTTTGGAATTGGTGAGCATAGCCCCCTTTTGGAATAATGAACTTTTAAGGAGAATAAAAATGTTCGATTCATCTCTAAAAATAATTAAAATCTCGGTTATCTCGCTGATTATCTTAACTTCATCGATTTGTTTCGGAGCTTCAGAGTCAAAAACTCCTGAGCCTAAACCTGCGGAGGAAAAACCCAAACCAGAATTTCCTTCTCTGGAAGAAGTAACCAAAGATTATACAAAAGTAGTATCAACCGCTGACGGTGAAAGAAGTTATTACACTGTCTGGACGCGGGAGAAAGACGGGCAGATTTTAGCCGCCCTGCCATCGGGATACGAAAACAAAAAATTCTTTATCGCCCTTACAATAGCCAGCGGCGAAAATTTCGCGGGATTGCAGGCAGGCGATCTCTACGTATATTGGAAAAGGTACGACAAACGCCTTGCACTGGTCGAACCTAATATACAAATCAAATCAACAGGCGACCAGGAATCAAAAAGCTCTATCGAACGCTTATTCACCGACAGAATAATTCTGGATGTTCCCATAGTTTCCATGTCGGGAGGTTCGCCTGTAATAGATATGGACGAATTGCTCGCGGGCCAGGCAAGCAAATTTTTCGGTTCATCAGTTCGGGCTTCGAATCCAAACCTGATAAAGATAAAAAAAGCCAAGGCGTTTCCTAAAAATATCGAGCTTGCTATCGAAATACCAACATCAAGCGGAAGGTTGCAAACCCTGTACTATTCCATAAGTGAGATTCCTGACCGAACAGGCTATAAACCGCGCAAAGCAGATGAACGCATCGGTTATTTTACAACAAGCTTTAGTGATTACGGCATTTTTAACGACCCCGAAACAAAAGTTCGATATATAAATCGCTGGAATCTTGAAAAAGCCGATGGCAAACTTACTGTCAGCCCGCCGAAAAATCCCATAGTTTTCTATATAGAACATACAACCCCGGTCAGATACCGCCGCTGGGTAAGAGAAGGTATTTTATACTGGAATAAAGCTTTCGAAAAAGTCGGAATTTCCAACGCAGTCGAAGTATATTATCAGGATGAAGCTTCCGGTGCGCACATGGAAAAAGACCCTGAAGATGTACGCTACAATTTCATTAGATGGTTAAGCAATAATGAAGGCACTGCAATCGGCCCGAGCAGGGTTAATCCGGAAACCGGAGAAATTCTCGACGCGGATATTATTCTTACTGACGGCTGGATAAGGCATTTCTGGAGTCAGTACAACGAAATCATGCCTGAAATAGCAATGGAAGGCATCAGCCCGCAAACGCTCGTATGGCTCAACAGTCATCCCAACTGGGACCCGCGTATTCGCCTGGCTCCCCCTGCTCAGCGGGAAAGTATAAAGCAGCAAATCGCCCAAAACATTAACCTGCCGCTCGGAGGTCATCCCATGGCGCACGTTGATCCGTCACTTATAGGCGATGACGAATACGATGGTTTAATTGGAAGAACTTCACAGATTAACGGCATGTGCACATTATCACATGGCATGGCTCTCGATGTAGCTATGTTTAGAATGCAGATGGCTTTAATGGCAGACACAAATGATAAATCCATAGATCCGAATAGCAAAACGGTCGAGGACAAAGAATCGAAAATTGATGGAATGCCGGAACAATTCATAGGCCCGATGATTTCAGAACTCGTTTGTCACGAGGTCGGTCATACACTCGGCCTTAGACATAATTTCAAAGGCTCGGGCACTTATACAATGGCACAAATTAACAGCAGGGAATTCAAGGGCAATAAAACCACTTCTTCATCTGTAATGGACTACCTTCCAATTAATATGAATTACAAGGACGGCGAAGTCCAGGGTGACTACACAATGATAGGAGTCGGAGAATATGACATCTGGGCAATTGCATATGGATATAGTCAGGACGAAAAAGAGCTCAAGAAAATTCTGGCTCGTGTAGCGGAGCCCGAACTTCAGTACGGCACAGACGAGGACACATACGGCCCCGACCCGATGGTTCGAAAATACGACTTCAGTAAAGAGCCGCTCGAATATGCCGAAAACCAGATACGCATTGCAAAATACAATCGCGACAGAATTATAGACAAGCTGGTCAAAGATGGTGATAGCTGGGCAAAAACACGCAAGGCTTATGAAATGACGCTCAGTCTTCAGCTCAGATCAATCAGCACTATGGCAAACTGGCTTGGCGGTGCTTATATATACAGGGACAAAAAAGGCGACCCGAATGCAAGGCTGCCCATTGATGTAGTTCCCGCGAAAAAACAGCGGGACGCTCTGCAATTCGTAATAAACAACACTTTCAGAGACGATGCTTTCGGCCTGAGCGAAGACCTTCTCAAGAGAATGACTACCGATAAATGGCTCGATGACAATTCTATGTCATTGGACGAATCAACATGGCCTATTCACGATCGCGTTATCGGCATACAGGCTTCTGTTCTTTCGAGCATTATGTACCCGGACACTCTCCGCCAGATTTACGACAATGAATTCCTCGTCCCGTCCGACGAAGATGCGTTTACACTTCCTGAATTGCTCGATACAATTACAAATGAAATATGGAGCGAGCTTAAGACCGGAACTGGTGTAAAACATACTGACCGAAAACCGATGATTTCGAGTCTTAGAAGAAATCTCCAGCGTACATACATCGAACTTATGATTGACCTGACACGCTCGGATTATCAGGATACCTCGGCATACAAACCTATTGGAAATCTGGTCATGCTTAAATTGCGTGATATTAAGGACAATATCAATAATGTTATAAATAATGAACAGGACAATCTCGATCCTTATACTAAATCGCATTTGACTGACGCCGCTGCACAAATCGAGAAAGCTCTCGAAGCTCAATATATTTATAAAGTGCTGTAGAAAAAGTGATTAAGATTACAAACAGTATCATAACCTGTAATTAGAAGATGCGGCTTGTATCGAATAATTCGGTACAGGCTTAGTTAATGTGCAATTACAGTTGATATTCTGAATACAGGCAGGAGTAATGCAATAGCAATCGTACCTATAATACTGCCCAGAATTGTTATCATTATAGGTTCAATTAAAGTCATAACATTTCTGATAGATGCTTCGAGTTTTTTCTCGTAAAAAACAGATACTTTATCACATACGTCACCGATTTTGCCGCTCTTTTCTCCTGCTCGAAGCATTTGGATAATTCCCGGGGCGATAAGCGACCGGCCGTGTGAAATCAATATTGACTCGGACAACTGGTAACCATCCCTGATTTTTTCGTCAACTCCAATCCAGAGACGCTGGAAATAGTAGTTTTCACAGGCTCCCTGGATAACTTCTATGGAGTCAAGAAGGTTGACACCTGTGTTTATCATTGTTGACATAATGCGCATGCTTCGGGTTATTACCGTATCAATGAACATCGTTCCTATCACAGGAGTTCGTATTTTCAGAAGGTCAATAACTCGTTTACCAGATATTGTTCCTGCCCAGTAATACAAAACTATCGAGAGGAATATCAGGGTCGTTACGATACCAGTCATAATCTCGAAGTTGCCAAGAATTTTACTGAAGTTGACCAATATTTGAGTGATTTTAGGCAGCGCAGCTCCTTTCGCCTCATAAATTCCCATGAATCTGGGCAGCACAAAAAACATTAGAGTTCCTGTTGCGGCCACAGCCATCAATGCCATAATGAAAGGATATGTAAGTGCGCTTTTAATGCGTTTACGCGTTTCGGTCTCGAAATTGAGATAGCCGCTTAGAACATTGAGCATTTCCGCCATTCGTCCTGATGCTTCCGACGCCTTGACCATGCTGATAAACATCGGATTGAAAGCCTTCGGATATTCAGCAAGACTTTTTGAAAAATTTTCTCCGCCTTTGACTCTTGCGGCGACATCCAGGATTATCGTTTTTAATGTTCCATTTTCAGCCTGTTCTGCGATAGCATCGAGAGCATCACTGAGCACCACGCCGCTATCGAGCATTACAGATAGCTGTGTTGTAAAAAGTATAAGCTCGGATGATTGTACTTTTGCTCTGTACAATTTACGTCTGACAGGCTCACCGGTTTGCAGCAAGGATTCTGAAGAATGAACGTTCAGTTTCAAACTTGATGTTATTTCATCGTCTATATGCTTCTGAGCTTTATTTTTCTCATTTTCCCTGGTAATGCCCGTATTAGCGTTCAGAGATTTCTTTTCTGTATTCGAATAATTATACTGTTGAACTTTCTTTGTTGTTGAAACAGTCATTTTTTATCCTTGCTTAAAAATCAAGAGACCCAAAACATATTATATGTCTAACTGCGTGGTTCTCAGTACTTCTTCGATAGAAACAATTCCCGCCTGAACTTTTTGCAGACCATCAAGTTCCAGAGAAACCATTCCATTTTGTACAGCCTTTGTTCGAAGCTTTTTCAAACTCGCTCCGTCCGTTATCATTTCCAGAATTTCCTCGCCGGGTATGAAAAGCTCATGAATGGCAATCCGGCCGGAGTAACCTGTATTTCTGCACTTTTTACAGCCGATACCTCTATAGAACTTTTGAATTTTCTCTCCCGCTTTTTCGGTAACTTTCCTTATGCTCAGAGACGGCTCGTATTCTGTCTTGCAGTTAGAGCATATCTTTCTTACAAGGCGCTGCGCCAAAACAGCAATCAGCGAGGCGCTGACAAGATACGGCGCGACTCCCAAATCCACCAGTCTTGTCACAGCTCCGGGAGCATCGTTTGTATGAAGTGTTGACAAAACAAGGTGACCTGTGAGAGCAGCCTGTACCGCGATATTAGCCGTAGCTTCGTCACGAATCTCGCCTACCATTATAATATCAGGGTCCTGTCTTAACAAACTTCGCAAGGCATTGGAAAAACCGAATCCGGCGGTCTGGTTCACCTGGAACTGGTTTATACCGGAGATATTACATTCCACCGGATCTTCCACGGTACATATATTGACATCATCATTATTTAACTCCGAGAGAGAGGCGTAAAGAGTCGTATTTTTGCCGGATCCTGTTGGTCCCGTGACCAGCACGATGCCGTTCGGAGCCTGTATTACTTTCCTGAATAACTGAAGATTGTTATATGCAAAACCAAGTGACTCAAGATTAAAAAGCACTTTATGAGGATCGATTACCCTGATAACAACTTTCTCCCCGAAGTTTCCCGGCATAACCGACACGCGCAGGTCGATGGGTCTTCCTTCCATAAGCACATGGATTCCGCCGTCCTGGGGCAAACGACGCTGGGCAATATCAAGCTCTGACATAATTTTAATACGCGAAACTATCGCAGAATGCATCTGAAAAGGCGGACGCATCTTTTCGTATAATTTGCCGTCAACCCTGTATCTAATCCTGAGCTTTTTATCGTCAGGCTCAATATGAATGTCACTCGCATTTTCACGAACAGCGTTGTAAAGCAGGTAATTAACCAGCTTAACGACCGGCGACTGCCCTGCTACTTCTTCGAGATTACTGATATCCTGCGCAATTTTTTCAATCAAAGTAAAATCGTTCAGCCCTTCATCATCGATTATATCATCAATTACAAAAACATTTTCAGATGGTAAATATGCCTGGAGAGTAGCTTTGATGTCTTTCGCAGTTGAACAAACAATCTGGGCTTTACATCCGCTTATGCGCTCAATTTCATCAATAAGAAACACATTTGCAGGTTCACTTACGGCTACCGTGAGTGTATTATTTACCTTAAATAAAGGCAGAACTATATGTTCTTCGAGAAATTCTCTCGGCAATATCTCAAGCGCTTTCGGATCACAGATTTTCGGGCCTACCTGTGCATAAGGAACGCCGTAACCCTGGGCCAGAGCGGAGGCTATCTGGTTTTCGGTACAATAACCCATTTCGACCAGAAGCTCTCCGAGCAGCTTGCGATGTCCCTTCTCCTTCTGTTCGGACAGAGCGGCATCTATCTGCTCCTGAGATACAATCTCACGTGCAAGCAGGAGCTGCCCAAGCTGCATTTTGTTTTCAACGGCTATCTGGTCCATACTTCTTTCTTACTTCCCATTCCGGCTTAAGATTGTACAGGAATTAAGCAAAACTTTTCACTGCTTCCGCGAGTTCTGTGTAGCGGTCGAATTCACTGTCGAGTCTTGTAATTTCCAGAATTCTCGTGCAGTTTTCATCAAGTCCTGCCAGTCTGAGTTCTCGCCTGTTCTGATTACAATAATCACGCACCCACAGCAGGACACTGAGTCCCCGGCTGTCGATAAAATCCACGCCGCTCATATCAAGAACGATATTTGTTTTGTTTTGAGCGACAATATCCGTTATATTTCTCTCAAATAATTCCGCGGCATCGCTGTCCAGCTCACCCTGCATCTCTACTACTGTAACATCATTATAATCCTGTATTTTCACTTTCATTTTATCAGCATCCCCACAGCAGTCGTTCCGTATTCGGCGGAAGTGCTGTTTTGATAAACCTCACCAAATCCATCCTTGATGATTTCCCACAGTCGGTAAATGTCACTATCAAGAAAGATTCTGCCGATTTTTTCATCGAACTGAGTACCCAAACCTTTTTCGATTTCCGCGAGCGCCTGTTCCACAGACATTGCATCCCTGTACGTCCGTTTCGATGTCATCGCATCGAAGCTGTCAGCCAGTCCTACAATTTTTCCTATCAGAGGCAGCTTGTCACCTGATAATCCGTCCGGATAACCTTTGCCATCGACACGCTCATGGTGACACAGAACTCCAGGAACAATATCACGCATTTGTTTTATTTCCCGTAAAATTCCCGCGCCTATGGTCGGATGCATTTTTATTCGTGAGAATTCCTCTTCGCTTAATCTGCCGTTCTTTTTCAGCACAGCCTCATCAATACCTATCTTGCCTATATCATGCAGCAGTCCGGCGAGATACACTCTATGCAATTGCTCTTCTTCCAACTGATTCTTTTCAAACAATTTTTCGGCTATCCATCGTGAAATGAACGCCACCCTTTCCGAGTGCCCATGCGTATAATTATCCTTCGCATCGATGCTTCGCGTCAATGCTTTAAGTGAACCGAAAAATAATTCGTTTATATCCTTAAACAATCTGCGGTTTTCGATAAAGACGGCACAGCCACTCGCGACTGAATTGAACAGTTTAACGTCTGTACTGTCAAAATCCTGCTTTCCTATCCTGTTTATGGCAACCATAAATCCGATTATATAGTTATCATTTTGAGTCCTGCTGGTAAAATTCGATTCACCTTTATCTTTTCCGCACAGAGGCACGACAATCAGATTGTTAATATATTCCGGCCAGTTATACTTAAAAGGCGCATCAACCTCGCTGTCGAGCAGAGCCTCCTTACCGCTATTAATTTCATCGGTCAGCCGATTATATAGAATTTCTGATGTCTGTGCATCTATATCTATTAATCCTGAGCCTGCGGCTATAACAAATTGCTGCTCATTATTAACAGACTTTTCCAGCAATATGGCAATTCCTTCAACATAAACAATTTCAGTCAGATTGTCGCAGGCCATTTGCAGGAAATTCGATTCTGCTTCAGTGATACGCATATTCGTACTAATCTTGTGAAGCAAAACCAGCTCTTCATATACTTTGGCAAGTTCGGTACTTACCATTTCAATCTGTTCCCGTGCTTTTGACTTTGTCAGCAAATTGTCCGCCAAAAGAACCAGCATTTCGTCAAAATGGCTGTTTCCGTCTTTACCATATTCGGATTCGGCTGATATGTCACCTAAATCAATCAGCGCCGTTCCAATTGCTTCGTGCGGCTTATATTCAGATATATAAGACTCCAAAACAATCGCCAAAACATGATTCGTGTTATAAAAATGCTGCACATCTTCAGTCGTTTTGCAGGATTTACCGTTCTTATTATACTGATTTAATGCCTGTCTGCCCAAATCAGCCAATTGCTCCGTGCTGCTTTTAATATTTTCACTATCGCAAAAAACGATAATATTTCCGCCGGTGTCACAGACTGCGAAATTAACGCCGTATTTATTTACCATGCTCCCGAATTTTTTCAATTCATGGAGCTGCGACGGCTCAATATTTATTGTAGAAATTGTCAGCATAATTATAGTTATCTATTAATTGTTTTTCTTCGATTCCGCGTTTCTCGATTGTTTTATTTTGTTTCAGCAACCAATTCATTCTGATACAAAATATCCTCGATATTTACCAGCAATTCGCGAGGACTGAACGGCTTGCTCAAACAATCTGATATTCGAAGCTGTTCCTGCTGTTCCTTCGAGATAGCAAAACTTCGTGCAGTCAGCATTATCACAGGTATAGCCTTTGTCTGCTCATTTTCACGGAGTTTTTCAACAAGTTCCATACCAGTCATAACCGGCATCTGAAAGTCAGTGACTATAATATCCGGCATCATACTGCAGGCAAGCTCATAAGCTTCGGCGCCGTTGTTTGCAGAAATGACTTCATAACCGTTATTTCTGAGTTTTATCGCTACGACATGAACGATATGAATCTCATCATCAACGATTAATACCTTTTTTTGATCCATTGTTTGACCTCCACCTAAATAAAATGCTATATTTTACAGCGTGCAATATCCCGCTTGAATTCACGCTGTGGCCGCTGTATTTTTTACTGCCAGAGGCAGCTCAAATCCAAAAGTGCTTCCTGTACCTACACGGCTTTTTACGAACACACGTCCATTGTGAACTTTCTCTACTATCTGTTTGACAAGATTCAGGCCAAGACCAGTGCCTTGTGCCTGTTTCTTATTTGTTTCTACACGGTAATATTTATCAAACACATGCTCTATTTCATCTTCAGGAATACCTACTCCGGTATCTGTAATAAGAACTCGAATCATAGACTCTGCGTCGTCAATTTCCGTCTTGATTTTTACCGAGCCTCCCGGCCTGGTGTATTTTACCGCGTTGCTCAAAAGATTAACAATAACCTGTGACATCATGTCCCTGTCAACATAAACCTGGTCGAATACGATAGGTCTCTGCCCGATTATTTCAATACTCTTTTCATCGGCGTAGCCTTTAATCATCTTCAATTGTTCCTCAATTAAAATCGCCAGGCTGACATATTCCTTATTAATTTTTATCAATCCGGACTCTATGCGCGAGGTATTCAGTATATCTTCAATCAGGCGGTTCAGCCTCTGCGCCTGGTTCTGAATAACCGCATAAAATTCCTTTCTTGTTTCCTCGTCATGCGCCTCGTCATCTGCAAGCATCTCCGAATAGGCAGTAATGGAAGCGAGCGGTGTTTTCAACTCATGCGAGACATGACTTATAAAGTCATTTTTCATATTCGATATTTCTTTTTCACGGGTAATATCGTGCAATACGGCAACAGCTCCGCAAACCTGCTGATTATTATCGTGAATATATGATACGATACAGTCAAAGATTTTCGGCCTATCGTCGTCAACAAATTTTATTTCCTTCCTCGCCGCCTGTCCCCTGCTTTTCCTTGCATTGCTTAAAAAATTCAGAAATTCACTTCTATCGGCGCTGATAAGCTCCCGGACGGGTTTGAATCGTGAATTCTTATAATCAAAGCTTAAAAGCCTGCCTGCGGATCCATTCGCCATAAGCAGCTTATCGAATTCATCGACAACGATAACCGCATCACGAATACTGTATATAATCTCTTCGATGTTTGTTTCACGTTTTTGTGAAATCTGGAGCTGAATTTTAAGCTCTTCTATCTGCTTGTCATACCTGGCAACAAGGCTGTCACGGCCGGCGAGACGTTCATTGATATCTCTGCGCAATTCGTTTATTTTTTTAACACTTAGCATTGATAATTCACAATTGTCGGCAGAGCCGTCTTTTTCATTATCCAGGAGCCTGGCAATGGACGTGATTGCTCCGGCCAGCCTTAACATATGCAAGCCAGTCAAAATCACGCCCAAAGCCCCGGCGATATATAACGCTGTCACAATGATATTGCTTCCATTCAATATCCCGGCTGATACCCGGCTTTCCAGGGCATTATAATCCTCTGCCTGGGCTGAGCCGCAAAATAATGCGGCACATATCACAAATATAGCAACAGCAATAAATATGTTTCCCGAATATTTCAAAACATTAACTCCAAATCCGTACAAACTCCATTTATTACACAATCTTCCCTAATCAATTGCCTTCAGTTTCCGGATGGAACTGCTTTACTTTTCGACAGCATCCAGAACATTTCGTTCCAGTTTCTCGAGCTTATCAGGATTAGTCTCACCGATAATTCTTTCTTTGAGTTTGGCAGCTTCGAGATACGACGGACGAAGATTAAGAGCGACATTCAAATGTTTCATCGCGCCTTTGGTGTCACCGTCAAGATAAAGCTCTGCCGCCAGAGAATAATGATCTTCAGCCATTTTCCTTCTTCCGACAGGAATCAACTCATCATTGGCTGCCAGTTCTTTAAGCTTGAGATCAGTCTTTTCATCTTTTGCCTCTGTCGGATCGCTAATAATATGCGGAGTCAGCATTACAATAACTTCCTGACGTTGTGTTTCATCAACCTGGCCGCTGAATAACATTCCCAATATAGGTATATTTCCAAGTATAGGTACCTGCTGACGTGTAACATTAACAACGTTTCTGAACAGACCGCCAATAACAATCGTTTCTCCATCTTTGACCATAATATTCGTCTGAAGTTCCGTTGTGGTTTCATCCGGAGCCTGGGTAGTTGCATTTAACGTTGCAGAGCTGTCCTTCGGATAGATTTCCATCCTGATATAACCATCATTGCCAATGTAAGGTCTGAATACAAGCCTTGTACCACTTTCATAGAAATCGACTTTGGCAGTGGTTGTACCGCCGTCAGTCTGTGTGGTTTGAGACTGGTAACCTATTTTATTTCCAATCAACAACGAACCCTGCTGTTTGTTTACAGCTAAAATCTTCGGATTGGCAAGAACTGTTACATCGGTAATGCCTTCCAATGCGCTTATGAATCCCTGGAGCTTGCCGCTGCTTATTCCGATTCTTAAACCATCATCCAAAAATGCAAATCCTGTGGTCTCTATGGGTGTACCGAGAGTCGTACCCAATGCGGAAGGAAAACTGCCCACTTCCACGCCGGTCAACAAATTCCAGTCGATGCCAAGAGACATATCTTCATCGAGAACTGCGCTTAAAATAGTAGCTTCGACAAGCACTTGTAAAGGTTTTACATCGAGTGATTTGATTACAGCTTCAGCTTTTTCGATATTTTCAGGGAAATCATAAAGAACGATAGTATCATTTATGGCAAGACTATCGCCGCCGCCGCCGGAACCAAGAGAACCGCCGCCTGAAGAGCTGCCGCCGCTGCCGCCGCTGCCGCCAGATATGCTTTTTTCAGCGGCCGAACTGCTTTGAATTACTGCTTTATCACTAATTACAGGAGTAATAAGCTTTTGAGCTTCTTCTGCTGTAATGTAGTATAAAGATATGACCTTGTGAACTCTTCTGCTCGGATTCATCATTTTATTTTCATATTCTGCTTTTGTATATACCTTTATAAGGTTTCCTTCCTGTACATATTCAAAAGCATCTCCCAGGATAGCATCCATAGCCTCTTCGAAAGTTACGTCCCGAAGGCTGCGAAATGCCAACTGGCCGTCAACGCTCGGTGAAGGTACTATATTTTTGCCGCACATACTGCCCAGCATTGCCAGAGCTTTACGAATGCCGAAATCTTCCTCGCAGTTAAATACCGGAATCTTCTGGCCTTCACTAACGACAGGCTGTTCTGCTGCAACAACTGTTATTGTCAGCATTACTGATAAAATAAAGAATGCCGCCAATATACTCATTCTGTTTCTTTTCTTTTCATTTACTTTACTTTCATAATACATTTTTTTGCTCCTTTTCATGATTAGTTTCTGTTTTAATTCGATATTATTTACTGTTTTCAAATACCTGTTTTAATTTCAACATAACTTCTGCATTTCCACATCTCATTACAACCGAATTATTCTCGATCAAAACGACTTCACACTCATATTTGTCGGCTCCGTCACTAACGAGCAGCACATCCCCCACAGACAATATCCTGTCGTTGATGTAAGCCCGCGGATTTTCGCCCATAACGAAAGCTTCCAGCTTCAAATTATCCGCAATTTTTCTAATTACCTTCTCGTTACTGTCACCCGGAGCGACATTTACTTCTCTGGTTAGAACAACGTTTTTGTCATTATTGACAAAAGCTTTCCAGCCGTTCGAGGCAAAAATATCTCGTGTAATTGAATCGTTCCTGCCTGAAATTTCGGGCAGATCAATATAGGAGACTTTTACCTCCGTATCCTGCTGGAAATCTTTTTCCATCTGCTCAATCTTTGAAACTGCACCTGCCTGGGACGGGCTTTTTCCTGTGAACACTTTTATCCACATAAATGCCATCAGAAAGACCAGGCAGGCAGCTAAAACAGTCTTTTTCTTTTCGGCTGCCAATCGTCCGACAATGCCTTCGGCACTGTTACCAATATTTTTTATATTTTTCTTCATTTGCTCCTTTCTTTTTATGTTATCTGGTCTTTTTTTTATCTTTTAACCCACTTGAGTTCTGTAATATATAACTATTTCCGTCTCCATTTTTATTTCGCCGTTGTAGTCCTTTTCGTTTTTCAGCTTAACCTGTTTTATTCGGATTTGCCTGTCAAGCTCCTGCAGGTTCCTGTAAAATCCGAAAATTTCCGTCAGGTTCCCTCTGCATCCCATAGTTACGGGAATGCAAATTAGTTCGTTAATTTTTATTTCCTCAAGAGGTTGAATCGCCTGGTCTTTCAAATTATGCCTGTCCATCAGCCCGGCAATTTGTTTCAGGAACAAGCCGAGGTCTTTTTTCCCGGGTATATTAGACTCGTAATTATCGAGCCGTTCCTGAAGTTTTTGCAATTGTTCTGTAAATGCAGGCAATTGTTCGCCGTCAGAAATTCCTTTTGCAATTATAAGATTTTGCGCAGCTCTTTCATTTTTAACTGCATCCATATCTTTGCTGACAGGAATATACCGAAACAGAATAAATCCGCCGAATACCACTGCAGCCGTCAAAAATATAACTATTTGTTTTTTTTCTCGAAACAAACTTCTTCTCTCCAATTATTCCTGTTGAATATAATTCGACAGATAACAATTGATTTCAAATTCACTTGCCTGAATATTTTCTTTCGTTTTCACGCTTTCGTTCGGGTTTTCCAAAATTTCCGGCGGAGCATCCTGCTGCGAATTCCTCAAACTGCTCACTTCTGTTTTAATTACCGCATCTCTCGAATATGACAAATCAACACGATTGAAATACGGTGAATCTTCCAGCTTGCACAACAAAGCGGCCACATCGCGGCCATTAGCGGCAACACCGGTAATTAAAACCTTAAAACGTATATTACCAACCGGTGCACCTGGAATATTGCCCGGTATCTGACCCGATAATTTTACAGCAGATGCTGATTGCAGAGACTTTTCTTTAGCCTGCTTAACAGGGATTATTTCTGAAATTAACTCAACCCTGCTCAATACAATTCTTTCATCGACAAGAAAACTCAGTTCAGCCAGAACATTAGAAACTTTTATTTTGGAGTCTATGCTGTCTAACATTTTTTCTCTTTCATGAAGCATAACAATCTCGTTTTTATACTGCTTCAATTTATCGGACGCATTTTCTGACTGTGCACGTATGGATTCCATTTCAAGATATTTTGCCCGGGCGCTGGAAACAGAATTTGCAGATACGAAATTCCAAACCATCATCACGGCAAATAAACCGCTCAAAATGATGTATTGCATGCGGTAATTGCCCTGGCGTCGTATGCCGCTCTTGTACCATTCCGGGAGAAAATCTATTTCTTTCATAAACGTCTTACGCCCTGCTGCATAATTCTTTTCTGCAGCGTTCCACTTCATGCCATCCCTTCAGGCTAAGCCCGACAGCTATAGCCCACTCGCAAAGCAGTCCGTTCCTGTCGTTATATATATCAGGATTAATTTTTTCATTCGGGATGTCACATCCTCTCAGCGGCTGTGCTATTTCTATCCCGATTGCCAGTTGCCTTTTCATAATATCAAGCAGGATTTTATCGTAACTGCCGCCGCCGGTGAATACCGCACGCTCGATGCGTTTACCTCTGAATGTCACTGAGTAATATCTCAGGCATAAAGATATTTCCTTTGCCAGTTCTCCGCCAACTTTACTGATTGCATCCACCATTCCCTGGCGAGTAGAGGCATCGATATTCTCCGTTGACTGATTCGCTTCGTTCTGCAGTTCTTTTCGCAGCACTTCGGCTTCCCTGCCGGTAATTCCCAGTTTCGCGGCTATCTCGCAATCAAAATTTCCTGCTCCTATTTTTATCTGTTTAACAAAACAGATTTCTCTGCCGCGTCCGAAGACAATCGTTGTATAACTGCTTCCGATATCTACGAAAACAACGGCGTTTTCCCTGTCTTCCTGGCGTCTCAGGGAACGCTCGAAATTCCTGAACAACGCACACGGTATAATATCTATCGACACGGGCCTGAGCCCTGCCTGTTCAATCATATCGATATGATTCTTTATAATTTCATTGCCGGTCGCAAACAAGACCAGCTCGTTTTTCATCTCATCGCCCTGCCTTACACTTCCTGCAACGATATAATCCATAGCATCTTTTTCCGGGTCCAATCCGAATCGCTGTATGACTTCACGTTTTAAAACCTGCTCTGTTTTCTGGCTTTCAGCCTCTGTTAAGCGCAGGCTTGTAATTTTCAAATCACCGCTCGGCAGGCACGAAATTGTATTTTTGCCATAAAAGCCGCCCTTGTTGAGCATTCGTTTTATCGCTGTGGTAATTATGCTTCGTTGCGTCTGCTCATCTTCATTCGTATCTATATCCAGGCGAGCTTCCTCTGCCGCATGAACCGATATCGTCTCGCCATTAGTGGCAAGCTGAATCATCTTGATAGAATGATGACCTATGTCAAGTCCTATCGGCCTTAGAGTATGATTTTTCAAATTAAAACTTATCATTTACTCTCTTCCTCAGAGACTTATCGAGATATATCCTGTTATCGGCTCCATCGTAATCGTTGCTGTTGTTCCATCGCTTTCCAGTGTAATTGTTCCACCGTTATCCGGGCTTCCAAGACAATCGAACCGGACTTTATCGTCAGTGAAACTCACACCTGTAATATCAACCTTATTTAGTCTTTTTTCCTCTGTAAAATTCATCACGTAAGGAAATCCCTTTTTTACAGGATGCTGAATGATATTATTGTTCTGGTCCTCTATCTGGTAGCTGTTTGTACCCTCGTTGAAAACAACATAAAAATATTGTCCCCTGCTGATTGCCATGCTCTTTGCATATTCCAAATCAGCGGCTATCAAATTCGTCGCCGAGCGAATCTGAACACCGGCGGCTGAACTCATCAGAGGTATTGCCGCCAGGGCTGCGATAGATAGAATCACGACCACAATGATTATCTCTATAAGCGTGAAACCACTGCTCTTACGAAATAAATCGAATCCGGCATCTTTGCCTGAATTCGAATAACGCAAATTTATTTTTGAAAAAGCTAATCCAGTCATTTTATTTAACCACCTCTTTCCTTTCTTTAGCGACACTATAATCCGCTTACAGACATTTTTCGACATCTTCACGCCTCGTCTTAACCCGACTGCAAAAAAAGACTTTATATTGCTCAATCACGCATTTATTATCTGACTTTGTGCAGTCTGAAAAAATGCCTTTGTTTCCCACGTATCCGCTCCAGGATAGAATAACATCACTGATACCAGTGTTTTTTTCTGCGTTTTTTCCTGTTAAGTTCATCAGAATCGGTATAATCCTCAAATAATTCAAAACAGAGCATGTTCCCATAACTATAATCACAAAAAAATACCGGAAAATTCATACTCAGAACTTATTAAAGTTTTTTTATTTCCGGCATATATAAAGACCGATAATCTTTGGTCTATACTTTGCGACTATTGTGATGAAATGCCTGCTCATGAATCAGTAACTGAACTTTTAGAAAACTCTTATTGGTAATATGAAAACCAAAAAAATGTGCAAACTTCAAAAACCTCGTTATCTTCTTTCAATGCTTTTGTAGAAAGCGTTCGAGGCTTGTCCCCATTTTTCAACAGCGCCATCGCTCGAAAAGATATTCACTGCTGTTTTTATCGGTGAAGCGGTAATATTAATATTGCTGCCGCTCTCATTAAAATCCCAATATAATATAAGGTCCGACACCGATGCTCCCGCTTTAACTTCATTTATTTCCGTCACGTTTAACGCCCGGCTGTAAATACGAACATCATCTATCAAACCATCCCAGTACATACTTTTAGTCCCGCAGCCCAGCAATAATTTGCTGATCCCGGTCACTGTTCCATAAACAGGACCACGGTCATACAGCAGGACATTTAGAACTCCATCAATATATAGTTTTAAATGCGAATCGTTAACATCATTTTGCCATGTCAGTGCAAGATGCTGCCAGCCTGCAGTCTGCACTCCGGATGAGCTTTCGATTTGAGTAAATCCGGATGTTGTTCTGATGGATGCCTTAATTCCGCTTGTGCCTTTTCCCAAAACACCGTCACGGTCGTACCTGATACCAAGCTCCACGTCACTGTCTGTCGGCTCGCGAGTGAAAAAGATATCCCTGTCCTGGTTTATAACATCGGATTTTACCCATAGTGACAACGTAATTGCCGATAGCCCATTTAACGAGCCGGCCGCAGAATAATTTTCAATTTTATCATCAATTCCATCAAACTTCAGCGAGCCTTCATACAGTCCTTCCGTATGTTCCGTACCATTATATAAAATCGCATAGTCGTTATTGCCTGCCGAATCGGAAGTCGTTTCAAATAATGTATTCCGAATAAACAATCCGCCGAGAACATTAAGGTCGGCATCGCCGTCGATGAGGACTCTGCCGCCAACCGCTGCAAGTCCTTCGATATTGACAGTCGCATCTTTGCCAATAATCAAATTACCAGTGACATATAATGCCGGCTGATTCTTTGCGGCTGTAAGACTCAGGCTCAAACCTGGCTGTATAGTCAAATTGCCGTTAACAAGCAGCATTCCGCTGACATCTTCGGAAAGGGTATAATCACCTGAATGATATGAAACACCCGATTTGCCGATAAAACCATTTACGGTGATTTCAGGCCACACCAACGACAAGTCACTTATATCGTATCTCCGGCCCGACTGTGTGCCGGAATAAGTATCAGCGAAAACGTCTCCATCGATTGTTCCGTTATTATTCAATATACCGCCGCAATAAACATCCCCGTGTATCGCTACAGAACTTAACAGAGTTGTATTATTTCCCGCCCAAAACGATATACACGGGTCGAGACGTAATCGTGCTCTTAAATTGCTTTGCCCGATTTTCTCACCGTTTTTCAATTCGAAAGCATTACAGTCTATAATATAATTACATTGGTCCATCGGGTCGGAATCATCATAAAAAACCGAAATATTATAATAATCATCACTCCCATCGACTAATTGGAGTCCCGAAGCTCCTGTATAGTATTCATCTTCCACATCCTGCGGATTGAGAATGAGTCCCCTTGCATGCTCAAGACCCGATTCCGCCAGGTAATCCATCCGGCTGCGCAGAACCATATTTCTGCCGCAGGCCAATTCAATATCACTCTGTGACAGAAATCCCAGTGAAAGAATCGTTATCACCATAACGATAAACAGCACTACAAGGAGTGCTGCACCGGGTCTGGAATTATGTTTATTTATCCTTTTGCGCATAATTTAATCATCATCGCTTATAATGCAGCCGCTTTCATCAAGAAGATTTCCTTTCTGGCTTCTCAGAGCGGCATTTATCTGATATTTACGAACAGTGTTGTTTTCGGCAATATCAAACGTAATATTTACAAACCTGCTGTTTGGCGGCAGTGTATCAAACCTGAAACTAACGTTAGCACACTCAGGTAATAATTCAACTGTCTCCTCGTTACTGCTGTACAAAGACCACCAGTTAGTCGAAAATGCCCCGATTGAACCAGGCTCTATTTCAGAGACGTCCTCCGAAGGAAAAGTATAAAGCCGTAAATGGTCATTGCCTGATCCGCATTCGATAAAAACAACCTCGCCGATATTTATTTTATTATCGCAATTATCATCAGAACGCCAGACAGCTATATCATTATCACTTGCCGAACATATAAGATTACAATTCCTGATAAGCTCCTGAATCCTTAGTGTTGTTAATCGAACCTGCGTCTGTGTGCGGCGAAAATCGCCTGTAGATTTATTGGCAGAGCTTAATGCAAAAGCAAGCGTAGAAATCGCAGTCAGCACTATGCTTGTAACAACCATAGCCACAAGCAGCTCGACTAATGTAAATCCTCTGTCGTTTTTTTTTATTTTCTCATACATTTTTTTTGCTTTATCCACAAACTTATCATTCTGAAAGCCGCGAACAATCTCTTTCCTTTTCGCAAGCCAGATGTTTCGCTTCGCTCAACATGACAAATACGTGGGTGGCAGCCTCATCCTGTTTTTTTCAGGATGGGGATGTTAAACACATATCAAGCCATCCCCAAGCTTGCGCTTGAGGATGCCACCCGTTAAAAGACTTAGTTTTATAAGAGCAAAACGGCTTTGTCATTCTGAACGCAGTGAAGAATCTGGCTCACGAATAGAAATACCGTTACGTTTGTTCATTTTCGCAAGCCAGATGCTTCATTTCATTCAGCATGACAATCATCATCGGTTTTCACTCGCTTATAAGCCGCTTTATTACCGCCATAGTCCTGCCGCTGTAATTTACCTGCACTGTAACAAGAATAAATCCTGTATCACTTGAATATACTCCCGGTGATACAGGAACATCAACATACTCGCAAGATACAGTCCTGCTGAAATTCAAATACGCAGGATCAGTAAAGACATTATCATTTGCGTCTTTAACCTGCCCCTGGGGCTCGGAATAATTATAAGCGGCAATTATCTGACCGCAGGGAGTATTAATAATCTCCTCAATCAAATCACTTGCCAGTTTCGAGGCTAAAGTGCTTCGCAAGCCTTCGGCCTGTACAGATGCGCCGCTTGAAAAAGGCAGCAGCACACCGGCTGCTGCCATTCCCAACACTACCATAGCAATCATAGCTTCTGCGAGCGTAAATCCATATTTACCCCCGCTGCTATGCCGCATTCGCTTAATAATCATAATATCTCGTGCCGTTCTTATCTGTTCCGGGCGAATCAGCCCGAACTTCTCCTGTAGAAGCCTTATACACCCAGCCATGACTGTTATCGCCGTCAGTAGGGAAACTCTCACCATCACCAATCATTTGGACAGTACGTAATTTATTCAAAGGATTCACTGGTATCATCTGCATGTACGGCCCGCGCTCATAACCGGCAGTTCCAACTGCCGCAGTTTGACCTGCATCATTGCTTGCTAATGTCGCCTGGTTAACAAAGGTCTGTTCATCAACAGCAGAACCTGCTCCATCTGTATAACCGGGAGTTACGTCAAGATGATGTATCTTGTAAATTAAAGCAAACCTTTTAAGCAACTGCAAATCAATGCCAAGTGAACTTTCCTGTGAAGATAAAACGCTGCCCGAAGCAAACGGTATCACTACCGCAGCAAGAATTCCGAGAATAACAACGACAATCAGAATCTCTACAAGCGTGAAAGCCGAAATATTATGCTTTTTATGTTTTCCTTGTTCGTTCATTTTTGTCGCCTTTATTAAAAAGGCTGACCGGCAGTGGATATTAGGTGCGGGTCAGCCTGTTTTTATTTATTATCAATTTGCTGATAGTTATGCTGATTTTATATCATACTATACCAGCATATTTTTCAGTTACAGACTCCAGTGAACGTTGCTGTCATATGTATCGTTGGCTTTAACCTCACCGGTTACAGTATTGTATATCCAGCCAGATGTACCATCAGGAGCTGCTGGTGTAGTAGCAGCTGAAGTTACATCATTCTGATTGGCAGCAATTGAGATAAACTGATTAGACGGAAGCTTTTGCAGATAAGGACCATAAACGCCATCTCCAGGTGCCTGTGGATCAGCAAGAGATCCATCATTAAGAGTGTAACCTGTCATAGACTCTTCGAAAGTAACACCATTAATTCCCGGCAGATTATCATTATGCTGTATCTTATACAGTTCTATTTGCGAACGCATTGACTGCAAATCACTGCAAAGACTTGATGTTTTGGCTTCTGTGCTGGCATCTGTGAATTGAGGAATTACGATTGCGGCAAGAATGCCAAGAATAACAACTACGATCAATATTTCGACTAATGTAAAACCTTTTGTAGATCTCATTTTTTTTACCCCTTAAATATTTGTTTTTTGATTAAAATTCGATTTTGTGTTTTTTACTCCGTCCTGTTGAGAGTATCGACCCAATCGATACCCGACTTAACCATTACTCTTTTCTTCTATTCATTCCTCCAAAAAATTTTGATACTTTAAGGCAACCTTCAAATCTCTACATCAAAAATTCGTTCGAATATTTAACTAACAACGGAATTTACATAACGTCCGAAAACTATTTTTTTGATTTTTCCGCAAGCTGTGTTAGCCATCCAAACAAAATATAGAAAATAATAAATTATGTGCAAAATATTATGAAAAAATATTTTCAGTCTTTCATAAAATAAAAACACAAAACGGGCGTTTTTTGTGATAAAAAACGATTTTTCTTGACAAAAATGCCATAAATAGTTATTCTAAAGTAAATGAAATTCTTAAGCTTGAGTTGCTTTAAGCGGATTGACTATTAAAAACTAAATCGTTTTTCTTTGGAATATCTACGATGAAGATAAAATGGGTATTTTGTACAATTTTGATATTTTTATCTGTCTTAAAGATACAAACCAATCTTCAAGCCGCTGCCGCAAGCCAAATCAACAATATCCTGAATAAAACCGTACTTACCGAACAGGATAAACAAATCATTGATGATTATATTCGAGAAACCATAAATGCACTGCTCAACGAAAATAATCTTTCTAAAATAGCCAGACACCGCGAGGTTATTCTCAGCAGAAAAGGCAGCCAGGTTCAATATGTTCAGCAATTCAACGAATCGACTGAAAAATACATAACTGAAGCATTTAATACAATTAAAACATTAAAACCTGCTGAAAAACAGTCCATTATTGCAGCCAACCTGCTGATTCTAATCGATAAACTTGAAAATATACAATTTGCCATTCCTGCGATGAACTTGCTTGAAGATAAAAATATAGTTGTTCGCTATTGGGCTGTTCAGTGCCTGACAAATCCCAATATTATAGCCCGGTTAAATTCCGGTCAGGCATCCAATCCTAACCTGCCGCAGGAAATAACGGCAAAATTTAAGTCTATCGTACCAGGCAGCAGCCCTGAAATATTAAACTCTATAGCAAGATACGCCGCCGGCATAAATATCACGCAGGGCGAGGAATTACTTTTGCAGATTGCCGATCAGAGAATAAGAAGCTATGCCGACTGGTCCATTAAGCTCGAGTATATTGATACTAACTTACTCAAATTGATTGAAAGCAAAATCTCTAATCCTTCAGATAAAACCGATGTTTCGGCTCTTGCCCGGCGGTTTGCTCAATTGTATTCTTATGCGATACAGAGATATGCCGCGGGCTTCGATACACTTAACTCCATCCAAAAAGCACAATTAGCGACATTAATAGTCGAGATTGAGGACAAGTGCATAAAAAATATGACTGGTTCGCAGCAAACTCTGCGAAAAGCACTCGAGACAGAACAGCTTCAGGCTCTCATGGCTGAGCATAACATACTTCTCGGAAGTGACACAGCACAGGGCAAGCTCCCGTTGAAATATAAGTTCAATTACGGCAGAACCGACACCGGCTCAGCAAGAACAGCCCCGCAGCTTTTACCCAGACAAAATCAACAATGAGCGATTTTGGGATTGCTGCGTCTGCTTGCAGCAGTTCCGAATGACGAAAATAGAATTTTGTTGTGAAGGATTACGATAAAGTAAAAGTTCCTGCAAACGATACGTCCCATCAAATTAAATTACAAAAACTGTAAGAAAATATCAAAAATGTTCGTTCTGGAATTGGCCGCCTATGCCGCTCGGTCCTATGCTGACCAGCGGCATTGCAGGCACACGTCCTAAACGCGAATGCGTCTTGTTGTTATGTTGACGGCTTGGAATAATAACATCTCTGATACACTCGAACTCTTCAGGTTCTCGAGTTCCGATATAGCGGCATACGCTTGCCCATTGCGCCGGGTCTATCCCATCGGTAAGTGCGCACCATACACCGGTTTCGGCAACTGACGGTTCGGAAAATAACAAGCCTTGAGATACCATAAGCTTTCTCCTTAAAAAACAACCAACCATAATTATTATTTAAGAAGGGCTTCGGTTTGACATGCTAAAACAGAGGTCGGTTCCACCCTTGGAACAACTGGATAGCAGGATAATATCCGCAGTATATTATGTCAAGAAAAAAAGGCAATTATGAATAAAATTACACTGTTTCGCAATTAATCCTATTTCATAATATTAACGGACCTTCCGACGCGGCGTTTCCTGTTCAGGATTTTCCGCCCTTTTTTCGTTGAGGTTCTTTTCAAAAATCCACTCTTGCGGCTCTTCTTGACCTTACTGAGACGATGATTTTCCATAAATTCTACCCTGATAAATAGATGAGCAGATAAGCACTCATCTACTCATAAACCATATATATAAACTCATTTTTTCTAATTTTAACATTAGAGCGGCATTTTATCAATACCTTTTATTTTGTCATCACAAATTCTGCCGGAAATAGAAAATATCTGCAAAAACCTGCAATCCCGCGGGGCATTGAGAATATTATGTGTTTTACAGGCGTTCCGATTTCAGCTTTTCAACCCAGGAAAGCCTGCTATATTTGCCAATAAGGCCTGATATTTCTTCATCATTAATCAAACCATCAGACAGGATATTTTTATATGCTTCTATACCATTTTTCACAATATATTCCTGCATAGCCATTGCATCCGCTAAAGCACTAAAAAAACGTGTTCTTACTTTATTGGTTTCACAGTAAGCACATTCCTGTTCGTAGAGGTTCGTAATAAACGCGGCATTCTCTTTTGTCCCTGTGCGTGCAAGCCCGATAAGAGCCGCATACCTGATTTTATTGATAATATTCTCCTCGACTTGATAGGAAGGACCATCAACTTCTAAAATCTTATTAATCCAGTTTTTTGCAAGCTCAGCCGCACCCTGACTGCTTGTACAGCCCCTCATTATCACATCAGCCGGTCGTCCGCCGATATAGCCCATATAAGAAATGCTGTTTATCTTGCCTGAAATTTTTATATCTGTGTCTAAATTCCAGGAATCATCCCGCTGGAAATAGTTCAGAAGAACAAAAACCGAATTTGGATCATCGCTAACATAGCCAATAATCCGGGCAATATTATGCCAATACGGCGCATATTTTTTATCTTTAAGCATCCTGTGAAGCTGTGGAAGCCGGTCTTTGCCGACGTTCTGTTTCGTCATCGCATAAGGCATTGCATAAAGCTTAACATATTTTTTCAGCTTATACTGACTTGAGCAGCCGACAGGTAACATCGATGTTATAAAAATCAAAATAATATAAAAATATTTCATCCTGTTTTTCTCAAAAAATTAAAACCTGCTAATAAATCACCTGCAATTTAATTATACATACGTTACGTGATTGTTGAAACAGAGAAAATAAATGATATTGTTTATGGTGCGTTTATTCATGCCGAAGCGATTCTATAGGGTCCATTCTTGCCGCTCTGTATGCCGGGTATAAACCAAATACAACTCCTACCGCCCCGCTGATACCGAAAGCAAGGACAAGTGACTTGTAAGTAATTATTGTAGGCATATTAGCAAAGTGACTGACCATCATCGGCAGCAGGAAACCCAGTGCAATTCCAAACAGACCGCCGGACAAAGTCATAATCAGGCTCTCCGAAAGAAACTGAACAATAATATCACGCTTCTTCGCACCGAGCGCCCTGCGTATTCCTATCTCCCGTGTTCTTTCACTGACTGTAGCCAGCATGATATTCATAATTCCTATGCCGCCGACAATAAGTGAGATGGCTGCTATCGAACCGAGCACGACACTGAAAATCCGCTGAGAATTTTTTGCCTGCCTGAGCAACTCAAGCGGCACTACTATGCGGTAATCCTGCTTGTCCTCGTGCAGTCGTCTGAGCAGTCCGTCAATAATATTTCGTATCGGCACAACATGGTCTATGGACTGGACTTTGACAGTGATTCTTTGCAGCTCTACTTTTTCATAACTTCTGGAGCCGCTGCTGTATGTATATATTATTTCAGAAAACCTGCTTCTTGCTGTTGTGAGCGGCATATATATATAACCAACTTCCTCGCTGCTTATCTTATTCTTTGCCGAAGAACTATGCCCGTTGCTGTCACCAGCTTCTATGTCCATCACCGGCGCAGATCCAACTACACCAACAACTCTATAAACATTCCCCTGTAAATAAATGTCCCGCCCTATAGGGTGATCAAATCCGAAAAGAGCATTTACTACCTGCTCATCAATGACACAGACGGTACTTTCCTGGTGAAGGTCTATACTGCTCAGGAAGCGGCCGCAAATTATATCTAAAGTAGAGATTTCCGGATACCAGGGGATTGTACCAATGACTTTTACTGTCACATGACGGCTTTTGTATTGTGCCTTGCAATCCATTTCACGGACGGGCACGATAACTTCTACACCGGGGATTGTGCTGTTGATCGCTTCGGCATCCTTATAGGTAAGACCATACTGGTTAAGTCTCGATCTCTGCTGTTCGTTTTCATGATTCTCTCTGGCCGGCTCGATTGTTTCTATAATAAGATTCATGCTTCCAAGTCTTGATATTGATTCCTGTGCCGCCAGGCTTGCTCCTTCGCCGATCGCCAGCATAGCAATTACCGAGCATACGCCGAAGATAATTCCGAGCATCGTAAGCATAGTCCTGAGCCTGTGCAGCCAGAGGCTTTTTATTCCCAGCCTTATTGTTCTTGAAATTTTCTGTATATGCATAGTGTTCTTATTTTACAAATCGCAGCAAAAGCTTTCAGCCCATGCATGCATAACCGCGTTCAGAGTTGAAGATGTCTTTTGGCTTCATTAAAAACAAGCAGCAAATTAGTTTATGAAAAATATTATTGTCCCTTTTCAATTGAAGTACTTTTTTCCATTATGGCCTTTTGTATTATTTTTTGAATTTCTTCTGTTTCCGAATTTTCCTGCCCTGCCGGTTCGACAGGATTTGCCGGCATTGCCGGCTCGTTTGGTTCATCTTGTTTTTGCGTTTCAGATTCTCCGGCAGATTCGGTTTCTTCCTGTAATTCTTTTTCACTCCATCGAGGCGGCGCATACAGGACTTTCTCCCCTTCGTCCAAACCTTCTTTTATTTCGACAAAATTATCATTAAACAAACCAATCCGGACTATCCTTTTTTCCGGACCATGAGGTGTCATTAAATAGCATACTCTCGTCTTGTTGCCTTCCTCGGCAATAACCGATTGAATAGGTACATATATAATGTTCTTCAGTTTATCGATTATTATCTCAACTTTTGCCGTCATACCGGTTCTTAAAAAATCATGTTGACCTTCTATACTCACATCAGTAGTATAGACTTTTACATCAGCCAGCAGAGAGCTTGACTGCGAATTGGCAAGAGGTGATTTTTTCAATACTTTCCCTGTTAATACGTTTTCGGGAAAAGCTGTAACTATAATCTGTGCGGGCTGATTCACCTGGATTTTATTTATCCATGTCTCCGGAACATTGATTTCCACTTTCATCTTCGTCGTATCCGGTATCACAATTAGGGGGTAGCCGCGAGGTACTTCCGAACCCTGTTCTATTTCGAAAGAAACATATCGTTCCAAACTGGAATAATATACGACCTGCCCGGGTGAAGGAGCTTTTATTGTGCATGCCGCGATTTGTTCTTTCAGCTTTTCCAGACGTTCCTTTCGGGTTTTCAGCGACGATTCTGAACTTGTTCTCCTTACTTCAGCCTGAGACATATTTGATCTTGCACTGCTTTCAGCGCGTTCCAGTCCCAGTTCGGCTTCCCTGTAGTTGCTCAAAAGCTGCTCAACCTGCTTTGGAAATTCGAACTTCTTAAAGAGATCGAAAGATATTTCAATTTTTTCTATATCAAGTTCCTGCCTTTTTACCTGAAGCCTTGATTCGTTAAGCTCATTCTCGGATGCATAATCATGATTAAACAGCTTTTGTTTACCTTCCAAATTATATTTTGCTTTTTCCAGGTTCTCATGCGACATAGTTATATTGCTCGTAGTTTCGAGCATTTTCTGCGAAGCCTCGCACAACGTATTGGAATCAGTAATTTCTTCAAGTATTACCTGCATATCAATATCAGCCGATGGATTTTGTTTTATCTGGTCCAGAATTTTTTGCGATGCATCCTCTCCAACGTATTTTTGCAAATCCATCAATGCGAACTTTACTTTCATTCGTGCGGAATTAAGGTCACTTTCGTTTTGTTTAAGCTGAATATCATATTTTTCCTTTGCCTCGGTAAAACTTGTCTCTGCGGAAGCGACATCTATTTCCATTTGCGGCAGTCGATCCATAAGCTCCGACGAATCCATTTCAATCAGCACCATGCCGTTATTGACATCCTCCTGAGTTATCGTTGTGCCTTCCGGCACTATATTTACAATGGTTGTTCGATATTCAACTGAAGATTCAATTGTTACCTGCTTGACCGATTTAATACTGCCGCTTTCGATAACACTGATGGTTAAATCCCCCCGCTTGACAGTATATAACTCGATATTTGAATATGAATTAGTTTTTTTATGCCTGAAATGCTTAAATCCGAACACTGTCGTAATAATAACCGGGAGAATCATAATCATTAGTACAATCCTGACATTTTTCGCCTTGTCGCTTTTTGGGATCGGATTTTCCCCTGTATCTTTTTTTACCATTTCTATAAAACCTTAAAATAAGCCCGCCTTAATCAATACCTCAGAAAAATTATAAAACTTCATAATCAGATAGTTGAGGTAAAATCACATATTTTCCAACGTGGCTTTTCGCAGCTTAAAAATTTAAGCAAAAAAACGCTCACATCATATAAATAAGACGCAGAAAACCGAAAAGTGTTACACTTTTTTTAGTATTTTTAAATAAATTTCTGCATTTAACCATTCAGGCAGGAAAAATATGGATTATATACCAATTCAAATCGTCAAATTATAAATCTAAAATGACAGATTTTTTATTGTAAAATTCCTTTTAAACAGGCAAAATACTATATATAATTCCGGTTCGCTGCTCTGAAATGAGCGAGCGGCATACAGAAAGAATTCTGCAATATGGCATACAGAATAAAAGGAGCATGTATGGAACATACCTCAAAATGCAAAACATATCTTATATCCGCTTTTTTTCTTACAATCTGTGAATTTGTGCTTATATTATCTGGTCATGGAAGTCTTCCGGTATCGGGATTACTTCTTTTCGGAATATTTCTTGCGTTATCATTCGCCGTCAAATACACAGAAAAATTCAAGGGTCTTTCATTCACATTTTTAATTTTCGCCTGCTGCGCTTTCACTTTATATTTCCCTGAAGTCTTTACCAACTGGGGCTTTGATACGAGAGTGCTTATTATTCCTTCTATTCAATTGATCATGTTTGGTATGGGAACAAAATTAAACCTCCATGATTTTGTTCGTGAGTTTTCCGAACCGGCAAAAATATTCATCGGAACAGCAATGGTCTTTCTTCTAATGCCGATTGCGGCGATTATTATTGTCAAAGTGTATGGCAGATTTCCAAATGAAGTAGCCGCAGGTATCATACTTGTAGGAGCATGTCCAGGCGGGGTCGCCTCTAACGTTATGACCTATCTTGCCAGGGGAAACCTTCCTTATTCGATGACTTTAACTACTTTTGCAACACTCCTTTCACCATTGGTAACTCCACTTCTCATGTGGCTTTTTGCCGGAAATTATATAAAAGTTGATGTTCTTAAAATGATGATTGACATAATTAACCTTATGTTTGTTCCAGTTGGCGCAGGAATTATTTGTAATAAGATTCTCTATGGAAATATGTTCTGGACCAAAAAAACAAAAAATATGGTTATGCTGTCAATAACCTGCTTCATAATAGGATTAGGAATGGTTTTTATTCCTTATATTGTTGACTTCACTATTTTTGATAAATATCAAAGCAGCGCTATGTCTTTACTAATCGGGCTGATTCTTGTTGCATGGTCAGTTGCATGTGTATCGATTACAAAAATTGCAGTTGAATATGCAAAAGGTCCTGAAAACTGGATGGATATCGTATTGCCCAAACTGTCACTATCAGCAATCATGCTTTATATTATTATCACAGCGGCACATCAAAGAGAAAATATCTTAAAAATTGGTGCAATTCTTTTTGTCGCTACAATTGTTCATAATACTCTCGGATACATACTCGGTTACATTTCAGCAAAAATAATGAGACTTAATGATGCTGATATGCGTGCGCTGACCATCGAAGTTGGTCTTAAAAACAGCGGTCTTGCTGTGGGACTGGCTCAAAATGTACTCAATAGTATGCAGGCATCATTAGCGCCAATTATTTTTGGTACATGGATGAACGTATCGGCTTCTTCGCTCGCGAGTTTCTGGAGTCAGAGGAAACCGCGAGAGGAAATGTCAACCGATGGTACAGCAAACAAATAACTGAAGTTCAGTTATAAATTTATCCTTCATATTGAAAGGAGCATTGGCATGTCAACGAACCAAGACAATTTATCTCGCAGAGATTTTTTCAGGAAATCTTCAGCTCTTACCGCCGCGGCGTTTGCGGCAGGAAGTTTTGTTACCAGTGAAGATGTCGAAGCCGCGACAAACAATGTGAACACTAATTCTCAGCCTTCAAATCTGAGAATTACTGATATTAAGACGGGAACGATTTACAGACAGGTATTGAGAATTGAAACAAATCAGGGCATATTCGGGTACGGAGAAGGCACTGGACCGGACGGCAATCTTGTATTGCAGTTAAGAGGAGACCTTGTCGGTCAGAATCCGTGCAGTGTTGAAATGCTGTATAATAAAATCAAGCGATATGGTGACCATAACAGAACAGGCGTATCCGGGATTGAGATGGCTCTGTGGGACATCGCGGGAAAGGCATGGGGAGTGCCGGTGTATCAGATGTTAGGCGGAAAGTACCGTGACAAAATCCTGATGTACGCTGATACACCCTATCAAATAGATCCGAAAGTAATGGGAGAGAGATTGAAAGGCCGGATGGCTATGGGATTCAAATTCCTAAAGATGGATATGGGTGTTACTCAGATTGCCGAAGTACCTGACACAATTTCAGCTCCGCCCGGAGTAAGCAAACACAACTGGTCTGGCGACACGCCGCACCCGCTGACCGGTATGAGAGTTACCCAAAAAGGACTGGATATAATGGCGGAATATGCCAAAACAGTTCGTGATATTGTCGGATGGGAAATCCCCTTAGCGGCAGACCATTTCGGTCACTTTATGGTAGAAGATGCTATTAAAATCGGCCTTGCGCTCGATCCTTTCAATTTTGCATGGTACGAAGATATGGTACCGTTCACTTATCCCGATGCTTTGAAGAAAATCAGCGACACGGTACTCACGCCGCTTTTAATCGGGGAAACTATGTTCAGCGCAGAAGCACACAGGGAACTTTTCGAGAAAAGAGCGGTTGCGATGTGTCACCCCGATATTATTTTCTGCGGCGGCTGCCTTGAGATGAAAAAGATTTGCGATTTCGCCGAGCAGTACGGCATTGCAGCAGCTATTCACATGAACAACGGGCCGGTTGCAATGTTCGCAAGCATTCACGCAGTTGCGGCCGCCAATAACTTCATGTGCATGGAATGTCATCATGCGGACAATGCCTCATACGATACGCTTGTTGATGTTCCAGGCCTGTCAAAGCCATTCATTCAGGATGGTTATGTCACTGTTCCTGATGGACCTGGTTTCGGTTTCGAATTAAACGAAGAAGCAATCAGGCAATTTCTCAGAATGGGACCCGGCCAGCAAATTTTCAGAGACCCCGCCAACACGGGTGAAGGATTTAGAAGGGGCGGCGGAACGAGAAACAGGGGTATAACAAATCGATTGTGGAGCCGGGAAACAAACGCGAAAACAGTAAAAAATCCGACAATGAGGTCATAAGGTAACGTTGCATACAGATATTTTCTAATAAATATTGAAAATTCATATTGGAGATTTTATGAACGCAGGAAAAACAGTGATTGCAGTCATTTTCGCAGTATCTCTTATTTCTCTTGGCGGCTGTTCAATAATGCAAAGCAGCAAAGTTTCCGCTGACAGTACAGTCGAAGGTTTTAAACATGTCGCGCTGGCATCCGTTTCAGATGCAGTCGATCAGGTTGTCGGCCAGCGGGGCTTTATGAATTATGATATGCGACCGATAGTCGGAAAAGGCTTTGTCGGGCGGGCAAGAACAGCAGTCTTCAGACCGGCAGATAAGCTCCCGCAGGGAACCGAGCTAACTCTTAAAGACGGCACAGAGATGATTGATAATGCACAAGAAGGTGAAGTCGGTATTATTATCGTCGAAGATGGTTTGAACATCGCAGGCATAGGAGGCTTGATGTCAACAGCCGCCAAATCCAGAAATCTCGCAGGAATGGTCATTGACGGAGGTGTCAGGGACATCGAGGAAATAAAAAGACTTGGCCTGCCGGTATTCGGAAGAAGCATTACGCCGGCCACCGCTGTAAATCGCTACGCATCCATCGGTAAAGATATAACCGTGCAATGTGCCGGCGTTACTGTAAATCCGGGTGATATTATTGTTGCAGGAACTGATGGGATAGTTTGTGTGCCAAAAGAAAAAGCAGAAGAAGTCCTGAAAAAGGCACAGGAAATCGATGCGACAGAAACAAAAATGGTTCCCTACATCAAAAAATACAAATCCATTCAAAAAGCAGTAGAAGAATTCAATCGCATATAAATTTCGACAGAAAAATTAGCCGCAATTTACGCGTGAAGCTTTTTCATTTGTCATCCATCAGGGTATATTTTCAGATTCTGTGTCGTTAGGATTTGCAGCAGATATTGCTTCCGCTTCATGAAAACTTCGGACCAGCTTGATAGTCTGACCCATGTTCAGTAAATCAGCAAGGCCGAATTTTTCCTTTTGTCCGACGGCAATCCATAATTTTCCGCCTGCCTGTTTCGGGTCGAAGGCTGTTACATAGAACCGCCCTGCTTTCGTCAATTCGATTGTCCTGCTTTCAAGAATCCACGAACTTGTCCCTGTAAAAGGTTCATAAAAATATCGCGGCTCAACTGAATTTGTATCAATTACGACTGCACCAAAACCAGACGGAATTTTAAACGGCAGGTTTGGTTCCGGCAAACCCGGTCCAATTACAGCTAAAGAAGGTCTGAATTTTTTCAAACGTTCTATTACAGGCACACCTATCTGGACATAAAGCTGAAAATTGGTGTGAGCCGTCAAGGTCGTCCAGATTTGATTTGGTCCGGCCGGCAGTGAGCGATAAACTACCTGCGAAATATTTGGATCTATAAGAACAATAGCTGTGTTTGCATCAATAGCTGGTTTATCGCTCCATATTGGTTTATGCGCAAATACCGATCCTGATAATAGAAATAAAAACAATACCGATATGAAACTCTTCCTAATCATAAACAATATTATATCTTGGTGAACCTTTTTCAGTCAATATAAAAATAATTGCTTCATATATTTTTCTTTTCGCAGGCTAATGTATGAAACTTATTTTAAAAATAGATTGAAAAAACAGAAATAAAAGTATATGTAGTTATTGGTTGATTTAAGGATGAATATGTCAGAACCTTTAATTACAAGTCCGGCAGGTGTTTTAACAGTCCTCAGCGGGGTGTGTGCGTTCTTCTTTTTCATCGAAGAAAAAACCAGATGGAAACTATTTAATTATCTGCCGCCGCTGATTTTTATTTATGCCATCCCGGCGATTTTTTCAAACACAAACATCCTGACTCAGGAAAGCAAGGTTTATGAATGGTTCAGCTCGATGGTTTTGCCCATGTTTCTTGTAATTATGCTCCTGCGGGTCGATATTGCTTCTACCGTTAAAGTTATGGGCAAAGGGATTTTTGTAATGCTTTTCGGTACTCTTGGTGTAATTGTCGGAGCAGCTTTGTCATTTTTAATTGTAAAAAACAAGTTGCCGCCTGATACATGGAAGTCTTTCGGCGTTTTATCGGGAAGCTGGATAGGCGGCACAGGGAACATGGCGGCGGTATCACAAGGCATTGAAGCAAGCGGCGAGGAATTCGGACTTGCCGTGCTTGGAGACAATCTCGTTTATATAATCTGGCTGCCCATACTGTTAGGCTCAAAAAGTTTTGCCGGATTTTTTAATCGCTTTACGAGAGTCGATAAAAAAAGAATCGAAATGCTCGAAAATGTTCCTGCCTCTCAACAGAAAACAGAGCATATTAAAATGAGACACTTCCTGTACCTTTTTGTGCTCGGATTTCTTTGTGTCTGGATTGCAGAATCTGTATCGGCAATGATGCCTGAGCTGAAGCCTGTTCTGAGCGTTTCGACATGGAATATATTATTGGTCACGACACTGGGGCTTCTGCTTTCTATGACACCGGCAAGGAACATTCCTGCCAGTCATGAGTTTGCTATGGCTCTTGTTTATATTTTTGTAGCCAATATAGGCGCTCAGGCTGATGTCTCGGGACTCAGTGCTTCTGCCGGCTGGTTCATTCTGGCTTGTTATATATGGATAATTATACACGGACTTTTCTGTGTCCTCGGTGCATACCTGTTTAAGGTCGATATACATTCGACGGCAATTGCAAGTGCTGCTAATATAGGAGGAGCTGCCAGCGCACCTGTAGTCGCTTCACATCACAATGAAAAACTTGTTCCCGTAAGTATCCTGATGGCTCTTTTGGGCTATGCAATCGGCAACTATGGCGCGTTTGCCGCAGCATGGTTGTGTTTTTCACTGAGTAAATAATGCAATACAAAGCATTTTTATAAAAAAGCCCCCGCCAGAAGGAGTCAATCTAATTGCAGGGGCTTAACAAATGTGTAAAACCACATGTCTCATTACACCCTGTTTTCATGAATTTGTCTATTGTGGAAACTACGTATTTTTAGGGACTTTTTTATCTGCCGTTTATTAGTCACTTTACGAATAAAGGGTGAATGAGTTCTGCAAAATTGAAGTTAGACATATATTGTATGAAGAAAATCTGTTAAACCGATTTTCTTCATACAATCTGCTGCGTTGCTTATGTCATTGCGAGGAGCGCAACGACGAAGCAATCTAAATCATACGGTTTGGATTGCCGCGCCGTCTTCCAGACGGCTCGCAATGACAAAACACAAGCAATTTTTTCTTTCTTAAAGTATGTCTAACTTCAATTTTGCAGATTCCTTAAAAAGGGTCAGCGTAACCACCGAGGAAGATGTTTTTCGCTGACCCATCCTGGGCGATACAGGAACGCCCTGTATCGTAAAGGCTGCTTAAGCCAAAACAGATTTATTACAAAAGTTTTGCAAACGTTCATTTATTACTTTCTTGTCACCGAGTTTTTGCCTTTTATCGAACAACGTTCGTTTCAGTTTTCTATAATATAGTTCCATTAAAGGTACGGATTGTAACGTTTATTCCGATTATAGCATCTGAAATATAAGGACACAGCGGCTAAACTGAATTTTCCGCTGTTTAAAATGAGAATTGAGATGAGTGACATTTTCGAGAGTAAATGTCACTATTTGCCAACGTCGTAACGGCGCTTTTCCACTGCTTCTTTGTTGATGTAATCTATTAAAAGCGGATAATGCTTTACAGGCTCAATCGATTTGCCTTTCCCGCCGGGATAAGCAATTTTCAACGCTTTGTTTCCTTCGAGATAAACAGGAATAATCTTATATGTCATAGTAAAACCATGAGCAGTCAATTTATCAAGTGTCGGAACAGCTATCGGTGCGGCTTCGGCATCTTCACAGGCTGCCGGAACAAGAACAGGCGAAACAAAACCATCATCTGCGCCAATATCGGTATTTCTCCTGAGCATATCAGGGACTCGATTACCCTTAAACCATTTGCCCCGCATTGATTCCGTCAATTGTATTGTCTTCTTTCGAGGCTGCACACGCAAACGCCTGAGTTCGCTGTCGATTGCTATTGTTACCGCCTTGTTATAATTATGCTCTGTATCCTCAAGAGCCTCTATTGCGATTCGTACGCCGAGAATATTCGAATATACATCTTCCCATGAAAAAGCAGAATTAAACTGCGGATCGATTATCGCAAATCGAACACCGAACCATGACATAAACTCATGCCATAAAGTTGCATAAAAAGTCACAAACGCCCCTGCTTCGAGCGAAAGCTCCCCGGCGACTTTCTCTCTTTCCTTTGCTGATAATTGTGACCAGTTATCCGGATATGTAAATTCTACTATATGACGCGACTGCTCGAACGCCAGGCCGAATGTGAACCTGCTCTTCTGCTTTTTCAGGCAATCGTTCAGCTTCCCG
>JAFGEF010000071.1 GCA_016931715.1 Sedimentisphaerales bacterium
ATCGAGACGGGACTTTACTATTACCGCGCAAGATACTATAATCCATACATAGGCAGATTCCTGCAAATAGACCCGGCGTACAGCAGTATGAACTTGTACGCGTACTGCGGGAATAATCCGATAAACTGTACGGATCCGATGGGTTTGGAATATCTATCTACAACTGCAAAAATTACTTACAAATTGAAAAACGATCCCTGCGAGTATCATATTAAGTTAAAGTCATTCAAAGATTTTAATGATTGGTTAACAGGTCTAAAAAATAGTGCTAAAACTATAACTTTTTTTGAAATAATCACTCATGGTGCTCATGCTCCTGGAGACACAGATGGTTTGGGGTTTATGTTAGGCATGGATGTTTTTGGTATAGGACAAACTAATATAAATAATCCGAAAGAAAAATGGTATGGCATAGATGATTATAATTCCTTAATCCTCAGTGTATTTGATCCATGTGCAACTATAGAATTAGAATATTGTTACTCAGCAAATGGTTTTCATTGTTTAGGAAAAGAACTTAAAAAACTTCTTCCGACAGCGAATATTTATGGATATACTGGAAAATGTAAACAGTTTCCGGGTGTATGGGAGACACGTCCCGTTCTGTGGGGAAGCGAATGGGTTACAATAAATAGTAATGGAACTGTTGCGCCAGTGACTCCTCCAATCTGGCTCTCCCCCCATTACTCCTTGGCCTGGTCCGATTTCACCCCCTATATATAGACCTTGGCCTCCTGGTCCAATAGCATAACTAATTTTTCTTTTATCTTGAAATATTATTATTTTTTAATTGAAAATATAAAAGTAAATCTTTAATTATATTAAGGCATATTAATCTTTTTATGATAAAATATTTTATTGATATAGGTGCGTATAAAATGAAGAATATTTTTGCTATATTTTTAATTATAATTACTTTGCTGGCTTTATTGGTATACTTAATTACATATGCAAATGATTCGTATTATGATAGGATGCTTTCGACCAAAACGGGCTTGCGTTTTAGCCGGCAAAGTATACAACTTTTCTATGAACAGAATAAGAGGTTTCCAGATTCGTTACATGAATTAGATGATTATGCAAAGAAATTTCCTGAAAATATTAAGATTTATTTTTCTCCAGGTGAGGTAATTTCTAGTAATAATGTTTTTCGTTCTGAACATCAGGTTTTAGATAGTACAGGAGGTTTGTATTACGATCCAAATAAAGGGGAAATTAAAATTAATTTAACGAAGCCATTAAAATCTTATTGGATATTTTATTATGGTGAAGGAAGAAACGAAGTCCCAGCAGATTGGTGATAGAATGGTAACGGGGGGTTATCGGGGAACACCTTATAATGGCACTAAGTGGTAGGGGTTTTTAACAGGGGTTTTTAACGGGGGCGCATTAACATGCGAAGTGCAGCAATCTGATTTTAGAAGTCACGAGTCAGCCGGCAGCACAACAAATATCACTAAATCACAGATACGGGGACGCAGTCCCCGTACCCCTGGGATTTTACGCTTTAAGCAAGAAGCATGATAAAAAGGCAAGGCGACACAGCGGCGGGTCGGTCAATTTAATTTGTCACCACCAAGAAAAGAAGCAGCACGAAGATTAATTGAAGATTGCCACAGCCCTATGGGCTTCGCAATGACATTTTTTCTTAGCGTCTCTGCGCCTTGGCGAGAAAAAAATCTGTGTTTGAAAATAGTCTTTAGTCGTTGGTCTTTAGTCGATAGTCTTTTCTTCGCGATTCTTCGTATTCTCTGTGGGGGGTAAATTAAAGGTGTCCGGTACATTTAATTCTTCATTTAATTCTTGACATTCACGATTTAATAATGTATTTTTCAGGATTATGTCGAGAGCAAAAAGAGTTACTTTAGGTGGATATGTCTACCACGTTCTGAATCGTGCGAACGGTCGTTTGCGCATATTTCGCAAAAATGATGATTTTCTTGCCTTTGAAAAAGTTCTGGCAGAGGCAATCAAACGATTTAGCATGCGTTTATGCGGCTATTGCATAATGAGTAATCACTGGCATTTGCTTTTATGGCCGGTCGGAGACGGAGACCTTTCAAATTTTATGCGATGGTTAACTCTGACACATACACAGAGGTATCATGCTTCACACGGAACGCTTGGCATTGGTCATTTATATCAGGGGCGATTCAAGAGTTTTCCAGTTCAAAACGACGGGCATTATCTAACAGTGAAGCGTTATATCGAGGCGAATCCTCTGCGAGCAGAGCTTGTGAAACGAGCCGAAGACTGGCGATGGTCAAGTATAGTAATACAGAAAGCCTCCGAGACGCTTATTGAACTGAGCAATGGGCCGGTAGAAATTCCAAGAAACTGGGGCAAACTTGTAAATGCGGCGATAGAGACCAAACAGATTGAATTATTACATAATAGTATAAGTCGCGGCTCTCCTTTTGGAAATATAGACTGGAAAGAGGTTACAGTAAAGAAAATGGGTCTTGAATCAACTATTAGACCCAGAGGGAGACCATATAAATGTACCGGACACCTTTAAATTCCCTAATTCCCTAAAAATAATGAGTCAAAAACTTATCGCTTTATTATTTCTTTTTTTATTTGCTGCATTTGTATTTATCTATGCTCCTGCAAGAAATATTCTTGGGATTGGAAAAGTTGAAACAAAAAAAAGAAAACTACTATGTGATACAAACTATCAAGTTTTATTGCAAGCTTGTCGAGACTTATCAAATCGATTCGAGATAGGTGAATTAGAACCACGACAGTATGCGGTATCTGTTGACACCGATCCGAAAGTGTCGACATTTTCTGCTATTATTCTTAATCTTGAACCCTCTTATGTTTGGATATATGACGATGGTCGGATAATGGTAGCATTGATTGGAGGAATGACCCATTGTGGAATAGAAGCATATCCAGAAATTTATGAAGAACCTTTTCCAAATATCAAGTATGGAGATAAAGAACTCATTCCAGGTCTTTGGTATTATGATGATGGTTATGAAGGAAATCCAAATTACTATAAAAAAATAAATAAATTAATTCGAAAGAACAAATACAGGGACGAATATTAACGCTAGTATTCTGTAACTTAACAGCGCATTAACATGCGAAGTGCAACAAGCTGATTTTGAAGTCACGAGTCAGCCGGCAGCATAATAAATATCACCAAATCACACATACGGGGACGCTGTCCCCGTACCCTTGGGATTTTACGCTTTAAGCAAGAAGCATGATAAAAAGACAAGGCGACAGCGGCTGGTCGGTCAATTTATTCTTTCACCACCGAGGACGCAGACGAAAACAAAATCCTAAGCCCTAAAATAATCTGTGCTAATCGGTGAAATCTGTGTCGAAATAATAGAAATAAAAAATATTGGTGCGATGCTTCACACCCTACTTTTTTTTGTCTTAAAATAGTCTTTAGTTGATAGTTTTCTTCGCAATTTTTCGCGGGCTTCGTGAACTTATTTGAACAGCATGGGCTAAAAGCCATCCTGCAATTCCTGTTTGCTTTTATGCTTTTTGCGGCAAATAGAAATTGAATGACGGCTTAAAATAAATTATTCTATCAGAAAAAGTTAAGAGAATGTATTTAAAGAGATTTGTATTATGAAGAAAAGAGCAAGCGGCGTACTGCTGCATATAACTTCACTGCCGGCCAAGTACGGCATAGGGGACCTGGGGCCTGAAGCGTATCGCTTCGCCGATTTTTTGAGCCGTGCAAGGCAAAGTTACTGGCAGATTCTGCCCCTGAACCCGCCTCACAGCTACTCGAATATTTCGCCGTACAACTGCCTGTCGGCTTTCGCGGGAAATACGAGCCTGATAAGTCCCCAATTGCTTTGCGATTCGGGCTATCTTAAAAGAAGCGATATCGAAGGTGCAGGTGAATTTCCTGAAGCAGTTTTAGATTATAAAAAAGCGGATGCGTTTCGGGCAAAAATATTTCGCAGGCTCTTCGATAGTGACAAGCTCAGGACAGAAAGCGGGCATTATGAAAAATTCTGCATTGAGAATAAAGACTGGCTCGATGACTATGCTCTTTTTATGGGTTTGAGCAGGCATTTCAAAACGACAAACTGGTCGCAGTGGCCCAAGCCAATCAGGGACAGGAAGCCGGCCGCCCTGAAAGAAGCTGCTCGAACTGTACAAACTTATAGCGAGAAAGAAAAGATTTTACAGTATATTTTTTTCAAGCAGTGGTTTGCTCTTAAAAAATACTGCAACAGGCTGGGCATAAGTATAATAGGCGATATGCCGATTTACGTTGCGTACCACAGCGCAGATGCCTGGTCAAATCAGGAAATTTTCAAGTTAGACAAGTTCAAAAAGCCTGCTTTTAAATCAGGTGTGCCGCCGGATTATTTCAGCAGGACGGGTCAGCTCTGGGGAAATCCGGTATATAACTGGCAAAAGCTCAAAGAGCATGACTATCAATGGTGGGTCGAGCGAACGAGGCAGAATCTCAGGCTGTATGATATTTTCCGCATAGACCACTTCAGGGGCTTCGTGAAGTTCTGGCAGATTCCGGGCAGTGACAAAACAGCAGTCAACGGCAAGTGGTTTAAGGGGCCGGGCGAGGACCTTTTCAGGACGCTGTTCAAGCGTTTTCCGTCTGCACAAATTATCGCGGAGGACCTGGGCCTTATTACTCCTGACGTTAGGGAGCTGGTGAAGAATCTTTGCCTTCCCGGCATGAAAGTGCTGCAATTTGCATTCGGTGACACTTCCGGCAGGAATCCGTATCAGCCGCACAATCATATTGAAAACTGCATCGTATATACAGGAACACATGACAACAATACGACTCGGGGATGGTTTGAAAAAGAAGCGACACCGAAGCAGAAAAGAATCCTTTTCGAATATCTCGGCCACAGGGTCTCAAAGAAAGAAGCGTCATGGGAACTGATAAGAATGGCTATGGCTTCCACTGCTCGAACAGCGATTATTCCGATGCAGGATTTATTGGGACTGGGCGCCGAAGCGCGTATGAATCACCCTGCAAAAATTTTAGGAAACTGGAAATGGCGGCTGGAAAAAAATCAAATCAGCGGCAAGCTCGCAGACAAACTTGCAAAAATAACCGAGCTGTACGGCAGAACATAAAACCAGTGATAAAAAACGGAGAGGGCGGAATTCGATTTGGCCTCTCTTTGTAAAGTACTCAATAACCTGATTTTACAGCTTAATTCAAATGATAGCAAGGATTTAAAATCTCAAACTTAGGGCTTTTCTCATAAGGTTCGCCGGAGCAAATCCTTGTGCATCCAAAAACACGTATTTATTGCTTCAGTAAGCCCCGTCAATAAGCGATAACAAACAAACTCAGGATTATCCGGCAAAGGCTGACTCAAGTCAACCAATCGCTCACAAATATACGGATGTTCTTCTAAAAGCCAGCAAAGATAAATCATTACAATTACTGCAAGAAAAACCAGCCGACATATTGCAGTCCAATTAAATGTGCGTATCATCTTTAATAAATGGCAGCCATGTATCCGGCAATTCGGACTTGATTTTATTATCAAAGTCGTTATTCTTTACAAGATGTGATTCGAGCCTGTCCAGTCTTGAAAGGAAGGTTGTTCGCTGGTTTGGTGTGTGCCGTGCCATCTGGCAAACGATAGGTTTGCCGCAGCGAAGAAGACTTATCAGGCTCTCACGCAGGAACTTTTTGTCCGGCACTGACAAATTTC
>JAFGEF010000072.1 GCA_016931715.1 Sedimentisphaerales bacterium
CTAAAAATAATGGTGATCAAGAAATTACTATCCCAGAATTTCCCAGGAACTATAATGGGGTTGAAATTGTAAGACCTAACGGGAAACGGTTCTTATATAGAGAGGTGACTGAGTTCAGACTCATAGTCATAAAACCTTCTGAAAGCAAAACATGGTTTATGGATGCCACAGAACTTTTAATGCTTGAAAATGCAGAGGGTTTATATCATATCAAGTGGAAGATCAACAAAGTAGAATCAAAAGAAGTTCTTTTGTTAAAAGAAAATAGTAAAAAAGAAAGCCGAGACCTGTAAAACTGATTAGTTTTAAAAATCAAGCAGGAGTTGAAAAGGCAGAAATCGTAAATGTTATATCAGGAATAAATTGGTATCATGTCCCAGATTTGCTCATAACACTACAAATCCTGTCTTTGTTGACACAAATGATTTTCCCGAATATAATTATACAGCAACAGACAATCCTATGAATCCTGATTGGATAAAAGATGAGTGATAATATCCGAAATATTTTTTATTGGAGTTTATAAAACTATGAGAAATTTCCTATTAGCAGTAACTATATCGTTTTTGGGAAGTACAATGTATTTTTATAAATATTCATTTTCCAATTATACTTATGCAGAAGAACCACAAAAATCACCAGTTTTGACACCTGAAGGATATGATCCCAACGAAAGCAAAGCGAAACAAATTGAAAATACCAACATTTATTACAAAGATCGTGTGTTCGGTAATACTTTCCGAGGACTGGCTATGTCAATAGCTCCAGAACAAGATAGGTATGAAATTGGTGATGAAATTAGAATATCAACTCTTTTTAAGAATTTCAGTGAGGAAGAAATACTCTTATACCTTTTTAGTGATAATAACCAGAGCGATTTCATGTATGCATTGTATTTCCCTGATGGAAGCCCTGCGGCTAAATCTGAATATGCAAAGAGATTTGAGACTAATTCTGATGATAAGCTTTTGCCACGGCGTTTCTCAGAGCGTGATTTTAGCTTCAAACCAAGAGAAATACATTCGTTTTCTATCCCTGTTGGCCGGTTTTTCAAAATAGAAAAAGAAGGGACATACTTTTTAGTAATGATGCGACGTATAACTGATTCTTGGGAAGATGGTTTTATGATATCGAATATGACAAAGATCAACATCGTTAAAAAGAAAACAGAAAAACAAGAATAGCATATTCGTCCCATGAGCAAAAATGGACTGGGATTGGGAAGCCACAGCGGATAGTAATGATGGAGGAACAAAATGGACGTTAACGGATAGCGGTCATAACACTCAAAAACCATCTTTTATTGAAACTAATGACTTTCCGGAATATAATGATACCTTAACAAATAATCCCAATCATCCGGATTGGGAAGATGATCAATGAATACCTTATATTTTTTTAATGGAGATTACATAATATGAAAAAATATTTTTCCTTAGCATTGATATCAGTTTTTATTTCTGTAATGTATTTCCATGAATATACGAACAATAATTGTTCAAATGCTCAAGCAGAAGAAGTTCAAAAATCCCTAAAATATAGCCCCAATGAAGCTGAGTTAAAAAAAACTTTAGAAGAGCAATTAGAGGTACTAAGGTCAAAATCTTTACAGGAGCATAAGGATGATTTACATAATCCGCAAGTTTTTGATATGAATGAAACAGATATAGAAAAAAAGAAAGCCAATCAGATTGAAAGAATCAACACTAAGTATAAAGAACGTGTGTTTGGAAATCCCTTTAATGGATTAGCTATGTCAATAGCTCTGGAAAAAGAGCAATTTGAAATTGGCGAAGAAATAGAAATACAGGCTTTATTTAAAAACTTAACTGAAAGCGAAATATATTTACGTCAGTTAGACGATGGAGCAAGAGATATTAGGTATGGATTATATTTTTTTGATGGAAGTCCAGTACCAAAATCTGAATATGCAGAGAAATTCGAGGCATCTCTCAGTGAACCTCTTCAAAGTTACTCGTTAAGAGGTTCATTTATTAAACCGAAAGCTATCGTGATATATATTGTGCCTATTAGTAAATATTTTAATATTGAAAAAGAAGGTACATACTTTTTAGTAATGATGAGGCGTATAACTGATTCGTGGGAAGATGGTTTTATGATATCGAATATGACGAGAATCAATATCGTTAAAAAGAAAACAGAAAAACAAGGATAGATTTAAGAATCACTGAACAAAAACTATTATCTTGAATTTCTGTGTTATCGAATCTGGTTCCATCTTGCGGATTGCTGATTTACAGAATTAATTTCGATGTTATTAATCAGCCAGTTGTTGTTTTGCTTTATAAAATTTATATCAACTCTCAACTTGAAAAAAGGTACAGGATATGCCTGCGAGATGGGACTATTTTTACTTAAGATTATCTGCATAAATAAATTTACTTTTGCTTTATTTTCCGAAATGTTATCAAAAAGCAGATCTGTTCTTTTGCTTGTTTCAACCATGTTCATATCCAGCTCACGCTGGGCATGGTCAATCAACTGCTGCTTGGAGGCATGGAAAGAATCTCTATAGTCATCGGAAATATATAACTCAATATCGCTGAAATTTTCCTCTTCAACTGCTTTTATCCCTGCATCAAGGACGGCTTCGATTTTTTCCTTATCAGTCTGCACGAGTGTATCAATTCCGAAGGCGGCAGCGGCGATTATTAAAGGTATCAGAAATTGCCGCCAGCGATTTTTTTCCGGTACAACGCTGCGATATGTAAATATTCCGAACAAAACAATGACTGCTATGCCAAGCAGTGTCCACGGCTGTTGTGCAAAATCAAACATTTTTTTCTCCGCAAAATTATTATGATATAGTAAAGTCACCAAGTTTTTCTTTTAGCCGCTCGGTATTGCGCTTATGCGTCATATCGGGAGTAAGAGCTGTAACCGTGATAAATCCCTCTTCAAGAGAATTTATATCGCTCGGGCAATTGTCATCGCGGTGCGACTTTCCGGTCAGTAAAAATATGGTCTGGCCAAGCTCATTTTTTTCACTGACAAACTCTTCGGCGAAGCCGGTGCTCGACTGCGGTACGACTCTGATTCCTTTCGGTTCGCCCTTCGATAACTGAGGTATATTAATATTTACAACCTCGCCTTTTTTAAGCGGGAGAAGATTTTGAAGTATCCGGATAAAATAGCGTGCGGCCTTTTCAAAATCCATCGGCTCTTCGTAAGAAAGACTCAGTGCAACAGATGGTATTCTTAAAAAAGCGCCTTCCATGGCGGCGGCTACCGTGCCTGAGTAGTAAACATTGATGCCTGCGTTTGCTCCGTTATTGATGCCTGAAACGACTAAATCCAGCGGCTCTTTATGCAGTTCCATCACTGCAAGCTTGACACAGTCGGCAGGGGAGCCCTGAAGGCTGTAACCGGTGAACAAATCATTTATATTTACCTTATTGCAAAGCATTGGGCGGGAAAAAGTTACACTATGGCTTGCTCCGGACTTACTGTCGGAAGGAGCTACAACTATTACCTCTCCTATATTAGCCAGTTCTTTATAAATCGCAGACAAGCCGGGAGCGAAAATTCCATCATCATTTGTTAATAATATTTTCATACTTATTTTTAAGCCTGTTCCAGAAAAAACTATTTATACCAAGAGAATTGTAATCGCAGAAGTTCGTTATGTCAATTGACTGAAACCTGTTTCGATATATAATATTCGCTTATGGAGAAATATTTGCCAGACAAACGATATATTGTGATGACTCGTGAAGAAGCTCGTGCTTTTGATTGCCGGGCAATAAATACAATCGGAATTCCCGGCGTTGTATTGATGGAAAACGCCGGACGAAGCTGCGCCGAGCTGATTAAGGAAAAATTAAAACATACTGCAAATCCGAAAGTATGTATATTTTGCGGCACAGGAAACAACGGCGGCGACGGATATGTAATTGCAAGGCATCTGCAAAACTCAGGCTTTGAAGTAATCGTTGTTATATTCGGTGATAAAGGCAAAATAAAAGGTGACGCCGCGATTAACCTCGATGTTTTAATTGCGTTAAACCTGCCTGTTGAATGTATAAATCCGGATTCACCTGATATTATCCGACAGGTAAAACAATTTACATCGAAAGCAGATATGATTGTTGACAGCCTTTTGGGTACGGGACTGACTGGACAGGTTAAGAATGGCTATAAGAATATAATTGAGGCTATAAACTCTCTTGAATGTCCTGTAGTTGCGGTCGATATACCATCAGGACTGGATTGTGATACCGGTCTGCCTCTTGGCGCTGCGGTTAAAGCGGATTATACAGTTACTTTCGCCGCTTTAAAGAAAGGATTTACCGCTGAGCAGGCTAAACAATATACCGGAGAAATTTTTATTGCTTCTATAGGTGTTGAACCAGCTTAGAAAGCGCCGGCCTGTCCCATTTTTCCTGTATATCCTATGAGATGAACAAATTTCTCATAAGTAAATATTGGTATCCACAGAGCCTTTGCTCTTTCTTCTAATTTGTTATACTGCTGGAGTCTTTCCACGGCTGTTTCGTATTGTTTCATTGCAGTAGGATCAATTTCCAGTTCTTCGTCAGTCGGTTTTCCAACGACCTGCGGCTGGGTGCCGAAAATCAGGAAGTCGGTCTCTATAGAGACTTTGTCGGCAACTTTTCCGCCCCATTTTTCAATAATTAACTTTATTTTTGCCTCTGCATCGAAATCATTTTTCCCGTCTTTGTTAAGATCGAAATCGCCTGCAATTACGAATTCATTCGTTTTTTTACTGGCCCAGATTAAATTGGCTATTGTATCACCATTTAAAATTGGTTTGTTTATTTCCGACTTGATGATTCTGGCGGCTGAATAAGTTGTACCGATATCGAAGATTTCGATTTCTGCTTTGTCCTGACCTTCTTGTCCGATATATGCGCCTTTGTCATAGACGGCAAAAGTCAAGCCGCGATATACACGGTCATTGCTGCCGAGGTTGACATAAACAATTTTCGTATTGTTATCGATAGATAATATTTGACCATCGGGTATATATGCCAATGAATCCTGCTGTGGTACGCCGAAACCGGCAAGTTCCTTCTTCGCGTCTTCAAGCATAATCTTGGTTTCTGATAATATTGCCTGTGTTTCCGTAAACTGGTCATTTAATGACTTAAAATTGTTTTTTTCGCGGTCCAGTTGTTCTTTAAGAGATTGAACCTGCTCGTCTGTTGTTTCTTCGAGAAGTTCAGAGAGAGCGGCGTAGTCGCTTTTTACATCATTGTAGTCCTGCATAAGTTCATCTTTTGCCTTCAGCAGTACCTGGTAAGCATCACGATTGGCTGCCTCTGCCTCTTCAAATTTCATCTGTAAATCTGCGAGATTTTTCTGAGCAGCGACTTTTGAATCCAGAGTATCCTTCAATTTTTGTGTAAGCTCTTTAATGACCTGAACGAGTCCGGTTAAATTCGGGTCTTTCTCGCCAATATACTGTACCGAATTTTGAAGCATGTCTGCAGCCTGGGCGCTTACTTTATTAATTTTTACTTCTGCTGACGTGGATTCGGGTAATCCGCCCGAAATAAGAGATATAGCTTTGTCAAGATGCTGAACCATAGTTCCGAGGTAGGTAGAAGCATTATCAGCCTGGCCTACTATTGAACCTGCATCTTCTTTCTCATCGGCAGATACAAAATTATCAAATTCTGTCTGCAGATCATTTCGTGCAGTTCTGTGCTCTTCAGCTTTAACATAATAAAAAACTGCTACTGTTGTTGATACGATAAAAAGTCCAACAAAAATGATAAGAGTGTAGAGCATCGCGTTGCTCTGCTTTCTCCTGAGTGCCGGCATAATGTAAACTCCTCACAAATATTTATTCACCCTAACACCTAAAAAAGAGATTGTTTAGATACTATATTATCTCCTGAACGGCTCAAAAAGTCAATAAAAAACCCCAGAATTAGCCTTTTTAAAGACAAAAAGTCACAAATTGAGGTAAAAATAAATTTAAAAACGTTTTATTGTGCCTGAATGTATATTTATAACTTTTCCAGCAGGTCTGGAAGCTGGCTGATTTTTTTTACTACATATTGTGCTGCAAATCCGTTCTTTTGGCAGCCGGAGGTGTGAATATGAGCATCGCGTATCAACTGGACCGTTATAAAGCCTAATATGTTTGGGGCGATAAAATCCTTTTTTTCGTTATCGCCGATATAAACAGCATTTTCAGGTTTAATTTTTAAGGTTTGCAAAATTTTTTCAAAGCCGTCCGGCGATGGTTTCCACGAATCCCTGCCAAGTTCCTCAGTATAGACGATGCATTTGAAGAATTTCTCTATTTTCAGAGCCTGCACTTTCCGCCTTTGAGCGGGCAGGAATCCGTCTGTGAGAAGAGCTAAGGTGTATTTTTTCCTGAGTCTTTTTAAAACCTCCAGACTGTCTTCAGGAAGCGTGATTTTGGGCTTATGCTCGCGATAAGTTTTTATCAGCTCTTCGATAAGCTCATCATTATAAGCAAAACCGAGCTTTTCCAGGGCACTGTTAAAAATTTTTGACTGGTTGCCTGTACAGAATTGTTCCCAGAAGGCGTTAAAAAAATCCTCCGATGGAATCTCATCGATTGTCTCGGCAAGGAAATCCGCCGACGCCGCTAACCCGCTCCGGCAGTAATCAGCTTCATCGTAAAGGGTATCGTCAAGGTCAAAAACCACGACCTGCAAATCGCAGGACGTTTGCAATGTTGATTCTTTCACTGTTTTTTTTTCATTTTTCAATTGTGGAATATACATCCTTGTTTTCCAGGCGATAATTCGATTTATTCTTTGTGTTCCTGCTGATATTTATCGGTTAAATGCTTGTTAAACCATAAATCTAATCTAATACAGCCAGTTCGAGTTGCCGAAATTACCTTCGCGGCACAAAATAGTAAGCCCCTATCTTATCAGATTATAGCTTAAGTTGTCGGCTGGGAATCAAGCATTTCCTGCACCGGATTGAAAATTGGCTTTGTTTTTCCATCCTGTTTTCTGTGTTCTGTATTCTGTGTCCTGTATCCTTGATTAATTTGGCTTTGTTTCATATTTACCACCAAAAACAAGAAGAACAAAAAACGCAGAAAATTGTAGTATTTTACTTTAAAACCTTCGTGATTCTTCGATGACTTCGTGGTGAGTAACAAAATTGGCTTTGTTTCGCAATTTCCTTTAAAATACAAATTTCAAAAATTTCACTTTTTTTAACATATTTTGTCATTCCCATGATGGCTTGGCCATGCCATAGGCAAGTCGGGAATCCATTTTTTCACCACCGAGAACACGAAGAACCACGAAAAAACTAACGACTAAATTTCTCGCAAAGCCGCTAAGCTCGCAAAGAATTAACTTCAATAAAAAGCTATCCCTCTTCCTATGACTATACCTAAAAGGAAGCTATTCACTAACGACTAATTGAGACACTGATTTACACTGTTATTCTGACACGGATTTACACCGATTAACACGGATAAACAAGGATTATTAATGAAAATGATTAGTAAGGTGTTTCCCGATTAATGGGACGCAAAGAAAAGACAACTTAAATCTAAAAAAACTTTGCGTCTTCGCGCCTTCTATGAAGCCAGACCTGTCAAGAATAAAATTTGTTTGATTGGTTCAATCTTCTATCCGGATTTCCACGTGTCATCTTAAA
>JAFGEF010000011.1 GCA_016931715.1 Sedimentisphaerales bacterium
ATTTCTTCATTAAGCAATCGTAATAATTGTTTAACTACCCATCTTCCCTCATGACGGTTTCCTAATTTATCCGCATATCCACCCGGCTCAAATGCCATTATAAATTCCTTAACTAAGCAGGCATATTTTTAGTTATTTTTTTCCGCCATATCTTAAAATCCTAAAAACCTTATTTATAACAACAGCCCGCGAAGAAGATAAGATAGCACCTTGGCTTTTTGAAATCAAGGAATTTTATCCGTCTTTGTTTTCAGGCTTTGTTATAATAACTCCGCCCAGAGAATTCATCTACGCCGAAATAAGCAAAACAGTGTAAATCTCTTGTGAATCCGTGTCTAATGTAAATCAGTGTCCATCAGTGAAATCTGTGTCTAAGGAAATCAATAACTCTTATTATAATAGCTCTCAAAGCGGAAATAGACTATTTTCAGGACTGATAAGCTGAGAGGAATTTAAATTTATTAAAGTTTTTTATCGGCTCGTCCTATAAAAGTATAAAGTTTTTAACTATTTTTTGCCGAAAGAAAAATATAGGGTATTTTGTTGTTAATAATGTTGAAAACAGCGATTTTTTCCCTAAAATACCTTACGAGTTTGTATTAAATTACACACTCTGATAATAAAAAATGGATTTTTTAATATAATTACGCACGGTTTGGAGAAAAAGGAATGAAAACCATAGCGATAGTGAACCAAAAAGGTGGTTGCGGTAAAACAACAGTATCAATCAATTTAGCAAGTACTCTCGCCGAGCTTGGCCAAAGAGTTCTTCTGGTGGATATGGATCCCCAGTCACATTGTGCGGTAGGACTTGCGGTACCTGAAGAGCAAATCGAACAAAGTATCTACGATGTACTTATCAGCAGGACCAAAAACGAGCCGATAAAACTGACCGAGATACTCTGGCAAATCAGCGACGGTCTGGAACTGGCGCCCGCAAGCATCGATTTATCAGCATTCGAGCAGCAAATGACAGGAATAGCAGAACGCGAATCCTGTCTTAAAGATACGTTAAAAGAGTATGAGAATGATTATGATTATACAATTATAGACTGTCCTCCCGCCGTAAGCTTACTTACTTTTAATGCTCTCAGGGCGGCAACGGATATTTTAGTTCCTGTTGAAACCGGTTACTTTGCTCTTCATGGCCTCAGCAAGCAGCTTGAGACTCTAAGCGTGCTGTGCAGACGCAGCAATCAGGATGTAAATGTTAAAATTCTGGCTACTATGTACGATATAAGAACCAAGATGGCAAGGGAGATTCTGGCTGATTTGAGAAACCATTTCGGCGATAAGATGTTTGAAACAATCGTTACTTTCAATACTAAAATCAAGGAAGCATCGAGTTTTGGACAGCCAATAAGCGAATATGATCCCGCCAGTAAGGGGCAAAAAGATTTCCGCTCACTGGCAGCGGAAGTTTTAAGCACACAAACAAAACAGCAGCGTCATGATTTTGTCAATTCTCTTTCCGAGCAGCTTGACTCGATTAGTATTACAGCAAATGAGCTTCTGCAGGCTGCGGCAAAACAGCCGGAAGTAAAAATTGAACCTGAACTGCAGTATGAGGGAGATAAATTAGAGATAACGTTAGATAATCAGGAATTCTCCTCCGCAGAAGGTCGCGCATGGGAAGAACTCGAAGAGGAAGTAATTAATTACCAGACTCACACCGAAGAAGAGTTGGCAAAAGTCGAGCCGGCTGTAATTGAAAACCACCAGGAAACACTTGAAGAAAAACTTTCAGATTATTACGGTGTAGATCAGGTGCATGATGCAGTTGTGTTTGTAACTTTATATCCGCGTGCTGAGAATGTACACATTGCGGGCGATTTCAATAATTGGCGGCCAGAGCTTACAAAGATGCAAAAAGTCGGCGAGAGCGGCGTATGGCAGACAAAGCTTGAACTGCCTGTCGGAAGATACCGCTATCGTTATGTTGTTGACGGAAAATGGCAGCAGGACCCTTATAATGAAAAAACTGAAATGAATCCTTATGGTGAATTAAACTCTATTTTCGAAGTAAAATAACTAATTTTCCCTATATATATACAACTTAATCTGTTTTTCTATTTGATAAAAAATCCGCGGTTTGAGATATAGCCAATCAGCCGCGGATTTTATGATTTTGTCTCTCAATTCTTAATTTATCTTTATCGTTCATCTTTATTACTGACAATTTCTTCTTTTTTCAGGCGAATAAACCTGAAATAACTTGCATTTTTTCAGTTGGTTGCATAGAATATCCTGCCTTTAAGAATTGGTTTCCAATCTTCATATTATCGTATTATGGAGAGTTGGATTCTACCAGGAGTAACAGATTGCTGTGCAAAACGAATTTGTAAAGCAGCAGATGTGAAGGATGAATTGGTTCAGAAAGGACTTGCCTAATAATGAGTTTTGAAAGTTTCTTTAATCCAAAATCCGTAGCTATTGTTGGTGCTTCACGCCAAAAGGGTAAAGTAGGCTACGAGATTTTATCCAACATGATAAGCGCCGGCTATAAGGGCAAAATATACCCTGTAAACAGCCAAACAAATGAAATTGAAGGTTTGAAATGCTATCCCAATCTTGAATCTATAGGCTCGGCACCTGACCTTGTAATTCTTGTAATACCGGCAAAAGTTGTTCCCGAAATCATGCATCAATGTGCAAAAATCGGAACAAAATCCGTAGTTATTATAACCGCTGGCTTCAAAGAAGTCGGCAAAGAGGGTAAAGCGCTCGAAGAAAAAGTCGTTCAAATTGCCAGGGAAGCCGGTATCAGAATAATAGGTCCCAATTGCCTTGGCTTAATTGTACCTTCAAATAAAGTTAACGCCAGCTTTGGCGGGGACCTGCCCGCGGCAGGAGGCGTGGCATATCTTTCACAATCCGGCGCTTTACTTGCAGCTATTCTCGATATTGCAAATGCAAACTTTATTGGCTTCAGCAAACTAATCAGTATAGGCAATAAAGCCGATGTAGATGAGCTTGACCTTATCAAAGCCCTGTCAAAAGACAAAGAAACGAAAGTAATCGCAGGTTATCTTGAGAATATAACAGATGGTGACGCTTTTGTCAGGCAAGCTGAACAGATTTCAAATATAAAGCCAATCCTTCTTATCAAATCCGGCGGAACTTCAGCAGGCGCAAAAGCAGCCTCTTCCCACACAGGAAGTCTGGCCGGCAGCGAGACAGCTTACGAATCGGCTTTCGAGAGGTCAGGAATCATACGCTGCGAATCTATTAAACAGCAATTTGACTATGCCCAGGCTTTTGCTAATCAGCCATTGCCCGCAGGAACTCGGGTTGCTGTAATCACAAATGCCGGCGGGCCAGGAATTATGGCCGCTGATGCTGTCGAACGAACAGGTCTTACATTTGCGAAACTGGATGAGGGAACGGTAAAAAAATTAGGCGCCGTACTTCCGCCGGCAGCAAACTTATATAATCCTATTGATGTTTTGGGTGATGCTCTGGCTGAACGCTACAGCTTTGCACTAACTACAGTACTGGATGATCCGAACGTTGATGCAGTACTTATTCTGCTTACGCCGCAGGCGATGACAGAAGCGAAAGCTACTGCTGAAGCTATTGTTAAAATATCACACGAAAAACCGCAAAAACCCATTTTTACCTGTTTCCTCGGTGCAAGCAAAGTAGCAGAAGGAGTGAGGATTTTACGTGAGGGAAAAATTCCTCAATATGATTCTACCGGCGGAGCAGTAACGACTATAATGGTCATGACTGAATACAAGCGATGGAAATCGAAACCGAAACGAATAGTAAAACTTTTCCCTGTAAATCGCCGCAGAGTCGAAAATATAGTAGAAAGACATATCAGGCATGGAATCCGCGAAGTCGGTGAAACCGAGGCAAAAGAAATTCTCGAAGCATATGGTTTTGTTACTCCCAAAGGCTCCATAGCAACAACAGCCGACCAGGCATCGAATATTGCTGAACAGTTGGGATTTCCCGTAGTCTTGAAAATCTGGTCACCTGATATTTTACATAAATCTGATGTCGGCGGTGTCAAGGTCGGACTGAAATCCGAGCAGGAAGTAAAAGATGCCTTCGATTTAATGATGTACCGCATACCCAAGAAGAAGCCGGATGCGGATATACTTGGCGTGCTTGTTCAGGAAATGTGCAGCAGAGGTAAAGAAGTCATACTTGGAATGAACAGAGACCCGCATTTTGGACCATTGATGATGTTTGGAATGGGCGGAATTATGGTCGAGGTTCTCAAAGACGTATCATTCCATCTTGCTCCGCTTACAGCCAATGAAGCAAGACAAATGCTTTTAGATACTAAAACGTATAAAATACTCAAAGGTGTACGAGGCCAGGAAGGAGTCGATATCGACAAGATTGCAGAAGGTCTGCAGAGGCTCTCGCAATTGGTAACTGAATTTCCTCAAATTCTGGAAATGGATATTAATCCTTATGTTGTTGGCCCTGTAGGTTCAACACCGATAGCCGTAGATGCACGAATGAGTTTGGAAGTATAATTATGAACGAAAAAAACTGGAAAGAAAAATACAAAGATAAAATTAAATCCGCTCCGGCGGCAATGAAACTTATCAAGTCAGGAAACAGCGTATTCATCGGAACCGGTTGCGGCCAGCCGCAGCACCTTGTCGATGCACTGGTTAACAGCACAAGCTCAATCAGAGATGTTCAGATAGTGCATCTTCTCACCACGGGAACTGCTCCGTATGCAGACGAGAAATATCGCGAGAAGTTCAAAATGAACAGCTTATTTATCTCTGATAACGTTCGCGATGCCTTCGAGAGAGGTATTGGAAACTATACTCCGATATTACTGTCTGAGATACCGACAGAATTCGAGACCGGACGGATACCGATTGATGTAGCGCTGATTTCCGTTTCGGAACCTGACACAAATGGATTATGCAGCCTGGGTGTTTCAGTAGATATCGTAAAAGCAGCGGCTACTAACTCAAGATATGTTATAGCGCAGGTCAACAAGTATATGCCAAGGACTTATGGCAACAGCTTCCTGCATGTCAATAACATAGACGTATTAGTGCCATATGATGAGAAAATTATCGAAATTCCTGTGCCTGAGCCGGATGAAGTGTTGCGACAGATAGGACAAAATGTATCGCGTCTTATCGATGACGGAAGTACAGTTGAGTGCGGCATAGGCAGTGTCCCGCAGGCCTTAGTCGAATATCTTGCTTATAAAAAAGACCTCGGTATTCATACGGAAATGTTCAGCGACTGGATTATCGATCTCGTTGAATGCGGAGCTATTACCGGTGCGAAAAAATCATTCGACCGCAATAAAATTGTCGCAAGCTTCTGCATGGGTTCACAAAGATTGTATGATTATATAAATGATAATCCATTCTTCGAATTCCATACCACAGAATACGTCAATGATATGAATACAATCAGCAGACATGAAAAAATGGTAGCTATAAATTCAGGGCTGGAAGTTGACCTTACCGGACAGGTCTGTGCGGATTCTTTAGGTTACAGATTTTACAGCGGCATCGGGGGACAGGTCGATTTCAATCGAGGCGCAGCAAGAAGCAGAGGCGGAAAAGCCATAATCGCATTACCTTCGACAGCTAAAGGCGGCCAGATCAGCAGGATTGTTTCGCACCTTTCCGAAGGTGCCGGAGTTGTAACAACAAGAGCCGATGTATACTTTGTCGTTACAGAGCATGGTATTGCATACCTGCACGGCAAAACAATAAGAGAAAGAGTTTTGGCTCTTATCAATATAGCACATCCTAAATTCAGGAACGAGCTTCTCCAGGCGGCTAAAGCTCAAAAATACATTTACCAGGACCAGATCGAACTTGCCTGGGATATAGTAGATTACCCCGAAGAGCTGGAACACTACAATACTCTTCGAGACGGCACGGAAATATTTTTCAGGCCGGTAAAACCGACTGATGAGCCGGCTCTTTCAGAAATGCTTTATTCCCTGAGTGAAAAATCAGTGAAAACAAGGTACATGACCGGAACAATGGCTTTCCCGCACAGTGACGTTCAGCAATTGGCTAATATCGATTACAAGAAAGACCTGGCTATTGTCGGTGTTGTACCTGGTATTTCTGATGACGAAGTTGTTGCAATCGCTCAGTATTTTCTTGATCCGGAAGCACAGTCGGCGGAAGTTGCTTTTATCGTTCAGGATGAATGGCAAAGCAGAGGAATGGGAACCTTCCTCCTCGAATATATCAGCAAAATCGCAAGTCAGCGCGGGGTAAAAAGATTTATTGCAAAGGTACTGCCCAACAATAAAGCCATGTTGAGCGTTTTCTATAATTCAGGGTATAAGGTTAATACGAAATTCGACGGGGAAGTATATAACATAGATTATGAATTAAAGAAGTAGCTTGGCTTTCGCTGTATGACCATGCGCGATACGGTCTTATGACCGTGCTTTACATGTTCCTGTAAGCTCGTGTTATATTTCTGAAGTAAGGTACTGATTATTACTGAACTTTTGCAAAACTCTTATTATTACATATAATCTGAAGTAACAAAGGACCGAAAATGTCGGCTAAAAAAGTTGCATTCATATACTCCAGTGAACTCGATAAGTATAGCTATCCGCCGGAGCATCCTTTTAATACCATCCGGGCAAAACGAGTAATGGATGTTCTCAAGTCGATGAATTTACTTACCGGTCCAGAGCGAAGCATATTAATTCCTGTGCCTGCCGGCAGAGTTGCTTTGAAAAAATTCCATACAGCGCGATACCTTCATGCGTTGAATAGTGCAGGCAAAGGACGCTTCGATGTCGATGCTCTCAATATGGGAATCGGAACTGAGGAATGCCCGATATTCAAAGGCGTATATGAATACTCGGCGCTGGCCGCTGGCGCAACTCTCGTAGGCGCCAAGCAAATTCTGGAAGGCAAGGTCGATATTGCATTCAATCCTTCAGGCGGATACCATCATGCAGGCCCGGAAACAGCGGCGGGTTTTTGCTATATCAATGATGTGGCTCTTGCATGTCTCTTTCTTACCCAACAAAAGAAGAAAGTCCTTTATCTTGATGTGGATGTACATAACGGAGACGGCGTGGCAAATGCTTTTTATAATCGCTCGGATTGCATGACAATTTCAATGCACCAGAATCCAAAAACTCTTTTCCCATTCACAGGATTTGAAGATGAGATCGGCGAAGAAGAGGGAAAAGGCTATTGCGTTAATATCCCCCTGCCTGTCGGGACATATGACCAGGCTTATATGAAAGCTTTTGATATTATCGTTCTGCCTTTAATCAGAGTCTATAAACCCGATGTGATTGTCTTTGAACTTGGAGCAGATGCCCTCGCTGGCGACCCGCTCGGCAATTTGCAGTTGACTAACAACGTTTATGCAGAAATTATCAATCATCTTTTAAGTTTCAATAAACCAATTCTCGCAACAGGAGGCGGAGGCTATCACATTGGCAACACAGTCAGGGCATGGGCTCTTGCATGGAGCGTATTCTGCGGCGAAGACGAAGGCGAAGATATGAATTTGGGCTTGGGTGGTGTCATGCTCGAAACTACCGAATGGCAGGGAGGATTCAGGGACAGGAGATTAACAATAAGCCCCGCACAACGAGAAGCAGTCTTGCCAGCTCTCGATGATACTATTAAAAAACTTCGAGAAATCCTCTTCCCAATACATGGACTATAATCACTGATTTTGCAGGAAAATAACTCACCTAGTCATTCCCGTGAAAACGGGAATCCACTGATGCAATACATAAATGGGTACCTGCTTTCGCGTGTTTGACGAATAATAGGCTAATACATTTATTCATCATTACGTAAATTAAGTTTTTTTTTATTGCTTCAATAAAATAACCTGTTTAAAATAAATTCAAAATATATTTTAGAATAAGGATGAAGTTACATAAATGAGTCAGAAATTAGAGGAACTTTTCAGGTGGTTCAAGAGCAATCTGTAATTCTTAACAAAGTGTCACGATTCTACGAGTCTGCAAAACAGCTATTACCAATTAAAAAAATACTGCTTTATGGCTCTTATGCTAAAGGTACGGCTACTGAAAACAGCGATATTGATGTAACTATCGAACCAAAGTGTATCTTCTGGGATGAATACTTAAACCACGATAAAGCAAGCATTCTCGCCGAGATAATAAATAAATCAATTGAAATTGCATAACTTCTTTATAATTTCCGTTACTGCATACTCTAATTTAGCAAGACATCCTTTTTCAGTGGTAGTTCTGAGAAAGTAGATTTCCCTCTCAATACAGCGATAAAGCCGCAACGATCTTTGAAAGTTGCGGATTCATAATTTCGAAAAGGATTTTGGCCTTGAGTTCCTTCTCGTGTTAAAGCAGTCTTTATCCAATTTTGGGCTTGTTTCAAACCTTCTTTGTCACCAATTAAAGCACAAACCTGACCATATAAGGAAACAGCTTCACACATTTGCCTGCCGCTTCTTGAATAATGCCATGTATCAGTTTCCAATACCCAACCTTCTGATTTTTGTATCGAATCAAGAATACCTTTTTCCTGTAAGTATTCCCGAAATCTTTTAATTTGGACATTACAAGCTTCTTTGTATTCTGTTTTCTTGAATAATTCATAACCCAAATTTAGTGACGCAATTGCATAAGCACGTGAGTATATACTATCATCAATCCATAAACTGGTTTTACCTGCATATTCGACCGGATCAGGATTTTCTTTCATCGCTTCAAACCAGAAATCAAGGACTTTTTTAATAGGATTGCCCTGCTGTAATTCAGGATACTCTTTCCACAAATAAGCAAGCATATATACTTCGAAAGGATTATGCCATCCGCTTGGTTCATCACTTTTATAAGGTACCATCTTTTCCCACAGTTTCAAACCAGAAGCATTAAAAAGACTCTCTTGAATACTCCTGATTTCATCAAGGGCTATTTTCCCTGTGTCTTGATATGGTGTCTTGTACAGGATATCGTCGAAATACTGTTTCAGCCATTGAGCAACTACTTGCTTTTTCTCAATTGTATTTAATTGAGAATAATCAGTCATATCCAAATCTTCAAGTGCAGAAATATCACGATAGTCAGGGTAGTATTTATCACCGTCTTCACCTCTCGAAACAATCCAGCAATCCCTGTCCCAGTCAAACGCGATATTTAAATCATGCAGTAGATTTTCTATGCAATTATCTGTAGTCGGATTCGTTACCCTTTCAGCAAGAAGGAAATTATTATTATCGAGCCATTCTTCTTCAGGTCGTCCCCACCTTAGATATATATTACCGTTAAACTGTGAACTGCTGTCTTTCCATCCCAAATATCTTAATATAAGCAATTCCGGTCCATCAAGATTTCCATAATCAAGTTCAGTTATTCCAGAACTCTTGAAAATTGATTGTTTACCATCGATAGATATTTTTCTCCCTTGAGAAAACTTACTGCCATATTTGGTAGTTATTCCATAAGTAGATGCAACCATTTCATATGTATCAAGTTGTACGCGAAACTTCACATTTTTACCAGGCCGAGCAAGAAGAATCCAGCCAAAGTTATAATATCCATTATGAGTGCAGCCTCCTTTTTTTGATTGAGAAGCCTTGAGCTCTATATATTCACTGTTATTTATAGATGCCTCTATGACTGGAATAGTATTGCTTGTGAGATTTTGGTCAAGTTTAATCTCTTTACTAAAAAACAGCTTTGCGAATAAAACAAGCGGATCGGAAGGTGCTTCTTTCAATACCTTCTCAATACATTCCCTAACAAATTGATCTCTGGTTTCTGAACTACCAGATTCTCTTGTGTACTTTTGAGTCCTTATAAAAGTAAATCCTTGTTGATTAAAAATGCAATTTAATGAATGCAACATATCTACCACGTTAGGATTTGGCAGACTTTGTTGTGTTAATCCCGTTTCACATGTATTAAATAAGACTTCCCCAATTCCATCAACAACAATAACCTTTTCATTTCTCTCTGGATTATATTTAAATGTGGCTCTATTGGGATCTTTGTAAATATAAATCGAGATATGAGAATTATTATCTGATTTTGCCGTACCAGACCAACCGGGATCATCCCGAACATCGAATGCATAGCCGTTAATTATCCATTGTCCGACCTGAACGGGCTGCTGTTCACAACGTAAAGGCTCTGCAAAAGAACATATAATCATAATAGTGAAAAACACAACCTCTGAATGTTTTAAGCTCTTATCTCGAGCATTCATACAAAAACCTCCGTCTTTTGATAAACTTCTATAATCAATTCATTATCCTTCTTGCACTTTTTCTTATATTGGCTAAGATATTGGGTTTTAACGAATTATAAATTCATTTTATGATTCGCGTTTGTTTTATTAAAGTAAAAATTTTGTAAAAAAGGTATTTTGTATGGCTAAAGCAGGTAAAGAAAAGGGTGTAATATTTGATTTGGATGGTGTTTTGATTGATTCCGGCCCGGCACACAGGCAGTCGTGGTATGACTTAGCCGCAAAGGAAGGCTATCAAATGTCCGATGAGTTTTTTCATAATACATTCGGAATGCAGAACTTCCAGGTAATCCCGATGCTGGCGGGCAAAGAGCTGCCTCCGGAAAAAATAGACGAAATTTCAGACTGGAAAGAGCAGCGTTATCGCGAGATTTTCGCTGATACAATAAAATTAGCTGATGGCGCAGAGAGACTTTTCAATGAGCTGAAAGCAGAAGGCTTCTTATTAGCGATTGGCTCATCTACCCCGAAAGAAAATCTGAATTTTGTAATGGATAAGCTGAAAATAGAGAAGTTTTTCAAGACGATTGTTTCAATGAAAGATGTCACAAGAGGCAAGCCGGCACCCGATACGTTCCTCCTGGCCGCAAAAAATCTCTCGTTAAAACCGGAGAATTGTATAGTAATCGAAGATTCGCTGGCAGGAATCGAAGCGGCTAAAGCCGCACAAATGTCAATAGTCGCTCTTACAACAACAAGAAGACGCGAAGAATTAACTGATGCTGATATTATTGTAAGCGGTCTGCATGAACTTAAAGCTAAAGATTTCGTAACTATTTTCAAGGCACAAGCCGCTTAATATATTTTGCGTACTTAAAAAAAGGCAGAATATGGATAATCAAAAATTATTATATGAAATAAGCGAGTTGAACACGCTTTTCCGCGAAGGCACAGACATTCAGGGCTTATTGAACAAAACAGTTGAGATGGTTGCTTCTCATACCAATTCTGACGTCTGTTCTATTTATTTGTATAACAACGAAACCAACGAACTTGTCCTGAGCGCTACACGCGGTCTCAATCCTGAAGCTGTTGGTAACGTTAAACTTAAGCTGGGACAGGGATTAACAGGCCTTGCATTGAAAGAAATGCGGCCTGTATGTGAAGTGGATGCCGCGAATAATCCGAATTACAAATATTTCCCCGGAATTCTCGAAGAGCAATACGACTGCTTTCTTGCTGTCCCGATTGCACGAGGTATATCCAAAATAGGAGTGCTTGTTCTCCAGCGACATAAAGGAGAAAACTTCAGCGAATCCGATATTACCGTATTGGAAGCAGCAGCTTCACAGTTGGTTGACATAATCGAAAACGCCCGTTTTCTCATGTCTATACGCGAGCCTGCCGGCGAAAGAGAAAAAAACATCGATATTCTGCCTGAAGAAATTAAGTTTGTACATGGTAAAATCGCATCAGAAGGCTTTGCTTACGGCCCATCGGCAGTTTTCGACAAGAAAAAAAATCTCTCTTCGATGATGCACCGTCAGTTCGACGAGAAATATTCTCTTGATGATTTCCACGATGCTATAAACAAGACATCTGACCAGCTCGAAAAACTACAGGAAAAGGTAGGACAGAAACTATCTGATGCGGCATCACTGATATTCACCGCACATCTCATGATTCTGCAGGACAAATATTTCATCGGCGGCATTGATGAACTGATAAAAAACGGGGTCAATCCCCCTGCCGCTATTCTGAAAATCGCGAAGAATTATATAGACAGCTTTGCAACAAGTGAAAACGCGTACATACGGGAAAAAATCCAGGACATCGAAGACCTTGCAATCAGACTGATAAACAACCTGCTCAGCGAGTCCGAAGATGTTATAAAAGTAAAAGGCAGAATAATAATTGTAAAAGAGCTTTTTCCATCTGATTTGCTCATACTATCTTCCGAAGGAGCGGCGGGCATTGTGCTTGTCGGCGGCACAGTTACTTCGCATCTGTCGATACTGGCAAGCTCACTGCGAATCCCAATGGTTGTCTGCAATACATACGAGCTTCTGAATTTACCTGATGAAATTCCGGTTTTAATCGATGCCGAAATTGGAAACTTGTATGTGGATCCCACAGATGAAATATTAGAGCGTTTCGAGTCGCAGCAGAAAGCCAGGCAGACCTTAAATCAGCAAAAGCTCCTGATGAAACCGGAAACGATAACGCGCGATGGAACAAAAGTGCATCTTTTTGCCAATATAAACCTGCTCGCCGATTTGAAAGTAGCTTGCGAGCTGAGATGTGAAGGTGTCGGACTGTACCGCTCGGAATTTCCTTTTATGATAAGACGAAATTTCCCGACAGAGATGGAACAGTATATTGTGTACAGCAGGCTGGTTCAGATGGTGCAGGGAAAACCGATTACGCTGAGAACACTCGATATTGGCGGCGATAAAACCCTGTCCTACTATGCTGATACAACAGAGCAAAATCCGGCTATGGGGCTGCGCTCGATTCGTTTTTCACTCCAGAACAAGCCTGTTTTCGCAGAGCAGATTCGCGCAATGCTCCGCGCGGGCGCAAACGCTGATTTGCGAATCATGTTTCCTATGGTCTCATCCATCGATGAATTCAGAAGCGCAAAAGAAATTGTTCTCGAATGTATCGACGAACTGAGAAGAAAAGGCATTCAACATAACAGCAAGCCAATGCTCGGTATAATGGTTGAACTGCCGTGCATCGCAGAGTTAATGGACGACTTTGCCAAAGAGGCGGAATTTTTCTCCATCGGTACGAATGATTTTGTCCAGTTTATGCTCGGTGTTGACAGGACAAACGAAAATATTTCTTCTTCCTATGTCCCTCATCACCCTTCTGTTCTGCGCGCATTGAAAAAGGTAGTTCAATCCGCCATTAAAAACAACAGGGAAATATCCGTATGCGGCAATATGGCTCACGAGGAAAAGTACATCCCCTTCCTGCTCGGAATAGGTATCCGCAATTTAAGTATGGACCCGCGCTACCTGCCGCGAATACAGCAGTCAATTTCAAATATTGATATAACTGAAGCACAGGAAACTGCCGAAACAATGCTCGCTCAATCCAGCATAACCGGCGTATCACAAATTCTCGGATAAAAGGATTCGCGTTTTATAATGCGCGAGTCGCAGCAAATAAAAATTTTGCTCTTATCACTTACTGCTCCTGGTACAGCAATATAAACACATACAAAATAAAGACTTATAAAAAATAAAATATTTTCCATAAAAATATTATTTTTGCTTGTCATATCTACTACAGTAGAGTATTATATACTGCCATAGAGAATAAGGAGCATATTATGGCAAAGAAAAATATCGAGCTTTTTGACAGCGAGTGGGCAATTATGAGAATTGTATGGGATAAGCAGCCCTGTGCCGCTCCAACTGTTCAGGAGGCGCTTCAAAAAGAAAAAGGCTGGGCTTATACGACAGTCAAAACAATGATGGACAGGATGGTTAAAAAGGGATTGCTCAAAACCCAGAAAATACGAAATCTCTATCTTTACAGCTCTGCGCTCTCGGAATCACAGGCGCAAAAAGGTGAGATTATGAAAACTCTCAAAAGAGCCTTCGACGGGACATTAACACCTATGATGCAATTTTTGATTGAGAACGATGAGCTTTCCGAAAACGAATACGAACAATTGGAGCAATTAATTAAAAACAGGAAACGGGATAAATCTTCTTCGGGAAAGAAGTAACTATAAAGTGGGAACATCATTAATATATTTTCAGTTAGTGGAGGTTAAATTATGGATACCTTGTTGGAACAAATCAATTCGACGGGAAAGGTGTTTATTAATTTCGCAGCACCTATGCTCATCCAGTCAAGCGTTTTGATAATTATTCTTATAGCTATTGATTTTCTGCTTCGGAATAGAATAAAGGCAGTTTTCCGATATTGGTTATGGATGATAGTATTAATAAAACTGATGCTCCATCCTACGCTATCAATGCCTACAAGTCCCGCATATTGGTTCGGACAAAATATAAACCGTCCTTTGTATGCTTCTGTAAATATGTTACCCGCCGATGATAATTACAATACAATGTCACCATATAAGAATCGCTATCCGCAAACAAATATAAGCACAGGTGGAATGATATCACCATTTTATTTTGTGAACAATGATTCAGTTCTTCATGCTCAGCCTAAGATACAGAAAATATCATTGTCATGGCAGGGAAGTGTTTTTCTCTGCTGGCTTACCTTCGTAGTTATTATGGTCATGTTGCTGATTCAAAAGACATTCTTTGTAAAGCGGCTGATAAACCAATCTCAAGAAGCGGATGGAAAGATGAAAAATACTCTGAAAAAGGCAAGCCTGCAGATGGGAATAAGAACTAAAATTGCTTTAAGAATTTCAGAGACCGTTTTGAGTCCATCAGTATGCGGCTTGTTCAAACCAATAATTCTGATTCCGAAAACATTATCTGAAAAAATAAACACAATTGACCTTAAAGCAATACTGCTTCACGAACTGGCACATATAAAACGTTATGACTTATGGGTAAACCTGATTCAGGCGATTCTGCAGATTATATACATTTACAATCCCCTGCTCTGGATAGCGAACATTGTTATTCGCAACGTAAGGGAACAGGCCGTAGATGAGATGGTTCTCGTCGCGATGGGCGAGCAGGCGGAAGATTACCCAAAAACCCTGCTCAATATATCGAAACTAAGCTTTGGCTCAGCCGCTTTAAGTTTACGTTTAATAGGTGTTGCAGAATCGAAAAAAGCATTATTCACACGAATTAAGCATATTACAGGCAGACCCTTTCCAACAAATGCAAAGCTGGGATTATCCGGCACGCTGGCAATTATCATTGCTGCTTTTATTTTCCTGCCTATGGCAAGAGCCGAAAAGCCTGTTGAATCAGACATGGGGACAAATTCCACTCTATACACAGGTATATCAAACAGTACACCCAGTCCATATGAGCTGATTCAACAGGCTCAAACCGGTCAAAACAAGCCTGTTGAAAAAACGAGTTCCATCGAACCGGCTAAAACACAACAAAACAAAACAATGACAGGCGAACGTACTCTGCATTTCCCAAAAGACTATTCGCTGGGGACTTATTGTATACGTATGCCGAGCGATGATCCCGGTGCGGGAGTTCCAAGGTCGTTCATGCAAAATCTTGAATATTTAGGTGAGGCGCAGGGTGATATAAGAGTACCATCGAACGCACAAGTAACACTTTCAATTGATCCCACCTCCACAAAGGTGAATCTGTCCGGTATGGACAAACTTCGGCCTGATGATCTATATTGCGTTATGTCACCACCAAATCCCCTAAATCCACTTGGGGTGGGTACTAGTGTAGATAACTCCATTATGCCGCATATTGCCCACTTGACAGGCCTGAAAGCTCTCCAGTTAAGCTTCACAGAAGTCAACGATGTCGGTATGAAATACATTACCGCTCTTAAGTCGCTGGAGCACCTTGAGACAAGTACCCAGATAACAGATAGAGGAATGGCTTACGTGGGTCAGTTACCTTCTCTAAAATTTCTGTGGGTCTATGGTCCCAGCCAGGTCACCGATGCCGGTTTGCAGCATGTGAGCAAATTGACTTCACTGGAGGGACTTGCACTCGTGGGTGATCTTATGGGTGATGAAGGTCTGGCCAACATTAGTAATCTGCATCGATTGCAGTTCCTGCATCTGGAGGGTCCGAATTTTGGCGACCATGGAATGATTTACCTCACAAAACTTAAACTTTTGAAGAAGCTGAATTTTACCAAGGGCAAGTGTTTCATTTCCAATGATGGACTTGAACAGATAGCCCAGATACCAAATCTTGAAGAATTGAATCTTGAAACACGAGGAGATCCCACAGATGAAGGTTTGGCTCACCTGGTAAAGCTGCGCTCATTAAAACGGCTAAAGTTAACAAATTTACATTTGACCGACAAAGGATTTTCAACCTTAAGCAAGATAAAAACATTAGAACATCTTGAGCTTCCCGGACCAGATAGTATCACCGATACGGGGGAAAGCTCCTTTAGCTCAATGTCTAATTTAAGGTCACTTGTGATTAATAAGTCACGTGGTGCCGGGGATAATTATACTGATAAAAGTCTTGAATCTCTTTCAAAGTGTAAATTTATCGAAGAACTAACTATCAGCAGCCCGGACATTACCGATGCTGGATTGGCCCATTTAGCAAAATTGACAAACCTAAAAAATCTTAATCTTACTTACTGTGATAACATAACTAATAAAGGATTAGCTAATTTGGCCGCTTTAAAATCATTGAGAGTACTATATATTTATGGTGGTCAGATAACAGTTTCCGGTATTAATCACCTTAATTCCCTGACAAATTTGACAAGATTGGATATCTATGGATATGAACCTGATGGTGCAACTCTTGATCTTTCAGGTTTAACCTCGCTGGAAAAATTCCGCACTCATCATCAATCCAAGTTGGGAAAATATACCGATGAAGACCTGAAGTCTTTTTCCGGACTCAAAAATCTTAAATGGCTTCATATATATCCACACGATTTCACGGATAAAGGCATGTCATATCTTGCTGGTCTGACTAATATTGATATGCTAATTATCGGTGGTAAAAAGATAAGCGATGAGGGGCTTAAATATCTTGCTAATATGAAAAAACTCAGCCTTTTAAATATAGATAGCAGCAGTATTTCAGATAAGGGATTGCGTTATCTTGAAGGACTTGAGACATTAAGTACTATTGAGATTTCTTCTGACAATGATTTCAATGACGCTGCATTACGTAGCCTGATGAATAAATTACCAAATCTGCGGACTTTAAAAATCAATGGGGCAATATTAGAAAGTGTAAGATAAAAATGTAAATTTTAATTGCAGGGCGTGAGATTTACTCTGCGGAGTTGTTTTTGGGCGATGGCGTCTTTGATCCAGTCGTTAATTGCCGGTCTGTAATCGTACCATTCGAGGCCGTGAAGGTCTTCGGTATCCAGAGGACCGATGCCTCCGATGATAGTACCGAATGTATCGCTTTCAATAGCGTAGATTTTGCCGTTTTTATGCTGCCAAAATCCCTTTATTGTTCGCATATTACCCCTAAACAGATACAAACCCTGAACCGACCTGGTTTCGGGCAAGACAAGAAAGCAGACCGATAAACTTCTTATACTTAATATTTTACTAAATAAAATATAAGAAATGATTTTCAGAATGCAAATAATTATTTGACACTGTTTTACACAGTTTTTTTCTGACACGGATTAGTACAGGATTTACACTGTTTTATTTTAATTTTGAAATCCGTGTCTGTTTTTTTCGGTGAACTTAATTATATTGTTCATCATTTCAACAGATTCAGATGGGAATTTACCAGCGGCGGTTTCTCCCGAGAGCATGACATAATCGGTTCCATCAAGAATTGCATTTGCCACGTCTGTAACTTCGGCTCGTGTGGGTCTGCTATGCTCAGTCATATGCTCGAGCATTTGAGTTGCGGTAATAACGAACTTTCCCGCCGCGTTGCATTTTTTGATTATTGTCTTTTGTATTATGGGAACTTCATAAATCGGAAGTGAGACTCCCATATCGCCGCGTGCTATCATAATACCGTCAGCAGCCTTTATTATCGAATCTATATTATTTATCGCCTCGCGATTTTCGACTTTTGCTACAATGCTGCATTTCGGCAGTTTCGGTTTTACCAATTCAGCGGCTTCGAGAACATCATCTTTATTTCGCACAAACGATAGCGAAACGAAATCGACTTTATGCTCGATGCCGAATTGGATGTCGCTTTTGTCTTTTTCCGTCATCGAGGAAAAATTCAGTTTTACATCAGGAATATTTATGCCCTTTCGCTCTTTAAGAACACCGCCTTCGATGACTATTGCCTTGAGGCTTTTTTCCGAGCTGCTTTTTACTTTCAGGCCGAGATTGCCGTCGTCAATAAAAATCATCTGTCCGGGCTTGATTTTGCTCAAATCGCCATGATAATCGAATGGAATTGTTTTCGCTCCCTGTGCATCCTCAATATTGCTCAGCCATACAGTCGTCCTGTTTTCGAGCAGCCTTGTTTTTTCGCCGTGGAAACGCCCTACTCTAATACGGAAACCTTCGAGGTCCTGCATAATGCGAATGCTGCGTCTGTATTTTTTGTTTAGTTGGTGAATAAGTTTAACACGTTCAAGGTGCTCATCATGGCTTCCATGTGAGAAGTTCAGCCTGACAACATCGAGACCGGCATTGAACATTTTTCGAAGGACAGTATAACTGCTGCTTGCGGGACCTAATGTGGCTACTATTTTTGTTTTGGGCATATATTAACTCCAATTACAGCATGGGCTTCCAGCCCATGATTACGCGGGCTGGAAGCCCGCGCTACGTTAATCAAGTTTGCGGATACGCACTTCGATACCTGAATCTTTTAGCAATTCAACAATTTTGCTCGTATCCGTCTGGCTATAATGATATGGATAAAGAATTTTCGGCTTTACTATTTTTGCAGCTTCGGCTCCCATTTCAGACGACATAGTATAAGGCAAATTCATCGGCAAAAACGCTATATAAATATCTTTCAGCTCTTTCATCTCAGGTATATTTTCCGTATCGCCTGCGACATAGACTCTTTTGTCACCGAAGGTAAAAACATAGCCGTTGCCAACTCCTTTCGGATGATATTTTGTTTGAGGATCGAGATTATAGGCAGGAACAGCTTCAATTTTCAAGCCATCGACTGTCTTTGTATCGCCGTTCTTCATTACCTGGCCGTCTTTAACTGTTTCAGAACATTTCTGAGTCAATATAATTTTGGTCTCCGGCTTTCTGATAGAATCTATAGCCTTTGCATCGAGATGATCACCATGTTCGTGAGTTACTAATATCATGTCGGCTTTCGGCAACTTCGTATAATCCGCTTCTCTTGTTACAGGATCAACATGAATTACTTTTCCCGCGAATTCGAACATTAATGTTCCGTGTCCGATAGAAGTAATTTTCAAATCTCCGGCGTTTGTTTTGAATGAATCTTCTTCGAAACCCTGTGGGGAAACAGCCGGTTTGGCGGCATTTGCATCGGGAACAGCAACATTTTGAGATTCAGCTCCAGCCATAACTGCAGATACATTAAACAGCAATACCATCAAAATATACTTTATGCTTTTCATTGTAATCTCCTGTATAAAATAAAAATCAATTACAAATTCTTACAAACCGCTGAATATTATACCGATACCAGACATAAAAAGCAAAAAACAAAAGATTATACATGAATGATAAATAACCTCTTTTATGCTTTTTTGCTTTATTAAAAACCAGAACATAATTATACTAATGAGCATAAATAAAAATAATACGATACAAAGTAAATCAAATTCGGAGTGCACCTATGCATATTCTGCAAAAAACCGGATTCCAGATATATCCATTAAGAATAAAATACCTTGCGAAAATATTTTTAATCTTGCTTTCGGGGATAGTTTCAATAACTGCTAACGCCCGGCAGGAACAAAATATAGACGCAAATTCTCCAGCAGCGCAAGATGCCAACTCAGCCGAAAAACCGACATTAATCACTTCTGAAATCGTGGGAAGTACAACCGTCGGAATAACTTTAGAAGAGATTCAAACAAATAAAAGAAGAGTTGCCGAATCGCAGGAACTGAATGCTGAATTAAAAACCAAAATCGATGAGATATATAACCAGGCAATCACTTTTTTGGACCAGGCCGAAAAGCTTGAGAAATCCAAACAAGATTATGCAGAAAGACGGAAAAATGCTTCTATCGACCTGGAAACCGTCAAGGCGCAACTCGCAAAGCAAACCACATTCGCAGAGCCTATAGTGCCCACTGATATTACACTTGCAGAAGCCGAACGAAATCTGGCGGAAGCCGCGTCTGCCCTCGATAAATCCCAAAAAGATACCGCGACACTGGAAAATGAACAGGCGAAGCGTTCCGAAAGAAGGACAAAAATACCTGAGGAATCAACATCAGCCAAGCAAAAGATAGAAGAAATACAAACCAAGCTGTCGTCCCCACCGGCAGAAGGTCAATCCCCAGAATTAACCCAGGCAAACAAAATTTTTGCAGAAGTTCAGCGGCGTTTATTTGAAGCAACTATAGAAACCAATACCGAAGAGCTTCTTTGTTATGACGCAAGAAGAGATGTCCTTGCAACTCAAAGAGATTTTGTTGCTCGACAACTGGTATTGAACGAGAAACTTCTTGGATTTTGGCAGCAGCAGGTGAATGATCTCAGGCAAAAGCAGGCTCAATCGGCACAAAAGGAAGCTATCCTCGCAAAAGAAGGAACAAAATACTCTCATAAAATAATCCAGGAAATCGCGGAGTATAACGTAACATTAGCCAAACTTCAGGCACAACTCGCCGACAAAGTAGAAAAATCGAACACATATTCCAATACTATCCAGGAGCAATTGACAGCAATAGACAAGGAATTCAGGGATGTAAAGCAGCAAATCAGCATAGCCGGCGATAAAATCACTGATGTAATGGGTGTTCTGCTGCTTACCAAACGTAATGAACTGCCCGACATACAAAAAAACAAACGTCAAATAAAATCCAGGCTGACAGAGATGTCACAGGCACAACTGGCGCTCATAAAATATGACAAAGAATGGCGGGAGCTAAGCATAATAGAACAATACGTTTCAAATTTAGTTATCGAGCCGCCTGTTAGTGACTCAGAACGCCAGATAATTCAGGCAGATGCAACTAATTACCTGAAAAACAGACGAAATACCCTCGACGCAATTACCGACTCTTACAGCCGGTATTCGACTGTTCTGGCAACTCTCGATGCAAAAGAAAACTCCTTTATTAAAATTGTGCAGGATTATCAGAATTTTATAGATAAAAATATTCTTTGGGTAAAAAGCAGTACAAAGCCGGGCTTTAAGGATTTTGCAGCAGCTCTATCAGCTTTTCAATGGCTCATTCATCCACAAAACTGGAAACAGGCTGCAGATGTGCTTTGGGACGATTTTAAAAAGGTTCCTTTTGCACATATTGCTATTATTCTTGTATTCAGTCTGGCATTCCTATTACATAAAAAAATACATGCCTCTGTGACCAGTCTTTCTCAAAAAGTGCTTGATATTAATACAGATAGTTTTCTGCATACACTCAAAACTTTTGTTTTAACTACATTTTTGGCGTCAACATGGCCTGTAATAATTTTATTTTTATTATGGCGTTTATCTTTAGACACTTCAGGCTCCGAATTCGTACTGGCGCTCTCAGGCGGCATGAAAGAACTGGCATGGGGTATTTTTATATTTGAATTCCTTCGGCACATGACAATGCCTTCAGGACTGATGCAGGACCATTTTCGCGTCAGGCCGGAATCGCTCACCTTTGCCAGAAAACACATGCACTGGTTTTTTGTGCTGTTAATACCGCTTACATTCATATTCAGGATTCTGCAAATAGAACAGCAAAATAATGAACTGTTTAATAACACGATTGGATTGCTAATCTTTATTGCCATCCTTGTTGCAGTTGCAATCTTCCTTCTGAAGCTGCTTCGACCCTCCCGGCCGCTGGTGGAACCATATTTGAAACGAAATCGTGACGGCTGGGTGGAACGCCTGCGATATGTCTGGTATCCATTGTGCCTGTTATTGCCGGTTACTTTTTCTGTGCTTGCCCTGATGGGATACTTTTATGCCGCCTGGCATTTATATGAAAAACTGATATACACGCTTTGTCTTGTGTTCATGGTTTTTGTTTTTCGCGCCTTATTAAACCGATGGCTGATAGTAATACGCCGGAAACTCTCGATTATAGAAAAACAAAAACGTGAAGCGGCAGCTCGGCAAGATATTATTGAAACAAACGGATTAGGCGGATCTGACAATTCAAGTTCCTCTCAGCAAAACCTGAACAAACCGGAAAAAACAATTTTCGAAATTTCTCAACAAACGAACAGGCTGATAAACGCCGCTGTTTTTATCCTGACTGTAATTGGATTGTGGTATGTCTGGCAGGATGTAATACCGGCTCTCAGTTCTCTGGGTGATATTACGCTTTGGAAGACAACTTCTTCACAGGGAACAGAAATAAAAAACATCACGCTTGGCTTGCTGATAAAGGCTCTCATTATCACAGTAATGACTGTTATTGTGGCACGCAACGTTCCCGGATTGCTTGAAATCGTTGTGTTAAGAAAAATCCCGATTGATGCCGGAGCACGTTTCGCAATAACTACCATTTGCCGCTATATAATCGTGATTGTCGGCTTAATTCTTGCATTTATCGAGATAGGAATCGGATGGTCAAAAGTACAATGGCTCGTTGCGGCAATGACAGTCGGGCTTGGTTTCGGTTTACAGGAAATATTCGCCAATTTTGTAAGCGGCCTGATTATTCTCTTCGAGCAGCCTGTTCGAGTGGATGATGTTGTTACAGTAGGAGAAGCAACGGGAACCGTAACAAAAATAAAAATACGCGCAACAACTATCAGGAAGTGGGACCAGACAGAGCTTATACTTCCCAACAAGGAATTCATAACCGGCCAGCTTATAAACTGGACACTTTCTGATAAAGTTCTCCGAATAGTCTTTAGAGTTGGTATTGCCTATGGTTCAGACATTGCAAAAGCGGAAAAAATACTATACGAAATCGCGGCTGCTAATCCGCATGTGCTGGATAACCCAAAACCAATGGTTCTATTCAGAAATTTCGGAAGCAGCTCACTCGAGTTCGAGCTGCGAGTTTATATCTCTGGAATGGAAAATAACCTGCCCGTCTGGCACGATATCAATTGCGCAATCAACGAGGTGTTCCGAAAAGCCAATATCGAAATCGCCTTCCCGCAACAGGATGTTCATATTCGTTCAGTTGTATCGAACCTTCCAACAAACTTTGAAAAAATGCCTTAAAAACGGGATCAAATAAAAAGCATAAAAAAAAATTAAATTTTTTAATTTTTCTGTTGACAACTGCTACATATGTAGTAGAATTCTATTACTATTGTAGTAAGGAGATAACATTATGAAACTGACCGAACCTGAATGGCTGATAATGAATTTGCTATGGGAAAAGCACCCCGCCAATGCCCGCGGCATATTCGAGAGATTACCTCGCAGGGTAAGCTGGGCTTATACAACTGTGAAAACCACTCTTGACAGACTTGTCGAGAAACAAGCCGTACAAAAGAAGAAAGATGGGAATATCGGTTATTACGAGCCGGTTCTTACCCGAAAACAGGCACGAAGCACCGCGATAAAAATGTTATTGAATCACGCTTTCGACGGAGCTTTCGGGCCTATGATGCACTTTTTAGCTGAAGATGAGAATCTTTCTGCGAATCAGCGAAAAGAGCTTATCCAAATACTTTCCGAAAAAAACAAATCGAAGGGAGAGAAAAATGGTAGAACAAATAAATAGTATTGCACAACTCTGGTGGAACTGGATGTGGCCTATGTTCTGGCAGGTAAGTTTGTTAGTGATAATTATCGCAATAGCTGACTTATTCTTGCGAAAGCGGGTCTGGCCGCAGGTAAGGTATGCGCTTTGGCTGCTCGTATTGATAAAGCTGATAATACCGCCGGGTTTTGCGCTTTCCACAAGTATTGTTTCACAAATCAGAGCACATATGCCCCCAAAAAGTATTAATGTAGAACCTGAAACTGCACAAAGCGAATCATCATTCAAAATAGTATCTGAAAATATTGTACCGGAAACTACTCCACGCTTCGAGCCTGATACGTTTCCGGAAAAAGAGAATTTCATATTACCTGCTGAATCAACTTCCCAATCACATATAAGTAATCCGATTATTGTTTCTGAAAAAGTAAGTATTGACTGGAAAGCATGGTTAATGATTGGTTGGCTTGCTGGTGTCATAATATTGCTGTTTTGGGCTATAACAAGATACCATGCTTTAAGAAGAAAATTCTGCACCAAAACTCAAAAAGCGAATATTCCTAAATGGTTTGAGCCTTTATTAAGTGAGACTGCAAACCGGCTTAAATTGCGAAATATACCCAAAATAGCTTTTTCAGATAATATTTCATCGCCCGCCGTATTCGGAACATTCAATCCTGTTCTTGTTTTACCTGCAGACAGAAATCTTTCACAGAAAATCATGGAGCATATTTTACTTCACGAGCTTGCCCACATAAAGCGGCTGGACCTGAAAGTAAACACACTTACGACTCTGCTGCAAATTGTTTACTGGTTCAATCCCCTGCTCTTTTTCGCAGGTAAAAGATTAAGACATCTGCGCGAGCTTTGCTGCGATGCAACCGTAGCGAGAATCCTCCGCGAGCAGACAACAGATTATCGTATAACAATCATGGAATCCGCTCGAAGATTTTTCACAAAGCCAACAGAACTCGGAATGGGACTCCTGGGATTATTCGAGGATTCGAGCAGCCTTGCTAATCGTCTTAAGTGGCTTGAGAAAAAAACATGGAAATACCGAACATTACAGATTTTCACTGTATGCACGGTTGTTATCCTAATGACACTCTACATCCTCCCGATGGCAAAAGCTAAAAAAGTACAAGCCGCAGAAAACACTATCGCACAAGAAGAGCAAACTGCCGATTCACAAATAGACCCTCGCGAGAGAGCAACTTTAACTGGGAAAATTATCGATACTCAGGGCAAGCCTGTCGGAAAAGCAGAAATCACTCTATATAAAAAATATTCGGTTCGATATACCAATAATGTAAAACTTCATAAAGTAGGTAAAACTATTATATCAAAAGATGATGGTACATTTGTTCTCAATACTCAAAAAAGATTATGGATGATGAATTTCAGAGATGAACTGGGTAGTTTTGAAGAGGGATTGGTTGTCGTTAAAAAAGACGGCCTTGCATTGAACTGGGCAAAATGGGACATTAACGAGGATAAGGATATCAATTTCACTCTTACGAAATCACAAAGCGTTGATGGTATCGTAGTAAATGAAACAGGCAAACCTGTCTCAGGAGCACAAGTTCGGCCAATCATATATCGCGGCAAAGATCCTAAAACTTCCATTAATGATTGGCTGCCGGGTATCTCTCCTATCGAAGAATTAGAAACTACAAGTGACAACCAGGGCCGATTCAAGATTAATGGTATCCCCGAAAACAGCTATGTCGATTTCGTAGTACAAGCAAAAGGTAAAGCTTCTGTAAGCACTTATAAAAAAGAGCTTGGACCCGAATTCAAATCTGGACAGAAAAACGTCAGGATAATTCTTCCTGATGAAGGTTTTATCGAAGGAAAAATTGTCGATATAAACACAGGTAAAGGAATACCCGGAGTACAAGTTATTGCAATACCACATAATCCTTCTGAACCAGTGAGTGGTTTGCCGAGATTCTCTTCTTCATTTTTTGAGCCGCTCGCTTGTGTATCTAATCAGGAAGGTATTTTCAAGATTGGAAGTCTTGCCGAAGGTTATTACGGCTTAACAGGAGAAATTCCTTTTAAGGACAAAATCTTTGTCGAAAAAGGAAAAGCTGTAACTGATATAAATGTTGATTGTAAAGGATATGTTCACGGTTATGTAAAAGATGCCAAAGGAAATCCAATTATAAATGCCGAAGTGCAAATCAGACCACCTGTAGAATCCATTAATATTCCCAAAAATGCAACCAGGATAGTAACAATAATTCATAATGGCAAAACAGATGAAAATGGATATTATCTCGTAACTGATATCGGAGAATATTATACTGTCGGTGTTGTTTACTACTTTAATAATGACGACAACAGAGGATACAGGCACATATATACC
>JAFGEF010000073.1 GCA_016931715.1 Sedimentisphaerales bacterium
AAGATTGAAGATGGACGAGAGAAGATAGACAAAGCAGGAGCGATGACGGACGATATGAGAGAGACTATAGACGAAAACAATTTTGCGGAACAAAGCCAAATTGCCAGTCGATGACTGGAAATCCTAAGCACAAAATCCTAAATCCGAAATAATATTGAATTTTCAAAATGATTAATTTTCAAAACATTTTTGCGACTTTTGTGAATTTTTGCGGCCAGGAACATTTTGCGAAACAAAGCCAAATTCGACAAGAACACAGAACACAGGAGACAGTGTCAGGATTGAAAAACAAAGCCAATTTATAACTAACGACCAAATACTAACGGGTAACGACGATAAAGCTGCGAAACAAAGCCAAATTCAAACTGGTTAAGGAGTAAATGGGAAGACGCATATACCCCATCGACTCAGATATTTATTTTGCGGCTAAGCTCAGGACCATTTGTTCCATTGCCACCGGCGCTTGTGTTCGTCCGGTTTTTATTGCGTAGTCTGTCTCAGCCAGTCTTTGCAGGTATTTGCCGATTTGTTTGAGCGGGATTTGCTTTAGCTGGTCGAAAAATCTGTCCTTGTTGCTCCATATCTGGAGCTTCTTGATAATAAGACCTATAGAGTCGCCTTTGTTGGTCATGGCTTTGGCAGTGAACATTCTGCGGAAATGAAACGCGAAAGCGCCAACGACCGTATATTCCGCAGATTTGTCATCAGCAAACATGCCTCGCAGTCTTTCGACAGCTTCCGGTGCATTGCCTGCTATAATCGAATCAATCACCGAAAAGGCGTTGAACAGGCGGTTGTGGCCGATGAGCGATTCTATATGTTTTTCTGTTATAGCTTTTTCTTTATCAGCAAACATTGCAAGCTTGTCGATTTCGCAATACAATCGAGGCAGTTCGTCTCCTGTTATTTCGATTAAAAGCTCAGCGGCGCTGCGGCTGATTTTTTTGCTGTAAGCATCATTTGCATATGAGGCTAATTGCTGCGGAAGCTCTCCCCGCCTGGGAGCCTCGACGCTGATTAATTCGCCTATGCTTTGAAGTTTTTTCGCCAGTTTGGTATTTGATTTCCATGAACCAACTGTCAAAATCAGTATTCCTGTCGGGCATGGATTATCGAAATATGGTTCGAGCAGGTCACGATACTTAGTGACAAATTCGTCCGCTTTTTTAACAGTGACTATGCGTTTATCAGTCAGGAACGGAGCAGTTCGCAGCTCGTCAAGGACCTCAGTTATGGAATTCGAATCCGGGTCGGCGTTAAAAAGGCCGGTCGCTTTTTGCGACTGCTCAATAAGCGAATCGAGAAGCTGCTCACATCGAGAGCTTACAAGAGAATCATCTTTGCCGGCTATTACATAAACTAATTTGTTCACTATTTAATTCCGCTTCATTTTTGCAGGGTGCGTTTTAACGCACCAAATAATAAAATTTACGAAATGGTGCGATACATCGCTCCCTACATAACTCGCCCTCGAGTCGCGAACTATAAGTCCGCGACACGTCATTTTATTTGCCATTGGATTTTTCGTTCTGTTCTTCCTGTTCTTCGTAAACGATTTTTTCAGCGGCAACGAGCTTGTCATCCGGTTTGAGTTTAATCATGCGGACGCCCTGTGTATTTCTGCCTATAGAACGAATCTGGTCGAGTCCTGTACGCATAATAATTCCATTAGCTGTTATCATCATCAGGTCGTCTTTATTCTGCACGGTTTTCATTGCGACAACTTTACCGTTGCGGCTGCTTGTCTTTATATTGATAAGGCCTACGCCGCCCCGGCTTTGTGAACGGTAGTTTTCAAGGCCTGTTCGTTTGCCGTAGCCGTTTTCACAAACTGTGAGCAGCGCCGCTTTTTCCTCGACAATCACCATATCGACAAGAGCATCGCCGGAACGCAGATTAATGCCCTTGACGCCGCGTGACGCTCTGCCCATCGAGCGAACCTGCTTTTCGTCGAAGCGTATTGTCATGCCGTCCCGTGTTCCGAGAATAATATGGTCGGAGCCGGAAGTTAAAGCGACACGAATCAGTTCGTCATTCGGGTCAAGATTGATTGCTATAACACCTGTTGCCCGCGGGTTGCCGTAAGCAGACAGTTTTGACTTTTTCACGACTCCGTTCTTTGTCGCCATAACGAGCTGTTTCTGTTTGCTTTCGTCGTCTGTTTCATCTTCGAAGCTGCTGACGTTGATTATCGAGGCAATTTGCTGGTTTGCCAGTGACAGTAAGTTAATGATGTTTCTGCCCATGCTCTGGCGTGACATGCTTGGTACGTCATAGACTTTGAGCCAGTAGCATTTGCCGCGATTTGTGAATATCAGCAGGTAATCACGTGTTGAAGCGACAAACAGGTGCTTTATGAAATCACCTTCTTTCATATCCGAGCCGATGATTCCCTGGCCTCCTCTTGCCTGTTTGCGGTAAGTGTCAATTGGCATACGTTTTACATAGCCTGTATGACTTACGGTAACGATGACTTCCTCGTCGGCAATCAGGTCTTCGATATCGAATTCTTCTGCCGGGGCGGTGATTTTCGTGCGCCTTGCGTCACCGAATTTTTCCTTTATTTCGTTAATGTCATTCCTGATTATGTCCATGAGGACTTTTTCTTCCGCCAGGATTTTCAGGTAGCCTTCAATTTCTTTTGTCAGGTCGGCGTATTCCTGTGCAAGTTTTTCGATTTCCAGGCCGGTAAGTCTCTGAAGCTGCATCGTTAGAATTGCATCCGCCTGCGGGCCTGTGAGGAAGTGCTTGCCTTTGCTTTTTTCTTTCACAAAAGCTTCCGGCAGAATTTTTTTCAATGTCGCCAGCTCCGCCAGTTGGAGAGGTTTCTTCATAAGGTTAAGCTTGGCTGTCGGAGCATCCGGTGATTTCTTGATAAGCTCGATAATCTCATCGATGTCACTTACTGCCAGGATAAGACCTTCGAGAATATGCGCCCTGTTCCTGCACTTTTTCAGAAGGAACCTGCTGCGCCTGCGGATAACATCCTTGCGATGATTTATAAAACAATCGAGCATTTGCCGAATATTGAGAGTTTCCGGCCTGTTATTAACAAGCGCGATGTTGGCAATCGCAAAAGTTGTTTGCAGTTGTGTGTAGCGATACAGTTTGTTTAGCAAAATATCCGGGTCTGCGTCTTTTTTCAAGTCAACGACAATTCTCAAGCCGTGACGGTCGGATTCATCGCGTACATCGGCTACTTCAGGCAATGTGCTGTTCTGGACACATTCGGCTATCTTCGAGACGATAGAGGTCTTTACGACCATATACGGGATTTCTGTTATGACAATTTTATCCCTGCCTTTTTTGGATTCTTCGACATCTACTTTTCCGCGTACTGTCAGATGGCCGCGACCGGTTGTGTATGCGTCTATGATGCCTTTCTTGCCGCAGATAATTCCGCCGGTTGGAAAATCGGGGCCCGGCATACATTTCATAATGTCTTTAAATCCGCAGTTCGGATCATTTATTACCAAAAGCAGCGAATCGCAGACTTCACTTATATTGTGCGGTGCGATATTTGTAGCCATTCCGACAGCAATGCCGGTCGAGCCATTAACGAGCAGATTAGGGAATTTCGAAGGCAGCACAGTCGGCTCTGTGCGAGTTTCGTCGTAGTTCGGCACGAAATCGACTGTATCATATTTGATATCATCGAGCATTTCCGTCGCCGGAGCGGTCATTCTCGCTTCAGTATATCTCATAGCGGCAGGGGGATCGGAATCGATGCTGCCGAAATTACCCTGCGGATCAACCAGCGTATATCGCATATTCCATTCCTGGCCCATCCTGACTAACGTGCCATAGGTGGCCTGGTCGCCGTGCGGGTGGTAGTTGCCGCTGGTATCGCCGACGATTTTTGCGCACTTTCTGTGCTTGCTTCGCGGCCCGAGGTTCAAGTCGTTCATGGCGACAAGAACGCGCCTTTGCGATGGTTTCAGGCCGTCGCGCACATCTGGCAAAGCTCGCGATACGATAACGCTCATCGCGTAATTCAAATAAGAGTTTTTCAGCTCATCGAGAATTCTCATATCCTCGAATTGCTCTTCGATTTTCGTATTATCCTTCATATAATTTATTCCATCCTTAAAGCAGAATATAGCATTCGCATAGGTTACATTTAATGTGCATAAAAGTCAAGAAATAGAATCGTGTTCGGGCAAATATAAATCAGAATATCAGTTCTGCAAAATTGAAGTTAGACATATATTGTATGAAGAAAATCGGTTTAAAAGATTTTCTTCATACAATCTGCTGCATTATTTATGTCATTGCGAGGAGCACAGCGACGAAGCAATCTAAATCATACGGTTTGGATTGCCGCGCCGTCTTCCAGACGGCTCGCAATGACAAAAAAAAGCAATTTTTTCTTTCTTAAAGTATGTCTAACTTCAATTTTGCAGAATCCTTTAAATCAGAATCTTACCGGAGGTTTGCCTGATTTATAGCTCGAAATAGTGTCAGAACTTTTGTAATATCACAATTAAATCAACACATTTTACCGATGAATAAAAAAATTTTTCTAAGTAAAAAAGAGGACGAATATTTTGTAACTATTTCAAATAACAAGGCTTAGATTTATCAGGCAGAAGTCCTATAATAAAATTTTTACAAAATGTAAATTTGTTTGTTGACAAAGTGGTAAGAAGTGGCAATAATTCCCAAATAATGATTATTCAGTGGGACTGACGCCATGCGTTTATTAACAGGTGAATACCAGCACGTTGTGGATAACAAGAGCAGGATTCTCATCTCTAACAAGTTGAGAAACCAGATTGATGTCGATGAGCACGGCAGCAGTTTTTATCTTGTTCTTAGCTCGAATGGTATTTTGTGTTTGTATCCCGAAAAGTATTTCGAGCAAATTGCTTTCGCGGTTACTCCTAAAACGATTGCACCGGATGAGGCTGTAACGTTTGAACGCATGAGCTTTGCTTTAGCAAGCAAGGTCGAGTTGGATAACCAGGGCAGGCTGCTCTTAAACGAGAAATTAAGAAAGAGGGCAGGCCTGAAAGATGATGTTACACTGATTGGAGTCAGGGATCATATCGAGCTTTGGAACAGTGAAAGCTGGGAACAGTATATTTCAGACAATATGTCGCAATATCAAAAGCAAATGTCGCAGGCACGACAGGTCGTCCTGCAAAAACAACAAAAAGAAACCGAATTATTTAAACAGGAGAAAGCATGATTAGAATGGATTCAAATCACTGCCGGATTGTAACTGAAAGTATTACTGGGAAAAGGAAAGTCGATGAGCATACCTTCGCGGCGATAGATGTTCTTTTTGAGAGACTCGAGCGAGTGAAAAAACTCGACGATGCTTTTGCGGGTATTTCCTTTTCGCCTGAAGTCGAGAAACTTCAAAGCAAAGCAGTAGCAGTGAGTTAAAAAAATATATCGAAACAGGCATATATCGGCTGAATATAGGATATAATCCGTTGGATTGCAGTCATTTACATAATCGAGACGGCTGTTATATGCGAATATGGAAGAGATTTAAGAGATGGCAGAGCATATTCCGGTGCTTGCCGCAACATTGGTCGAACAGATAAACTTACCTACGGATGCGGTAATGGTTGACACGACCATAGGACATGGAGGTCATAGTTTTCTGTTCGCTAAGAAATTAAGCCAGGATGGGCTTATTGTCGGCATGGATGTTGATGAAGATGCCCTCCCAAAAGCGAAAGCTGTATTAAAGGAGGTCAATTGCAAGGTTATTCTGATACATTCCAACTTTTCCCAGATAAGTGAACGTCTCTGCGAGCAGGGCATAGAAAAAGTCGATTTTATACTTGCGGACCTGGGTCTTTGCTCAGGACAAATCGACAATAATAAATTTGGTTTAAGTTTTCAAACAAATATGCCTCTTGATATGAGAATTGACAAAAGATTAAGGCACAGCGCTGCCGATATAGTCAATAGAACTGATGAAAAAAGTTTAGCTGATTTGATTTTTAAATATGGTCAGGACAGGGCTTCGCGTCGTATAGCGAGGTTTATTGTCAGCCATAGAAAAGAAAATAAAATAACAACAACGGGCCAGCTTGCAGAAATTGTTTGCAGAGCTTTGGGTAATAAAGGAAACAGAAGCAGGATACATCCTGCGACAAGGACTTTTCAAGCCTTGAGAATCGCAGTAAATCAGGAGCTGGACAATTTGGAAAAGCTTCTGATTTCCGCACCGAAATTGTTGAATAAAAACGGCTGGATCGCTGTTATCAGCTATCACAGCCTCGAAGATAGAATTGTGAAGTATGATTTTCGCCAAAATGGGACAGATGGTATTTATAAAATTATAACCAAAAAGCCCCTTATACCTTCACAAGAGGAAATTGACGAAAATCATCGGGCAAGAAGTGCAAAATTAAGGATAGCGCAGAAACGATAAATTTGTTTTGCGCAAAAAAAGTGGAGTAAGTTATGACCTCTGATGCCAAAATTGGATTGTTGTTGGGCTTGGTTTTTATCTTTATTATAGCTTTCGTCATTAATGGCCTGCCCCGTTTTAATCCAAATGCCATGGACAGTAATAATACTAATGCCATACAGAATATTGTACAGTCTGATCCGATTGGTATCAGGGAAAGAAATGCAGGATTGCAGGAAGAGTCCATTGTGCACGAAGATACAGTTAATCCGCCGCCTAATGAAGATGATGGAACGGAATATGCTGTTAATAATAATCCATGGCCTAATAATGAATCAGTTGAACAGAATAGTCATGCTGATGAATATTCTGCCACACATTATTATAATCAGGAATCTGACCCAACAACTGACTATTCTTCTTTATCTGCTGAAGAACAAGAGCAGGATTCAGCCGTAGCGAGTGAAAATCAGAATCGGGATGATATTCGTTATGTTGGACAATTCCCATTCGTTTCAAACGATGGTTCCATTACTACATTGGATAATCCTCAGGAACAACGGAGAGTTCCACCTGCCGGACAAGGTTTTCCATTTGGACAAAATCGTCAAAATTATCCTGGCAGGCAGGGTTCGTTTTTCCCGCAAGGTCAGCAGGTAAGACCTGCTGTGCCGACAGGTCAGGGACAGCAAGCACAAAATAATCCGCCGGTTCGACAAAGGCAAAATGAACAGTCCGGACAATCAACACAAACAAATGAGACAAATAAGCAGAGAACTTATGTTGTTCAGGAAGGGGATAATAACCTGTCTAAAATAGCCAAGAAGATGTATGGCGAGCAGGAGGGCAACAGGTGGGTGAATGTAAACAGGATATATGAAGCCAATAAGAATATTTTGAAATCCAAGGATAAGATTTTTGTCGGTCAGACACTTATTATTCCGCAGCCTGCACCTGCTGTCGAACCCCAGCCATCTGATATTTTGCGCGGCGGCATGTTCCAAACTGTTTCGTCAGCAGGCGGCGGCGCAGCAGCGAGAGAGAATACAGCAAGAATGCAGGACACGGACAGATGGTACGTAGTAAAGGATGATGACAGCCTGTGGAAAATCGCGGCTGAACAGTTGGGTAAAGGTACAAGATTTGAAGAAATTAAAACTTTAAACTCTGATATTTTAACTAATGAAAATAAGCTGAAAGTCGGAACGAAACTGCGTTTGCCGGCTCAGTAAAAATTTAGAAAATTATTGCAGGTTGGGCTGTGCCCACTGGATTTTATAGATGGTGTGCAGAGTACACCCTACAAATTATTATGTTTATCGTATCTCAATTTCGGTTTTGTTTTGTTGCTTTCTTTTTTACGGTTCTTTTAATTATTGCAGTTTCGCTTCGTAATGCCAATAATCGTATTTTTTATGAATTGTGCACATACAGGGCACAGGTAAATCAATTAAAACAGGAAATCGGCGTAAAGCAGTTGCGGTTCGAAAGTCTTACTAATCCCACCGCGATTCAGCAGCGCCTTGACGAATTAAAAGAAGATAGTTGAAAGTTGAAAAGAGTTCGATTTACTATTTTTTTGTTACTGATTTTAGTCATCGCTTTTGTCGGTCTCATAGTGCGATGCTTTTGCCTGCAATATTTTAAAAACGACCACTATACTGAAATTTGTCTTAACCAGTTATCATATCAGCAATGGCAGCCTCAACGCGGCCCGATTTTCGATACCAGGCTCAGACTGCTGGCAGCAAGCAACAGAGTACAGAATATCTTTGCAGATAGCCATTTAATAGGTGATATAGAAAATATTAAAGAGGCTTCAATTCAGCTTTCTTCTGTTATGGATGTTGGTGCACATATTATTTGCTCTGAGATTTTAGACAGTAAGAATCCACGCTATACTAAATTATTCGAAGATGCCGCTTTAGAGCAATGCCAGGCCGCACAGAAGATTAGAGGTGTTGCAGTTCAAACCGACTACCGAAGAACTTACCCGATGGGAAGCCTTATGGCTCATATAGTTGGTTTCACCAGTAAAGACAATCATGGGCTTGAAGGAATTGAGCTTAAATTTGATGAGGAGCTTCGAGGAACAGATTCAAAAAATGTATTTTTTGCTGATGTCCGGCGAAGACCTATTCGTCTCAAAGAACAAAACGGAATACTCAACGATGGCGTAGGAATCATATTGACTGTTGACGCGACTATCCAGCAATTTGTTCGTGAAGAGCTGACTAAGCAATACAAGGAATTTGAGGCTGAATCGGCTATGGCGATTGTTGCTAATCCGAAAACAGGTGAGATTCTTGCAATGGTCTCTGTACCTGATTATGACCCGAATAATCCGCTTGGGACAGATCCGAATAACCTTCGCAACAGACTTGTTACCGACCAGTTCGAGCCGGGAAGCATGATAAAACCCATCGTTACCGCAATTGCTCTCGAAAAAGGCGCAATTAGAAAAGATGAAACTATTTACTGCGAAAACGGCGATTATTTCGGTAAAAGCTTCGGGCGCATAAACGAATACAAAAATCACAGATTCGGGAATCTTAAAATCAGGGAAATCCTGATAAAATCCAGTAATATCGGTATGGCAAAAATGGGCCAGAAGATGGGACAGGAGACCCTCTATGAAGGTCTCAAAAAGTTCGGTTTCGGCGAGCTTACCGGAATAGAGCTGCCCGGCGAGGTCGAAGGGCTCCTGAGACCTTTAAGCATGTGGTCCGGCTACAGCGTAACCCGAATACCATACGGGTATGAAATTAACGTAACCTCTATGCAGATGCTCAGGGCTTACTGCATTCTTGCCAACGGCGGCAGGCTCGTTAGGCCGTACCTCGTAAAAGCTGTCATAGATAATAAAGGTGAAATTGTTCAGATGAAACGCCCCATGCCGCCTGTCGGATACATCATTAAGCCTGAAGTTGCAAAATGGCTTATAAATGATGCGCTTGTCGGAGTTGTCAATGAAAGAAACGATGGCGGAACAGGCTGGCGTGCAAAACTCGACAAGTGGCAGGTTTTCGGAAAAACAGGTACAGCAAATATTGCAAAAGTCGGCCAGAAAGGTTATGAAGATAATTCTAATATCGCTTCGTTCGTAGCCGGAGCTCCTGCTAAAGACCCTGCTATTGTTGTTCTGGTTTCTATACGCAGACCGAACGGCAAACTTGGAAAAGGCGATAGCGGCGGGGCAGTTGCTTCTCCGGTCGCTGGGCGAATCATCGAAAGAACTCTTACTTATATGGGCCTCGCTCCAACCGAGAAACCTAAACAAGTAGTAGCGAAGAAAAAATAGTTAATCGGATTTCCACTTGAGTTTGGGAATGTCTTTGGTTTCTACAAATTTGACATGCCCATCGAGAAAAACTACATTGCAGCCCCGGCCTTCATGGTTGTCGGTTGTTAATATTTCCGGTCCGCCTATCTGGTTCCAGCCCGGATGGGTTTCAAAAAACACAACTATATCAGGGTCGGCAATCTCACCCAGTTCAGCTATATTTTTGTTTAGGGCATAATTGCATGGTCCTTTTTCTACTATGGGGCAACAGAATTCATCAGGAGGTACATTGCATTCTTTAATCAACAAGTCGCACCAATTTTCGGCTGTGGGATATTGGTCAAATTCATTTACATAAATAAGCATTGCTTTTCCGATTTCATTCATATGTCTTCCGCATGTTATTTGCCAGCCGATATATTTAACTTTGCCCAGTGCTGAAATAAATAACATGATAAGAAGAGATAATAAAATAGGCGCGATAACAATTCCAGAAAGCGCAAAACCTCTTCCTTTTAACTTTCCGTGGCTTGATTTAATTTCTTTTAGGCTTACAATTCCATAGTCTATCGCTAATAAAGCTATAATTGTTGGAGCTAATACACTTAAGTTTCTAATAATAACAGATGGAGTCAAAATACCAAGAATTGCAAATGGGCACAGAATCGCCAATATAAAAGAAAGTACAGCTTGTCTGCAAATTTTAGCTTTTTCAGGATTTTCATTTTTGTTTTTTTCGCTTTCCATAAATTTTCTCCCTTTTAATTTTATAATTTTGCAGAATTCTTATTTTATATTTTAATGTAATGATTTCCCTATGTAACCGGCTTCGATGGTGTATTGCAGTATATCCTTGATAAGAGGAGCGGCATCTCTTGAGCCGTGCTGGCCGCCTTCGACAACAACGGCAAACGCAATCTTGCGGCCGGAGCTGTCAATCGCGAAGCCCCCGAACCATGCGTGTTCAGGGTCCTCTGTCGAGCCGGTCTTGCCATATATTTTTACATCCTGCTGTTTGAAGGAATTCAGATTGGAAGAGAATTCCTTATAAGCTGTTCCGTCTCTTTCATTTACGACCGCGTACATGCCTTCATAAACAGTATCAAGTGTATGCTGAGAAATGTTTAACGGGGTTTTGTCGCTGATTTGTACTAATTCCTTGAATAATCTCGGATTCATATATAAACCGCCTCTTGCGAGAGCGGCCATGGCATTAGCCGCCTGGAGTGGTGTTACCCGCAGAGTGCTTTGACCGATACCGAAACGTTTCTTGTCACGAGGCAGTATGGGAGGCATTTCTTCGAGTGTTAAGTCCGTGCGTTCAGGACTTGTGCTCGATATTATTCCTGGAGATTGACGCATATCTCTTGAGACTTCCGGGTAATCAGGAAAAGATGGCGATGCTAAAATTTTATGACCATATCCGAAGCTGTATAACCAGCGCTGAAGTGAAGATGAGTCAAGCATGTCGCCAAGCGCTGAAAAATATGCGTTGCAGCTTCCCTTAATGGCGTTGTGTGCATTGTTTTTATTGCCCCACTTATAATCATGGCATGAATGGTCTTGTTTCCAAATCCAGCATCTTGGCCAGCCCTCCTTGGGATCTTGAGCGGGACAACTGATAATATAATCAGACGTAACGAGTTTTTCTTCCATGCCTGCGACAAGTATCAATGGTTTCACGACAGAGCCGGGGGGATAATTCGTATATATTGCACGATTGATTAATGGTTTATCAGGATATTTCTTCTTATCAGCCAGGTCATCCCAATCGTATCTTGCGCGATTATTATCATAATTCGGAAGTGAAACCATAGACAGGATGTCACCTGATTCTACTTCAATAACAACGACTGCCATGTTTGGATCGTCATCCGTATCAAGCTCGAAAGAATCCATATATTTTTCTATTCTCTTCTGCAGCTCGATATCGATAGTTAAAATTACATCTCCTCCATCTAACGGATCGGTGCGGCTGATAAGCTCACGGTCTATATCGGAATTTTCTTCGCCGCGTCTGCCTCGAAGGATTGGTTCACAGACATACTCGATACCGTCTCTGCCGCAGACTTCGTCAATCATGTAGCACTTTAATGGATCCTCTTCGAAAAGAGTTGTTCCTTTGGGAATACCTCCGACCCAGCCGATAGTTTGTGCTGCTGTCGAATTATATGGGTAAAATCTTTTTCCCTTGGAAATAACTTTTATTCCTTCTATATCCATAAATTCGAATTGCGCAGTAAAGACATCGGTGTCTGTTTTCAACTCGAATAGAGAATAGCTCTGTTTCATATCTGGGATGCGGAAATTGTATGCCAGGAGCAGCCGTTCATTGGGATCGGGAACTGCCTCTTCAAATGACTGAGTGAGAGTTTTATTCTTCCATGCAAGGTAATATCTTAAATCCCATATTTTTTTGTTTATTTGTTCTATCTCAGCCTGTATTTCCGGAATTTCAAAACCAAAGTGCTCGCACATTTCCATTATCATTTTTATTTCCTCGACTTTGTTTTGAATTTCAAGGCTTGTTTGTTCTTTAGCCTTTTGAGGCTCACTTTCTCTGGATGCCATTATATACCTGCATTCCTGGTAATTCGGATCCCAGTATTGACTGAGTTTGTAATCTATATTCAGCCAGAATGTCGGTCTGTCAATAGCGAGGACTCTTCCATTTCTGTCGAGTATTTTACCTCGATTAGTTAAAAGCAGCTGGGATTTCGCTTCGATATTCTTGAGCTTTTCGATTTCTTCCTGAACAGAGGAATGAGTAAACAATTGCATTTGTGCCAGGCGCAATATGCAAACAAGCAGCATAAGCAGGCAAATAATTATGAAAATTTTTATTCTTTTACTGTACATTTAAAAACGCCTGTGATGATGCGGTGTTTTAATTCTCATCCACCATATACAGGGTATAAATATAAACGGCCCGACTATGGCGGAATAAATTGCGGTTTTCATAATAGAACTATATGTTATTGTACTGACATTTTTCATCGAGTTCAAAGTATTAGCACAAAATCCTGCAATTAGTGTAACAGCAAATATCGCGATTATTTGATAGGGTACTTTTCTTAATGCGATAACACGATTTAAATATGCAATTGAAGTTCCGAGAATCCCGAAGCATATCATTTGTGTACCCATCGACTGGCCTATCAGGTCTGCGGCAAAACCAAGTGTAAAAGAAGTGATTATCGCATCCGTTGTGCTGCTGTAAACAGCGAAGAAAACGAGAAGAATTATATGCAAGTCGGGTTTTAGGATATAATTTGACAGAAAACCAGCCTGTGCTATTGTTGCCAAACCAACCAGAACTGCGAATCGGATCCACCGCATTTATATATCCTTAGCAGGCTCGATTATTTTTTTTGCTGTTTGCTTATTATTACTGCTATTTCGTTGAGCTCTTCCAGTTCCCATGCAGGTTTGACAGTTATATCCCAGAGCAGGGGGGCTTTATCATCTTGTTTAAATCTGGAGATTGTGCCGATAATCATATCGGAATCGATAAATCCGGGCTGGCTTAGTGCAAATACCTGCTGTCCAATCCTGATATCCTGCTCTTTCGGAACCATACTGATTTTTGCAGTATTGTCACCGTTACCCTGCATATATAATTTTTTGTTCAGTCCATCAATCTGAACGGCTGTATTGGAGTCAGGATTTGTAATCAGCCTGACTTTTGCTGTTCCGAGTTGAGGGAAGATATCGGTAATTCTGCCGATAATACTGTTATTTCGAGCCAGGACAAACTGTCCTTTTTCAAGACCAGTTGTTCCTCTGCATTTTATAGTTAATTCACTGTGCTGATTATCGGCAGCGGCTGGTATGACATCGCCGAGAATATAATCCACGTTTTGCCCGACATAACTGTTTAAATCTGAGAGCCGCCTGAATTCTTTTATCTGCTTAATTAATTGCTGTTCGAGATTGGCATAACGATTTTTCAATTCGTCATATTGTTTTTTGGGAACTGTGTCATCATGCTGCTGCTTCGCTCCGGCAGAAATTGAAATTTCCCTGCTCGCACTGAGAGGTACACGAAAAACATGTGCGAAAGCAAGCTGAAGTTTATTGGATGAATTCTGCGGTATCATGTAAAAGATAACACTTGCCAGCATGCACCAGATAAAAAGCATTCTTCTTGAGAGAGAACCCGCCCGTTTTGAACTATTGCCTATAATCCTGATTTTTATTTGCGTCCATGCCATATTCGTATTGTGTAATGCATATTGCGTATTGCGTATTTTTTATCGCATCACGCTTCACGCCCGGCGCATTACAAATCATTCCCATCCGTATTCACTATGGTCCATAGTGTCTTTCCAGATTTCCAGGTTTTCCAGGTAAACACTTGTACCTCTCGCAACGCAGCTCAGGGGGTCTTCGACAGTTTCAACTTTGAGACCTGTTGCGTTTGCAATTATGGTATCCATCCCGCGAAGGAGCGAGCCTCCGCCGCAGATGTGAATCCCGTTGTCGATAAGGTCTGCCGCCAATTCAGGCTCGGCTTTTTCGAGTGTCATTGTGACGGCGTCGATAATGGTTGAAATCGGGTCGCGAAGGGCTTCGCGAATCTCCTCGCTTGTTATAACAATTTTTCTCGGAAGACCTGAAATAGTATCTCTACCGGCTATTTCCATAGTCAGTTCTTCTTCAAGCGGAGCTACCGAGCCAATCTGCATCTTGACTTTTTCGGCTCTTGCATCACCGATAAGCAGGTTATATGTTTTCTTGAGATGATTTACTATTGATTCATCGAAGTCATCTCCACCGATGCGAATTGATTGAGCAGTTGCGATATCGGCAAGACTCATTATAGCGATTTCCGTGGTTCCGCCGCCAATATCGACAATCATTGAGGCTGTCGGGTCGGTAATGGGTAATCCTGCTCCGATTCCAGCGGCCATGGGCTCATCGACGAGAAATACTTTGCGTGCTCCGGCTCTCTCTGCGCTGTCTATTACAGCTCTGCGTTCGACCGCTGTAATACCGCTTGGTACGGCTATAACAACACGCGGTCGTACAAGGCCGCCGCGACCATGAACTTTACGTATGAAATAGCCCAGCATGGCTTCGGTTATCTCGAAATCACTTATTACTCCGTCTTTCAGGGGCCTGATGGCGCTGATTGAACCGGGGGTTTTACCGAGCATTTCGCGGGCTACGAGGCCGACAGCTTCGCCGTTATTGAGAACGATGTTTGTTCCTTTACGCACGGCTACTACAGAGGGTTCATTGAGGACAATACCTTTGTCGCGGACACAAACCAAGGTATTACAGGTACCCAGATCGATACCCATATCCATACTGAACCAGCCTAAAATTGTGTCCAGCAGCACCTTAGACTCCTTTCTTAAAGTATGTCTAACTTCAATTTTGCAGAATCCTTAAACTAAACTATTATACTTCAGGGCGGATGTTTTTGAAATCAGGAATAATTAATTTTAAGAAACATTCTTCCCGAAAATATTGGATTAAACATGTTCTCTGAAATACCTCATCCGCATTCATACATGCCTAATCTCCATATATTACAACCGAAATTTTCCGAATTGCTCTCTATATATACAAAAAGGCTGAGAATGTCAATAGGGAGATTTATGGACGTGTAATAATTTTGAAAATAGTTTCGTACTGTGAATAACACAGGAAAGTGACAAGTCCCGCCGCAGACAAAACCACGAGGAAAGCTATTGCTAATAATGCTGTATATAAGTTATCCGGTACATATACCTTTTTACCACCGGCTGGAATAATCGGGCTCATAAATATACCTCACTGAGTCTCTTAGAAATTGGTCTTTACAATATCACCTGCTCTTGGTGCAGTATCGCTTACGAGTTCAAGATAACCGGAAGCCTGGTCGGCATTCACATTCAAAATAACGAGATCACAAACGAATTTATTATTGCGAATAACGTGGAATTTCATTTGTTCCCTCACGCCGTCTGCTGAGCCGATAGATATTGAGGCTAAAGAATCCTGGAGTTTTACTTCAGTTATAACACCTTCCAGGCCAAGAGTCGTCATCGGCGGCGTGATTTTAGCAAAATCTTGTGGTTCTGTTACCGGAGCAGGTGCAATGATGCGTTGACTGGTAAGCTGTAAATTACCGTCCAAAATATTTTGGAGCCTGGTATTTTCCTCTATCAGTCGTTTTATCTCGGTTGAATGCTGATCTATAAGTGCATCTTTGGCAAAAATAGCATCAGTCAATTCTTTGATTTGATTAAGATTATTTGTTTTCAGCGCTTCAAGTTCTGCTATCTTATTTTCAGCGTTTTTACGAAGCTGGTTGTTCATTTCAACGGTTTTTGCATTATCAAGCAGTATCGCGTTGTTGTTCTCTAATCTTGCCGCTGCATCTTTTAAATCTCTTTTATAGTTTTCTAATTCTACACCTTTATCATCAAGTTCTTTCTGGAGTTTTTCCATCGCGCTGTCATGGGTGATTTTATTATTACTCATCTGATCCTTGAGATTGTTAATCTGCGCGGTGAAATCCTCATTAGTAGCTGTTAATGAACTGATAGTACTCCTGCGTTCATCATATGCTTTCTTATAATTGGCGGCGTTACCAACATATGTAACAACGATACCACAGAAGAAAATCGACGATAAGGTAAGTAAAACTATCAGAATTTTAGTAAGCGTGCTCAAAACAAGTCCCTTTCAATAGAATTGCTTTTTTCTATTCACCCACTACCATAATCAATATTTCGGGTTCTTGTGCGAAAAGTGCCCCCTGTAAAGGCTGCCTCCTCGCTTATGCTGATTCTGCATAACACATGATATTTCTTTGGTAAAAGCCGCGAAATACCAATACATGCTCTTTAATCTAACATGTATAATATAATTTTACGCTTAAAAGTGAAAAAGGTCAAGTGATTTTTGGTAAATAGCCTAAATTAAATCGCTTGTGATTTAAGTCAAAGATAAAATCCGATAAAATCAGAATTTTTAATATTATAAATGAAGTGATGACTGAAAAACAGCTTTTGCGGCAGCCAAACGGACAAAAGGTGACTCATTTTTCATAAGTTCAGGTAAAAATTTTGTTAAATTTTTCGTACCTATTTCACCTATCGCCAGGGCGGTTAGAGTATTAATTCGTTCTCTGGACTGATAATCCTGATTAGAACTGAGGTTTTTCTTAAAAACTTCAAGAACAACATTTTGACCCTTCCTGTTGCCCATTTTGCCTAATTGCCCGGCGGCGGCAAGGCGAACCTCAATAACCGGATCACTTAACATGCTTACTAATGCGTTTTCAGCTTCAACTGTTCCCAGAGCGCCCATTGACCTGATACCGGTAATTTTTATGTCTGCAAAGGCGCTTATCAGCATAGCCCAGATTTTTTCGTAAATTTTTACATCTCCGAGCATTGCAAGCGCTTCTGCCGCCTGGTATGCAACTATATCACGGGGATCTTTCAGCAGCTGATACAGCAGTTGTGTTGCGCTTCTATCGCCGATTTTGCCTAAAAGCAGCGCTGAATTTGCTTTTATCGTTGGATTTTCGTTATTTATAGCTGATTCATGAAGTATTTTAAGATACTCCGGATAGCCAAGCCTCGCCATCGCGTAAGAAGCAGCGATTATTACGTTCGGGTCATTGTCTCTCAATAATTGATTTACGGATTTGAGCGCAGACCTATGCTGCATTTCTCCGACTGCGACAGAGGCTGCAAACCTGACCGGTACATAGGGATCATTGAGCAATTGAGTAATAGTAGGCATGTAATTTTCCTGCCTTGTAGTAGCAGCAATTTCAATTGCATTTATTTTTGCAAGGATATTATCGGAGCTTAACGCTTCCCTGATAATCCGATGAGCCTCAATTTGTGTTTCGCTCAAACCCTGTTTCGGATTCTTAACTTTTTGCCCGCATCCGGAAAATGTCAGAGCCGGAACAAAAGCTAAAAAAACTATAACATAACGGAATATTGCGTTTTGTGCTTTGTCGTATGAGTTTTCATCGCATTTTTGCATGGACTTGAGGTCCCTGCTGTTATAATCTGCAATTTGGATTCTATATTCTTTTTTCATTTGGATGCCTCGATTAATTAATCATCCCTTTTTGAATCGGACAAATCTGCCGGAAAGTGATGCAATTATCACAAAAAAAACACAAAATTCACACAAAAAGTCGAGCCATTCGCCATATTTACTGAAAAACGCCGTTCTTTTATCTATCGGTATTTTATCGATGAACCACCCGGATATACCGGTTCGAGCCATAGCATTTTCTGGTAATGTACCGTTAATATACCCGTTTTTTATTCTTCCGGAACTGTCTATTAGACAACTTATACCTGTATTGACGCTTCGAAGGACGGCAAGCCTGTTTTCCACTGCTCTGAAAGTACAAACGGCTGCATGCTGGGGGAGTTCCGTGCTTGGCATGATTTTCTCATTGCCCCAGCGAACAAACCATCCATCGTTGGATATATTTACGAGCCAGTCGATTTGTTTTTCCCCATTCTTATCGAGTGCGAACCTTCTCGGGAGTACCGGAACTGTGTCCTCATAGCAAATTATCACGCTGAATTTATATTTTTGACCTTCGCTGCCGGTCATCTTAAAAATAGTATAATTACTGCCGTAATCGAGTGAATAATCGAAATCGTATGGTATAAACTTTACTTTCATGAGCATTTCATAAAACCATGCCATTGAATTTCGCAGAGGTAAAACCTCACCGAACGGCACAAGGTGTATTTTGTCATAGACTTCAGTAGTTTTTTGGCCTTTGTTATTATATAAAAAAGCGGAATTGAATCTTTCGTCCAATATGACATATTTCTGGTCTTCTGTCATAGCCGGTGTGCCGCCGTATGCGCCTATTAGCAGAAAAGCATTGTTTTCAGCATGTTCCTTCAATCTTTGATCCAAAACGTTCCAGATGTGGTCATCTTCCATAATAGACAAAATTCCCGGATTCAAAGTAGCCTGGACCATAGTTTCAGGCCATACAATAAGTTCGGGCTTATGAGCAGACACTTCATTGCTGTCTTTCATTAATCCATCGAATATATCCTCACTTGATTCAAAAGTATTTTTAACAGATTGCGGAACATTTGATTGAAGCGAAGCCGCAAGGGGACCTTCTTCCACAAATTCGGCTTCCTGACCGAGTCTCCAGCGGCCGTATATTACACAGACAATCAGTATAGAAGCGACAATGCCGGTTTTTACATATTGAGCGGCGGTAAAAAGTTTTTTCTCACGGGATGCTGTTATCAAATCTGCAAACAAGCCGTTTACCATAGCAATTAGGCACGATACGCCGCAAGCCCCGAAAATATCCGCTATCTGAATAATCGTAATATTTTTATATTGGCTATGGGCAAGAAAACGCCAGAAAAATCCGCCTAAAAAAATACCCTGCATACGTTCTATTCCCGCAATTAAAATCGCCGAAGCAAGAAACAGTGGTACTTTTTTCTTCATACAATAGCGCAGACAGAAAAATAATAAAGGCCAGAGCAGGGCGGTATATAAACATAAAACCAGCCATCCTGCTATCGTAATTGGAAATATCCAGTACAAGTTCCCCAGCCAATAAAACACAGATACTATGTACACTACAAAGTACATTTTTCGAGAGCGAATTTCTTTTGTATAGTAAGCCGCTATTATAAATGGAACGAAGGAAATCCACGCAAGAAATGATAAATCTATCGGAGCCTGAATCACAGTCAGCATCAATGCACTGGCAATTAGTAAAAGAACATAAGGGCATAATTGTATAAGTTTTAAAGAGTCCTGCTTCTTTACTTTTTTGCTCTTTTTCTCTGATTTTTGTTCATTCTTCTTCATTCGTGGTTAATGTGTCCTGTTTTAACGCTTTTTTAATCCCTAAAATTCCGGCATTTTGAGGATAGCATTAATATGTCCTGCTCGCTGTATTTTTTTTCATTTTTCATCCGAACAGCAAATTGGTTCGCGAAAATCTTTATAAGATTTTTATTTTCGGTGATTTCATTTAGCGGCTTGCCCATATCGATAGAAAGTCTTTTGAATTCCTCAATCTCATTCAGAGCGGACTTTTGCCCATCATTTTTCTTATTTTTTAATTCATCTAAACGCCTTGTGGAATTTTCAACATATTGCTCGGAAATTTCAATACCGATATAATGCCGTGACAATTGATAAGCTGCCGCCGCGGTCGTGCCTGACCCGGAAAACGGGTCAAGAACGCAGTCGCCCGGATTGGAACTTGCTGAAATGATTCTTTTAAGCAGGCTCTCAGGCATCTGGCAGGGATGCCAGCCTGTGCGTTCCTTAAATGTGCCGCAAACGCGGGAGTATGTATTCCATACGTCATCCGGCATTTTACCCGCCGGATTGGCACGCTTGTCGTTATATAGGAGCTGCCTGTCTGATGGGACGCGTACCGCATAATCGTTGAATGTGAAGTTGCTTCTATCGTTCACGAAATAAAAAATGTGCGTGTGGCTTCGTGCGAATTTGTCATTTGTCTGCTGGCCGAACGTGTAGTGCCAGATAATCCAGTTCCGCATGACAAGTCCAAGCTCGTCGGCTATTACCCTCACATTCGCCGCGTAATCGTCACCGATGGCGATATAGAACGAGCCGTGAGGTTTGAGCACTTTCCTGCACACGCTCATCCACTCTTTTGTCCATGCGATATAGTTTTCCTTTTTTTGATTATCGTCGTACTTATCGTATTTGTAGCCGATATTAAAAGGCGGATCCGCGAATATAAGGTCAGCGAAAGGTTCCCCGATTTCGCCCAGAACCTCGATGCAATCGCCGCATATTATTTTATCTAAATATTTCTGCATGGCGATATGATAACTGTTAAACGGTGATTTGCAAGCGGGAAGATTTCCAGCTTTTCGGAAAGTACATATTATTGAGAATTAATGTTTCGGTTTAGTGGCTGTGTGAGATTATTTTGTCTCGTTCTTTAATAAGTAAGTCTCGCACTTGTTCAGGCTGGGTTAGCCCATAGAGTGCAACTTCGGGCATTGCCTGTCCTGTGCCAGCAGTTTGAATCCGCAGTTCCCAGAGGCCGCACCACTTCATCAAAGGTCCCTGGGCGAGAACAACGTCAGTAACCCGGTCAAGCGGAATGGCTTTTCTCTTAAGAAAGAACACGCCGGAATCTGCTCTTAAGGTACTGCCGTCAAGCCAGTATTTTAACGCCTGTGCCTGTTTTTTACTCAGCCATAGTCCCAGAGTAAGAGCATAGAGAATCGCTAAAATAAGACCTACTCCCATAATCCAGATACCCACCACAATAATCATGAGTATATAACTGTAATAGAAATATCGTGCCACCTTCTCCCTTTTAATCGAAAATTCCTGCTTTTCCGAAGTATCCATTTACTGGCTCCTTAAATATGAAAGCTTGTAACCATTATGAATATTTCCCTGTCTTTTCATTCGCTAAAACTTACATAAAGTAATTTTCTGTATTTTATCGGTTAACAGGCTGCTCAAAATTTTGCGGCAATGTATTTTTATTGTTGCCTTTGGTTAATAGAACAACTCCTCCAATGCCTGAAATCAGAGCAAAAACTAACGCGTATTTTGTCGCCGCGGGAGTAACCGGCTTCATTTCCATCTGTCCCAACATACCGGCAAATGGAGAAGAACCTGTAAATTGATTCATTGCTCTGACATTATTGGCATTATTCTGATATCGCTCAATTGCAACAAAAATACATATCGCACATATAATTAAAGCGACGACACCTGCAATTTTCATCTGGCTTTTATTCATTTTATATCTCCGTTAAAAATTATTATCTTTTGTTCGAAATCCATATTTATTCTAATATTGATATACGCACAGGCTCGAATAAAATTTAAATATTTTACAGATTTTCTCATTTTATTTTTTAATTTTGTAATCATACCACTTTGAACTTCTGCTTTAAATAAGCCATCTCATCGATGATTATAGTCCCGGCGGGAAAATCAAAATCGAATAATCTGTCCTCTATGGGGACATTAGCAGAAACTTTTTCAACCTCATAACATTCCATCCAGTTTTGCTGAGGTTCCGTCCATGAATATCTATAAGGAATCCATACATTGTTATTTTTCTGGAATTGGTCACACTCTATATGTTTTAAAAGCCCGGCCTGCGAGAAAATGTCTTTTTTTACGGGAATAAAATTCCTGGACGGATCCACGTAAAATATATATGCCAAATCTCCAGGCCCCCATGTTTGAACCTTAAACTCATATAAATTGCGGATTTTATCGTATTTCAAAGTCATATCCCGCTGGTCATGAAGCTTTTTCCAGAGAATATCGCAATGTTCCCACATTGCCGAATGGATTGTATAAAATGATTTATCTGCGTCACACATGTTTCCAAATCTTACGAGTCCCCTGGGAGTTTTACCCGGTTCTTCTGTAAGCTTCTTCGTTTGCTGAGGAGTAAATGCGTAAGTGACGACTTCTTCATGTGTTTTGGGCTGCTCGGCTGTAGGATATGTTGTTCGCGAAATTTTCCAGTATTCTTTGTCTTGTGACCATCGCGTATGGATTTCAGAAACCACCTGCACTATTTGCTGAGAACTTCTTTCCTCCTGCACATAGCCGGTAGCGTTAATTTTCGCTTCCATACAGGTATATTGTTTTGCTGAGGTCTCTATTAGCAGAATAAGCTGTTCAGGTGTCATAATATTTACCAGTTTAATGGGACAGTTTCCTTTAAAAATCACTGCCGACGAAGGCTTTATATTATTATAGACGCCCAATACGCAAATTCATTGCAATAATCTTGAAAAATATGGAAATTTTACAGTCAGAGTCTATTGTAATATTATTGCAATTGGGGGCAGCTTCAAATGCGGCTTTGTGATAATTTAGCATATGTTTTACCATCCCCATCCCGATAAAAACAATCAGGATGAGGATGCCACCCGTCGAGTGGTCTTATTATGATTTAATCTTGTTCGAGTTTAAATCTTGCAAGCAGGATTTTTAGTTCAATAAGCTTGGCATTGGTTTCAATAGTCGCATCTCGTGAGATTATTCCGGCTTGCAGGTCTTTTTGCAGCGAATTTCTTATTTCTGTGACTGATTGAATAAGATTTTGAAGCTCTTCGATAACCGTTTCATTTTTATCCTGCAATTGAGCTAATTGAATTCGTGCTTCGGCTGCTTTTATTTCTGCTTCCGCCAATTCCTTAAGAGTTCCCAGTCCTGTTTCAAATCGCCGCTTAACCTGGACAACTTCCTGCTGACGCAGTTCGATGAGTTCCTGATATAGTTTTGTGATTTCTTCACCGGCAGGGCTGCTGCCTGATGTCTTCTTTTCTTTTTCAGATTGAGATAATGTTCCGCATGATACTATTAAGCCGCAAAGAACAATAAGAACTGAACAAAGCAAACGTCTTTTTATTTTAATCCACATAATAATACCTCCATTTTCAAATTTTTCAGTTAAACATGTAAAAAACATATTCTACTATAATAACTCAGGTCTTTACATATTTAAAGACGTTGAAACCGCTAAACCGTTAAAATAATTTTCAATAAATTTTAATTGCGTAATTAAAATGGCTATTTTATTCTATATAAAACAGTAGTAACCACTTGGAATGATAGATGTTAAAGAAAATTGTGACAAGAGTCGGGAAATTCTTATATAGAAGAAAGCAGTCTGTGTTACCCGTCTTGTGCAGACAGTATAATCATTGATAGGAACGAAAAAAGAGATGAAAAGGAAGCTATTCTGGATTTCCACGATCATCGGCTTGATTGTCGTTGTGCTGACGGCGATGGATTTCCTCAACAACGCGGGTGACGTGAAGAATCCCGAAGACCAGTTGGCCAAGATGCTCCCAGCAGAGCGAGACTTCTGCCAGCAGATCCTTTGGCAGATTGACTCAGGATCAAATGAGCGTGATGTTCTCGCGTTGCTGGGTCCACCAGCTCGAAGCCTAAAACTTAAGAAGATCTGGCATGTCAAATTGGACGGCAAAGCCGACAGAGTCAGCGTGTACTTCGGCATTGACGGACTGGCAACACAGGTGGTTCTTGACGGTGGCTTTGGCCGTTTCTACTATCGAAGGAGTGTGAATGATCACGAGAAACCAAGACGAGAGAGTTCCCAACCAACAAATCCAACTTATTTGGAGCCTGCTTCACAGTCTCCTCAAGGATGATCGAATTAAGGTTACAGCAACCATACTGAATAATAGCGATCGGAAAAGTACAGGAGCAGCTAAATGGGTAGCAAAGGCATCACTGAAGAGGTAAAGAAACAAGCCGGTGAAATCGTGAAGAGGTTTAATAAAAACGAGATAACTAATCCGAATATTTATTATCAAATCCGTTATGTAGATGGAACGATATAAGGGATGATGAAAACGGTTCTTGAAGCTTATCCGCCTTAAAGAAAATGTCTCTTCCCCCAAAAAAACGCCCACAGAGTAATAAGGATGCATTATTTTTTTCAAGTTTATTGTGTTTAATAACTCAAAATAAGTAACTCATTTTTTTAAAAAAAACGTAAAACCTTCTATTTTTTAATTGGCTCAATAAGCGAAATATTAGAAAATCTAACCTATTATCCGGCGAGGGACAAAAGATGAAGCAAGAGATGAGAGTCTTGTATTACGGCTCGATGACTTTTTGTACATGGAAGGTTTTGCCTGTAAGGTAGTCGGTGAAAATTATTTTCAGAGTGAGAGGGTCGACTAATTTATCTATTTTGCCGGAGATGTCGAAACTTAACCTGTAATTTGTTACTAACGTGTCATTCCATGATTTCTTCAGTTCTTCGGAACTGACCAACCATTTTCCGATTTGCGCCTGATTTTCCTGTTTGTTAAGGTTCCAGAGTTCGACTTCCACACTTCCTGCGGCTTTTATCTGGTCACCATATTTATCAATCGGCTGGATGCGCACAATGAGGGTATCCAGTTTGCCGTCTTTATTTTCATCATAAAACGAGGAATAGTTGTGTATTTTGACATTTTCGAGCTGGTATAAATTCTCGCCCTTTACGTTGTCAGGGAGTTTTTGAAGAACAGCAATCTGTTTTTTTAATTGCTCGTTTTCCGAATTAATTTGCTCGATTTGACTTGTTAGTTGAACATTGTCTTTAGTCAGGTTGTCGATTTGTGCGCGAAACTGCCGGCTTTCATTTCCTGAGTTGCAGCCGGACAAAATAGATAAGAATAGGAATAGTGAGGCACGACGTATTACATATTCTGTGTTCTGTATTCTGTATCCTGTATTCTGTTTTTTACAGTTCCTGTTCATCTTCATCTGTCTTTTCCCTGACAATTTCCGGAGCCTTCTGGAGAATCCTGTCTGCCAGACCATACTGGATTGCTTCATTTGCTTCAAGCCAGAGGTTCCTGTCGCAGTCCTTTTCTATTTTCTCCGTCGGCTGGCCTGAGTGCTTCGAGAGAATCTCATATAAGCGTGTTCTCATACGGAGAATTTCTTTGGCTTCAATTTCCAGGTCGGTTGCAGGTGCAATCAATTCTCCAGAAAGCAGAGGCTGATGAAGGAGAACTTTACTATTGGCAAGAAGGAATCGCTTGTTTTCTTTTCCTCCAGCCAGTAAAACCGAAGCCATACTTGCCGCCTGGCCTACGCAATATGTCGCAACATCGCAGCGAAGGAATTGCATCGTGTCATAAATAGCCATTCCGGCAGTGATAGCGCCGCCCGGTGAATTGATATAGAAATGAATATCGCTTTTACTGTCTTCATTACTTAAAAAGAGCATCTGAGCAACGATAAGATTCGCTGTTTCGTCGTCAACAGGGCCTCCGAGAAAGATAATTCTGTCCTTGAGGAGTCTTGAATAAATGTCGTAAGCTCTTTCTGCCCGGCCGCTTTTTTCAATTACTATAGGTACTAAATGCTGATTAACGCTCATATTTATTCTTTCTTTTCTTCTTTGGTTTCTTTTTTAGGTTCTTCTTCATGGAGGACTTCGTCAATCAGGCCGTATTGCTGTGCTTCTGCAGCGCTCATGTACCTGTCTCTCTCAGTCTCAGCGGCGATTTTTTCGACCGGCTGACCTGTATGTTCGGAGAGAATCTGGTTAATCATGGTTTTAGCTTTCATGATTTCCTCTGCCTGGATTTTAATGTCCGCGGCCTGTCCGGTTACGCCGCCCCAGGGCTGGTGCAGCATAATTTTTGCATGAGGCAGTGCGAATCGTTTTCCTTTTGTACCGGCAGCAAGTACTATCGCTCCGCCTGATTGTGCTCTTCCGATGCAGAATGTAGCGACAGGGGAGCGTACAAAACGCATTGTATCGTAAATCGCCATAGTGTCATCCACGCTGCCGCCGGGAGAATTTATATATAGGCTGATTTCGCTGTTTCGCTTGAGATTGTCAAGGTACAGCATTTTCATAATGACTTCAGCCGCACGTGCGTATGAAATTTCGCCTATCAGGAAAACAATGCGGTTCTCCAGAAGCATATCGTCAAGACTCATCTGGCGATAACGCTGGTATGGACCATTGCCGCCGCCATATTGGTTGAAAATATCCATATTATTTGCTTTATATTCACTCAACATTCAATATTCCTTATAAAATCAGGATTACTTTTCGTACTGCGTTTTCCATCGTCCCTAATGTATTACGGCAGGATGGCAGGGCCTCTGTAATCTTTTTTTATTGTTCTTCTTTTTTCTTTTTGACCGATTTTGCAGGGGAAGCCTTCTTTTTAGTGGCTTTCTCAGCTTTTGGCTTCGATTTTTCAGGCTCTTTTTCAGTTATTTTTGCGGACTCAAGCATTTTTGCAATACATTTTTCCTGTCGAACTTCCAGTTCCAATTGTGTAAGAGAACCATCATGTTCCATTTGTTCTCTCATTTTTTCAGGACGCTGATTTCGCTCCATAGCCAATTGTGCGATGTAGCCGTTAATCTCAGCCTCCGTTACGCTTATGTCGAGTTTTTCAGCGACTTTGTCCATAATGAAGAAAGTTTTAAGTTGTTTTTTAGCCTGCTCTTCGCTTCCGGCTTTGAGCTTATCTAATTGCTGATCTATCTGCTCTCGCTGGAGACCTCTCATCATCAGGTTTATGTATTGTCTGCGAAGCACTGACTCTGCCTGTGCGGCAACGACATCAAGCGGTAAATCAAAGTTTATATTATTGTCTAAATATTGATAAACCTGCTCACTCATTTCGCTGCGTATCTGTGCTTCGAGGCGGTTTTGCAGTTTGTCATGAAATTGTTCTCGAAGTTCATCTTCACTTTTTACGCCGGCTCTTTGCAGCAAGCTTTCGTCTAATTCAGCGGGCTTGAGCCATTTTACGTCTTTAACATTAATCTCAATATCGACTTTCTTGCCGCGATATTCTTCTTTGTAGTAGGTTTTAGGAACCTCGACATTTGTTTTTTTGGTTTCTCCAGGTTTTGCACCTGTCAGAAGCTCATCGAGTTTTTCGACCGGTATCTGGCCGACAAAGCCATTTTGTCGCACATAAATCTCTGTATTATCAAGTTTTTCTGCTTCCTCGACTCCCTCAATTTTGAGTATGGCTTCAGCGATTATCTGGTCATCCAGCTCTGCAGGCTCGTCTTTTCTGGGTGTCCAAACGCCTGCCCATCTTTGCATCTGTTCGATTTCACTTTCGATTTGCTCATCAGTTACTTCGAGTTTTGTCCTCGAAACAGGAATACCTTCGAGCGATGGAAGTTCGAATTCGGGTCTGACTTCGACAACAAAATCGAATTTCAGCGATCCTTCTTCAGGGAGCTTTATTTCCTCGAAGTCTATATTGGGTTCGCCGAGCGCTTTTAAGTCGTTATCTGTAAGAGCAGACTGGCTTGCATCAGCCAATAATTTCGCTTTAATCGCGTCATTTGCTTCTTTGCCGAATCTTTTCTCCAGGAGCCGTCGTGGAGCTCGTCCTTTCCTGAAACCCGGGACAACCGCGTCTTTGCGAAGCTCTTTAAATTGAGAATCGGTTGCATTTACTATTTTTTCATGCGGTATTTCAACTATAACTTTCTTTTTACATGGTCCTGCATCTTCGATTGTTACTACATTCGGAATCTCAGGTTTTTCCTCCACAGATTGTTCGGTTTGCTCTTCTGAGAGTTCTTCTTGTTGTTTTTCATCTTCAGCCATTTTTTTGCTCCTGAAAGATTCTGCTGTATTTCTATGTGATTATAAACAAAAAAGGCTTCAGGTAAAACGCTTTGCGAATACAGCTTTTCCTGCCAAAACTTGCGTTTTCCTTAGCCCGGTCTTCACGATTCCGATTAGGCAGTAAATATTCCTGCCTGACCTAAACGTACCGGAGACCAACGCCAAACTACACTTAGCCGGTAACTCACCGATACTATATGGGTTTTTTTATGCGATAATTGCATTCAAAATACCCATCCTTGGGTAAATACTAAAGCGGGCGATGAGACTTGAACTCACGACATTCACGTTGGCAACGTGACGCTCTACCACTGAGCTACGCCCGCGTTTCAAAATTTTACTTTTTACCGTAAAATTCTCAGTACAGGTATTATATACGCTATTCCATGCCTTGCAAGTGGATTTTTATAAAAAATTTGGACAAAAAACGGGACTTATTTGCAGTACTTATATAATTTGTTATAATAAACATGATTTGCGATGTTTTTTTAGATTGTCAACAGGTTATTCTGCCTAAAAACCTGTTTTATGATTAATAAAGTAGAAAAGCAAAAACAGGGGGATTTTATGATGAGTCAGAAAAATTCCGCCAAGCAAAGAGGGAACCTGCTCCTCCTTTTACTGTTAATTCTTTTTCTTTTATTTGTTCTTGTCCGGCCGGTAAACAAATTTGATGAAAACCGGTTTGCTGCGCTGCAAAATACAACTATTGATAGTAACCTGTCGTCTGATGTACGAGAATTAACTGAACCTGGCAGGCCGGAGCATAAGCATAAGGCTTTTAAAGAGCGTATTAAAGAGCGGGAACAAATGGTCGCTTCTCAGATGCAGGCAAGAGATATAAAAGATCCGAACGTGTTAAAGGCGATGCGAATTGTGCCGCGTCATGCTTTCGTTCGTAAGCAGGAAGAAGATGCTGCCTATTCTGATACTGCATTGCCGGTCCAGTACAGCCAAACAATAAGTCAGCCTTATATCGTGGCATTTATGACGCAGGCATTGAAACTCGATCCGAATTCCATAGTTCTTGAAATTGGCACAGGCTCAGGCTACCAGGCGGCGGTGTGCGGCGAAATCGCAAAAGAAGTCTATACTATTGAAATCGTCGAAGGTCTGGCAAAGATTGCAAAAGAAAGACTCAAAGAGCTTGGCTATACAAATGTTTTCGTAAAGTATGGTGACGGCTATGTCGGCTGGCATGAACATGCTCCTTATGATGCGATAATAGTTACCGCCGCGGCTGGCAAAGTGCCTCAGCCGCTGCTCGACCAGTTAAAGCCGCTCGGAAGAATGATTATTCCGGTAGGGAATGAAAACGGTTTCCAGGAACTGGAATTAATTACAAAAGATAAAGACGGCACTATAAAAAAAGAACGTGTTTTAAGTGTCCGTTTTGTCCCCATGACAGGCGAAGTCCAAAAATCCGCAAAGGAAAATGTCAATTGACAAATTCAAATTTGATTGAAATCTGAAATATATTTAATGATTTTTTGTTGCTGGATTTTATCCTTGATTTTCTCTAATCGAGGTGATATTCTGCCTTTTTTCGCGGGAAGTTCTTTTAAATAGGAATTTTAAGGTTTCGTAAGATATGACAGGCTTAATTGGAAAGGTCTTTAAGACTACGACCAGTTAGCGTATTCGTCCGTTGCTAAAACAGGTCAAAAAGATAAATTATTAAAAAAGAGTATCTTAAATGGATGATATAAAAAAATTCAAACAATACTTCAATAGAGATTTTTGGCGAGCGTTTCAAAAAAAACAAAATCTTTTTGATATTCCTAAGAACAAATCTGACAAAGATTCATTCGTTGAAACTATTTATCAGGAAATACAAAAACGAACATATTATCCATCTATTCCACATTGTTATATCGATCGTGATAAGGGTAATGGAGTAACTAGAATTATACCTGTTTTTACCCTGAAAGATTATTGTGTTTATTATTATTGCATTAAGAAAATCGAAGATAAAATCGCTGTTAATCGTATACCAAATACTTTTGGTGGGTGGACTCTGGGTGGCTTAATGAGAAAGAGCGAAGATGACGAACTAGAGAAAAGAAGAATACATTTTAAAAAACATGAAGACTTTATAGCTGCTCTTCGTGGGATATCTGTCAGCGAATATTCTTTTAATCCAACTGCTTGGGCTAAAGCTTACGGGGATTTAAATTCAAAACTTTATGCCACTGCTAATACCATAAAATATACATATGTTGTCGAGCTTGATATAGCTAATTACTACGATTCAATTCGTTTGGATATTTTAGAAATGCGAATTAGAGAAGTCGTTAGTTCAGAACATGCTGATATTGTAAGCTTATTATTTCATTTTTTAAATTACTGGAACAGAAACACAAATTTTTATAATAAGCAGACCGTAGGAATACCCCAGGATGCTATGGGTGATTGTTCACGCATTCTTGCTAATTTTTATTTACAACCATATGACAAAATAGTTTATGAATTATGTAAGCAAAGCGAATGCAAATACTTACGATATGCAGACGACCAATTTTTTTTTTCAAAAGATAAAAACAATTTAAATACCTTAATATATAAGATATCAAAAACACTTAATTCATTAGGTTTATCAGTAAATCAAAAAAAAGTTGTAATAAGAACAACTATAGAGTTAATAGATTACAGGTCTTTCAAGATTTTTGATATATTAAAAAAAGATGAATACAAGAAAGATAAAAACAAAGTTGAACAATTTGTTGATTACTATTTGCAATTGCTTGCTAAATCAGGTTTATCAAATATAAAAGATAACGGTACTCCGTTATTAAACAAAGCTTTATTTTGTCCATCTTTAAAGGATATAGATTTTTTCAAAAAACAAAAACTAATTAGTTGTTTATTGGATGATGAATATTTGAGGAATGCTCAAGCAATCCACTTGGAAAAAATTTACAAATTACTCAATAAAAATGATAAGCAGAAGTTTATAAATAAACTCAATTTACTTTCTGCAAAGTTGATTCACAATGCTTTTCATTATGAACTTCTGAATTTTTATGTAAAAAATAAAATTGACGACCACCTTGTTTTGAAGAGGATAAAAAAATTGAGCAAAATTTAAAAAAATTGTGACTATCGCTAAATACTGTAAAGCTATAATTCGATTTTAAGAATTTGATGGTAGAAAAGAACAGAAATAAGATGGAAGAAGAAAAACAGCAGCCGAATATAGTTATTTATACTACCGATGACGGGCAGACGAAGGTTCAGGTTAAGATAGAAGATGAGACTGTCTGGCTGACGCAAAAGCAGATGGCGGAGTTGTTTGAGAAAGATGTCAGAACTGTCAATGAACATATTAAAAACATTATTGATGAAGGTGAATTAAGTGCTGATTCAGTTATCCGGAATTTCCGGATAACTGCCGCTGATGGCAAAACCTACGATACACAGCATTACAATCTTGATGTTATAATTTCCGTTGGGTATCGTGTTAAGTCTTTACGGGGCACACAGTTCCGTATATGGGCGACTCAGCGGCTAAGGGAATATATTATCAAGGGCTTTACTCTTGATGATGAGCGGCTGAAACAGCAGGGAGGCAGAAGCCGCTATTTTGAAGAGCTGCTTCAGCGAATTCGCGATATTCGCAGCAGTGAGCGTAATTTTTATCAGAAAGTAACGGATATTTACGCTACGTCGATAGACTATCGGAAAGATGCCGAACTGACACAGGAGTTTTTTGCTACCGTGCAGAACAAGATGCATTATGCGGTTCACGGTCATACTGCCGCGGAGATTATCGCAAAAAGAGCCGATAGTAAGAAACCAATGATGGGGCTTACCAGCTTCAAGGGCAGCTATATTACTTCAAACGATATTACAGTTGCCAAAAACTATCTATCGGAGGATGAGATCAATCAATTGAACCTGATTGTATCAATGTATCTTGACTTTGCCGAGCTGCAGGCAAGCGGCGGCAGACTAATGAAAATGGCGGATTGGATTGCAAAACTCGATGAATTCCTAAAAATCAGTGAGCGAGGTCTTCTTAAAGATGCCGGCAAGGTAAGCGCAGAACAGGCCGCTGTAAAGGCTCGGAAGGAATTTGAAAATTACAAAAAAGAGAGAGATAAAAATTATATCTCTGATTTCGATATGGCCGTAAAGAAATATCTGCATGAAGGGAAAGGGCGGAATAAAGAAAAGGGATGACATCAAAAACATAAAAACTTTCTGCAAAACCGTGAAAAGTAGGAAATTTAACGCTATTTTTCACGATTATGTTGACAAAAGCGTGAATATCTTTATAATTTAAATATGGCAAAAATATTACATATTTATAATGCTATTAATCATTTGAGGCAGCGTTATTATGCTGCTTCTATCGGTAAGCAGTCGTTGATACAATTGATAAACGAAACAGAGGTTGCCGAACAAGTATATAACTCCAATGCCATCGAGAACAGTACACTTACTCTCGAAGAAACGGAAAAAATACTTTTACAAATAGATTTGGATAGATACATTTCAGAGAGGGAAATTTTTGAGGCGAAGAACCTGGCGCGAGTAGTGTCTTATATCGATTCAAAAGCTAAAGAACAGGAACTCACACTTGATGTCATTCTTCTGCTTCACAAAATGCTTATAGGGAATATCCGTGATGATGTAGCCGGAAGGTTCCGCAAAGCAGGTGAATATGTTCGAGTTGCCAATTATATTGCGCCGGCTCCGGAAGAAGTCACAGACAGACTGGAAAAAATGCTTGCTTCATATAACGCATCAAGCCATGAACATATTATAAAGCGTATAGCATTGCTGCATCTTACCTTTGAAAATATACACCCGTTTGTTGATGGCAACGGCAGAATCGGAAGAGTAATAAATAATTATTTGCTGATGAGAGAAGGTTTTGTCCCTGTGAATATTAAGTTCATTGACAGGGTTATGTATTATGAAGCGTTTAGGGAATTTGAACAAAAAGGTACTGCGAAAATTATGGAGGAGATAGTAGGCAAGTCGCTTACAAATAGTTATCACAAGAGACTTGCATATCTTGAAGGTGCGCAAATTATAACGCTCGCAGAGTATGCAAAAAAAAACAAAGTATCACATTCAAATTTAATTAATAAGGCTAAACGCCAGACCATAGAGGCTTTTCTTGAAAAAGGCGTCTGGAAAATCGGGATTAGTCTGAAGGAAAATAATTTTTGAACTATAAGTAAATATAATCAATTGATTTTTTTATTGATTTTGGGTTTTCACAGTCTCTGGATTCTCTTTTGTTTTTTTCTATTTACCAGTCATGGGGTAAATCTATAAATGCGTGCAGCCAGATAAGAAAGCCGACTATTCCGAACGGAATAATTGACAGCAGCAGAGTTGATAAACCCGCAAGAAATTTTTCTCTGGAAAATAAAATATAGGCTATGATGGGCAATATTATACATCCTGCCCATATAACTGCGTGTCCTATAGCCGAATGCCAGAATAGAATGACTCTATCAGGTACAACATGGAACGAGTAAAAGATATGCATCATGCCATAACCTTCATTAAAAGGAGGAAAATGCTGCCTTTCAATTTTTGCGATTCCGACATAACCCATATTTACAAAAATAATATTAAGAATCCATAGAAACACTATACATATTTTGCCGTATCTGCCCATTTATTAATTATCGGGATAATTCATTTTTTTTGATTATGAAATTTTTTTACAAAAAATATGAGTTTTCATGTATGAAATGCCTGACATATGTATCTTAATTAAATATGAAGAATTATTTAGTGGTATTTGTCTAATGATTTTGGATATTTATAAATGTCTGTTTGAAAAGATTGTTTATAATTTCAGACTTGAACATTTAAGGTTTTTTTTGCATAATCCGAACGTTTTAGACAGTAAAACGTATAAGTTTTTCAGAAAAAAAGCGTTACAAGCCCCTTTTCCGGCTTGTACGCATTGAGGAATTTACCGGTTTTGAGCGTTTTTTAGGAGAAGTTTTTATGGCTTCAGATGTAAAGCAAATTGGAAACCTGGTTCAGGAAAAAAGCGAGTTTGTTCGTGCTCTGTTTGGAGAGATAGACAAAGTTATTATCGGACAGAGATATATGCTCGAACGGATGCTCATCAGCCTTCTGGCGAACGGCCATATCCTGCTGGAAGGCGTCCCGGGTCTTGCAAAAACACTTGCAGTAACAACGCTTGCCCGCGCGATTAACGCGGATTTCAGAAGAATACAATTCACCCCTGATTTACTTCCTGCGGATTTAATAGGGACACAAATTTACAGGCAGTCAGATGGTGAATTTTATACGCGCAAGGGACCTGTTTTTGCCAACATTATATTAGCTGATGAAATCAACAGGGCGCCCGCTAAAGTGCAAAGTGCGCTGCTCGAAGCGATGCAGGAAAGGCAGGTAACAATTGGCGACCAGACATTTGCTGTTCCTGAGCCGTTCCTTGTGCTTGCAACAGAGAACCCGATTGAGCAGGAGGGTACTTATCCTCTTCCCGAAGCACAGCTTGACAGGTTTATGATGAAGCTCAAAATCGATTATCCGAACAAAGAAGAGGAACGCAAAATTTTAGACAGGATGGCCGCTACCAGCAGGAAGTTCGATATCAAGCCTGTGATTAATCCCAATCAAATTGCAGAAATTCGCTCTGTTGTCGATGAGATATACATTGACGATAAGGTGAAAGACTATATTGTCAATATTGTATGTGCCACGAGAGAGCCGAAAAAATATGGAATTGAATTAGGCAACTTTATCAATTATGGAGCGTCACCGAGGGCAACGATTTATCTTGCAGTTGCGGCTAAAGCACACGCGTTTATCCAGCAGAGAGGTTATGTCACGCCGCAGGATGTAAAGAGCATCGGCTTCGATGTGCTCAGGCACAGGGTGATTATCAGCTATGAAGCTGAAGCGGAAGACAAGACAAGCGAAGATATTATTAAGACTATTTTTGATAATATAGAAGTACCATAATTTTTTGTCATGCTGAGACGAAGGCGAAGCATCTGGCTATCGATATCCCAGATTCTTCGTTTTACTCAGAATGACATATTCGATTGATATGCTACCGGCTGAATTAATTAAAAAAATAAGACAGATTCAGATTTATACATCTCGCATGGTTGATGCCAGTTTTGCGGGTCAGTATGAAAGTGTTTTCAAAGGACGCGGCATGCAGTTCGATGAAGTGCGCGAATATACGCCCGGCGATGATATCAGGACGATAGACTGGAATGTTACCGCACGAACAGGCAGGCCGTATATCAAGAGATATGTCGAAGAGCGTGAACTGACAGTTATCTTTGCGGTTGACTTGAGCGCATCAGGCGATTTCGGAACTGTGAACAAAGCCAAGAACGAACTTGCCGCTGAGTTTTGTGCAGTGATGGCTTTTGCGGCAGCGAAAAATAATGATAAAGTCGGCCTTTTGATTTTCTCAGACAGGATTGAGTTGTATATACCCCCCAAAAAGGGAATCAGTCATATGCTCAGGCTTGTCCGCGAGCTTTTGTATTTCAAAATGCCCAAAAGGAAAACCAATATTAATGAAGCGATGGATTACCTTGCAAGGGTAATACGAAAGAAAGCGACTGTTTTTGTTGTTTCTGATTTTATCGAGAGCGATTTCAAAAAGTCACTCAGCCTGCTCAATAAAAGACACGATGTTGTCGCTGTTTCAGTTCGTGACCCGGCGGAAATAGCATTGCCGAATATAGGATTAATTGAATTTACTGACGCTGAAACAGGCGAGCTTATCCTTGTCGATACGCGAAACAGAAGCTTCAGGGAGCAATACAGCGGCTCAACAGCAAAACAGGCTGATGAATTAAAAAACACTTTCAGGTCAATTAATGTTGACTGTATTAATATAAGAACCGACAGGCCGTACGTTCAGGATTTGGTAAGATTTTTTCATATGAGACACAGGCGGCGATAATTTGATATGCGGAATTGGTAAATAGAAGAACAGGATGGAAACTATGGAAAATAAACTTGATTTTTCATTACCTGAAAAGAAAGAAAAAAAATCATGTACGTCTTTTCTTGTGATAATTTTGCTTTTGGCTGTAATCGGTTTAATCCTGGCAAATATTTTCATCAGGCCGTCAGGAACCGGTTTATTAGCGGGCAATACTCCGGCGATACTTCCTCCAGAGCAGATGAAGGAGCTTGCAGCGAAGCTTGCTCAGCGAAATTTATACGCGCAAGCCGCATCTTCATGGAAAGAATACCTTGCAAATGCAAAGCTCACAGATATCGAGCAGGCAAAGGGACTTTTCCAGATAGCTTCATTATATGAAAAAGCGAATATGTATGAAGAAGCTGTCGAGTATTTCTATCGAAGTGAAATGACCGCGAAAGTCACCGAGCTGGAATCTCAGATAAATGCGCACATTAAAGACTGCTTTGAAAAGCTTGGCAAGTTTTCTGCGCTGCGGTACGAGCTGATGGACAGAACAAGTTTCAAAAAAACTGAAGGAGCTGGTTCTGAAGTTGTTGCTGAAATCGGTCTCGAAAAGATAACACAAGCCGACCTCGATGCTTTAATCGAGCAGGCAATAGATATTCAGCTTGCGCCGCTTATGTCATTTATGACGAGCGAGCGGCGTAATGAGCAGAAGAAGCAGCTTCTCGAACAATATAAAGCTCCCTCTGCAAAAACGCAGTTTTTACAGTCATGGCTTGCTCAGGAAGTTTTGTATCGTGATGCACTTGAGCAGGAATTAACAGAAAAGCCGGAAGTGAAAAGAGAGATTGAAGAAATGACTCGTCAGGTTCTCAGTCAGCAATTAATGAACAAAGAATTAGCTGATAAAATTAATATAACTGAAACTGATTTACAGACCTATTATCAGGCGAACAGGGAAAAATATGTTGAACCTGCCAAAGCAGATGATCCGAATTCCGTCCCTCGCCAAAAAAGTTTTGCCGAAGCCAGGGAGCAGGTGACTTCAGAGCTTATTAGCAGTAAGAGCAGGGATGTTCAGCAGGCATATATAAAACAGTTGATGGATAAATATAATATTATCGTTCATACATCTGTATTAAATCCGACTATTCAGGATAGTAATGATAAATAAAACGAAACAACAGAATACATATGGATTTATAGTCCTTTCTCTTATAGCAGTCTTGCTGTTGTTATTTAGCGGCTGCAAGAAAAACGCGGATAGTACTGCTGAAAAAAAGGACTTTCAAATCGATAAAAAGCACGAGCTTGGTCCTCTGACTGCCCATGTACGAATAGACAAGTCGAAAATAACTATCGCGGATACATTACTGCTCGAACTTGAGGCGAGTATCGAGCCGAAATATGATGTTAATATGCCGAATGTAAATGACGCTCTTGTGAATTTCGGTATAGTCGATTGGCAAAATATCGGTGACAAACTCGATCCGAATAATAATATTGTCAGTACTTATCGGTATCGTCTTGAGCCTTTTTTGTCTGGCACTTTCCCGATACCTGCTTTCACATTCGAGTTCCATGATGCAAACAATCCGCAGGAAAATCAACATAAGCTTATAACAGAACCAGTTGATATCGAAGTTGCTTCTCTTTTGGGCGAGCAGCGTGCTGATTTGAAAATCGCGGACATCGAAAGCGTAGTTGCAATGCCCAAAAAAGCATCTTATTTATGGGTATGGGTATTATCTGCTTCTGTAATTATTATTACTGCGGCTGGATGTATAATTTACTTTAAGAGAAAACAGGTAAAAGAGCTCGTAAGGATTTATAAGCCTGCGCACGAAATCGCTTATGAACGCCTGCGAGTGTTAATCGGGCGGAAACTGATAGAAGCCGGAAAAATAAAGGAATTCCACGAGGGCATAAGTGATATTTTACGTCACTATATCGAGCATCGCTTCGACCTGAGAGCGCCGGAAAGAACTACTGAAGAATTCTTATTTGAAATTCAATATACGAATGTACTTTCCCAATCGGACAAAGACAGCCTCGGAGAATTTCTGAAACACTGCGATATGGTAAAATTCGCGAAATATAATCCGGCTAACGAGCAAATCCAGACTATGTTCGATTTAGTTAAGAATTTCATAGAAAAAACAAAATCGGAAGAAAAGAAAATAGACGTTACAGAAACAAAAACCGAAGAACCAGTTGAAATCGGGAGTTTGTAAATGCAGTTTTATTCAAAGTGGATATTACTGTTATTATTGCTTATACCAGCACTGATGTATTTTAATTTTCGCAAAAAGCGTCACGCCGTGCTGAAGTTCTCCAGCCTGAGAGACATGCGAAATTGCTCTATCTCGTTGAGACAGCGTTTGCGTCCTTTGTTGGCAATCACAAGGTATGTTTGCATAGCTTTGCTGATAATCGCGCTTGCCAGACCGAGGAAGGGAACAGTTATTTCCGAGATTACATCAGAAGGCGTCGCAATGGAAATAGTTGCCGACCATTCGGGAAGTATGCAGACGGAAATGGATTATTACGGCCAGACACTTAACAGGTTTGATGTTGTAAAAAAGGTTCTTTCAGATTTCATCGCAGGCGATAAAAAAGATTTTACCGGAAGGAGCAGCGACCTGATCGGATTAGTAACTTTTGCAAGATACGCCGATACAATATGTCCTATGGTGCTAAGTCACAATGTTCTGCTTGAGTTTCTCAAAAAAATGGAAATTGTAAAACTTCAGAGCGAAGACGGCACCGCGATAGGTGATGGAATTGCGCTCGCTGCCGCAAGACTGCAAAAAGCTGAAGAAGAATTTCAGCTAAGAAAAAAGAAACTTGCCGAAGCGGGTGAAAAAGTTTCAGGCGATGATGACAGCGGCTTCAAGATTAAAAGCAAAGTCATTATCCTGCTTACGGACGGAATTAATAACGCAGGGCAGTACAATCCGATGCAGGCCGCTGAACTGGCTCGCGAGTGGGGTATAAAAATATATACGATTGGCATTGGTTCTGGTGAAGCATATACGACAATTCAGACTCCTATCGGGACTTACAAAGTTCCGAGCGGCCAGAGCCTTGACGAATCCCTGCTGAAAAATATCGCTGAAAAAACGGGCGGCTTTTACGGTCGTGCTGACGATGCAAAGGCTCTCCAAAAAATTATCGAAAAAATAGATGAATTGGAAAAAACCGAAGTTAAATCTATTCAATATACTCAATATGCTGAATTTTTCAGCCCATGGACATTAACGGCGCTTTTGATATTGGCATTGGAGATATTGGCAAGCTGTACGATTTTTCGAAAGATACCTTAAGAAGTGATAAGTAATTATGAATCTTGGAAATGATAAAGCATTATGGTTATTATTCATCGTACCGGCGGTTTTGATACCGGCGTACATCTGGTGTTTCTGGCAAAAATCACGGGCGTTGAAAGTATTGGCCGGTACTGAAATGCTGAAGAAGATTAATACTTCCGTAAGTTTCAAAAGGCAGGTATTGAAAGCGACTCTTTTGATAGCCGCATTTATATGTATCGTGATTGCTCTGACAGAGCCGAAATGGAATCCACAGGCGGAGAAAATAAAACAGCAGGGTCGCGATGTTTGTATATTGCTCGATACTTCGCGTTCCATGCTGGCTGAGGATATTAAGCCCAGCAGGCTCGAACGTTCTAAAATAGCTATAAGAGACCTTCTTGAAACATTGCAGGGTGACAGGGTGGCTATAGTTACTTTTGCCGGAAACAGCACAGTGAAATGTCCCCTGACACAGGACTATGCTTTTGTGCGAATGGTTCTTGCTGATATATCGACGGAAAGCACAAGCAGAGGCGGAACAATGATAGGCGATGCGATTCGCAAAGCCTCCGAAGAAGTCTTTGACAAACAGAGCAGGGAGTATAAGGATATTATTCTTATAACAGACGGCGAGGAGCATGAAGGTGATGAAAGTTTCGCCGAGCAGGCCGCCGAAAAAGCCTCCGAAGAGGGAATCAGGATATTTGCTATCGGGCTTGGTGATGACCAGCAGGGTTCGAGAATTCCTATTACAGGGCCAAACGGCGAAACAACTTTCCTGAAATATAATGGACAGGAAGTATGGTCGAAACTTGGTAGTGATTTGCTGATGAAAGTTGTTTATGCAACTGATGGCGGAAAATATTTGTGTGTCAATCCCGGAACTACGATGGATTTGGGCGCGGTTTATAAAGAAGTTATCGCCTCCGGGCCGAAGCGGGAGCTTGAATCGGCAACAATGATTAGGTATGATGAGAGATTCCAGATATTTCTGGCTTTTGGTTTGATATTACTGGTTTTAGAGACTCTTACAAGTGAAAGCAAAAAAAGTTAAAATTCTGATATTTGCCATTTTATTTTTGTCAATGAGCCGCTCTGTTCTTGCAGAATCTGCGCATGTTTTGGTAGAGCAGGGCAATAGTCTTTATTCAGAAGGCAGCTTCAATAAAGCTATTGAAAAATATGACAAGGCTCTAATCGACCAGCCGCAGGTGCTTGAACCGAAATTTAACAAGGCGAACAGTTTTTATAAGCTGGATGATTTTTCCGAAGCTATAAATCTTTACAGGCAGGTTGCTGCTGAAAGTAAAGACATGAAATTGGTTGCTAAATCGAAATATAATCTTGGTAACTGCTATTTCGAGCAAGGCTCGAAGCAGAAGGATTCCGATTTGCAGAAGGCTCTTGAAGATTTGCAGAACAGTATCGTGAATTGGAGACAGGTGCTGGAAATTGAGCCTGACAATCAAAACGCCGCGAAGAATATTGAAGTTGCGCGATTGGTAATCAAGGATATTATCGACCAGATAAATAAACAGAAGCAGGAACAGGAAAAACAGGCACAACAGCAGCAGCAAATGCAGGAAAAAATTAAAGAGCTTCTTGAAAAGCAGAAGTCTTTGTCTCAGCAATCGCAGCAAACACAAGACCAGTTTGATAAACAACAGATTGACAGGCAGCAGGCTTCGCAGGATTATCAGAAACAATCGCAGGAACAGTCGCAATTACAAAACGATACTGAACAGACTGCTCAGGAATTGCAGCAGCAGCAGGACCCGAATAATCCTTCGTCATCTCAGATGCAGGAAGCCGCAAAAGAGCTTGAACAGGCTTCCGAAAATCAAAAAAACGCACAGCGGCAGTTAGATAATTCCGATGGTTCAGCCGCGAAGCAGTTACAGGATAAAGCGGCAGCGCATCTTGAAAAAGCTCTTGAAAAATTATCAGAAGGGAATAACCAGCAGCAACAGCAGCAGGACGGCAACAACCAAAATCAGCAGGATGAGCAAAACCAGAACGAGGATCAGAACCAATCCGGGCAGGACCAGAATCAGCAAAAACAGGATGAAGCCGCTCCGAATGCAACGGCTCAGGAGATACTCGATAAAGAGCAGAGAGATAAACAGCAAAGGCAAATGCTTCAAAGAGCTCCTTACCAGAAAGTTGACAAGGACTGGTGAAATGAAAAATTTTATAAAATATATTTTTATATGTTCTGCATTTGTGTTTTTATTAACAGGTAACACTTTAGCGCAGATTCGTGTAGTCGCCCAGGTTGGCACCGAGGGAGACATATATGTAAATTCGGATTTCACTTTGCATATAATTATTGATGGTATAAATAAACCGGGTGAAGTTGAGTTGAACCCTTTGGCAGAATTTAATCCCGGCAATCCTTCCATGCGTGATATTTCACAGTCTTCCACAATAATTGTCAATGGAAAAGTCACTCAAAATGCAACAAAGCGTTATGTAATGAGCTACACGCTGAATTGTTCCTCGGCAGGTCAAAAACAAATTCCGCCATTGACTGTAACTGTGGACGGCAAACAATACCAGACCAATCCTGTACAGGTCAATATCTTAAAGCCGGGAACAACAGACCAGTTGGATTTAGAGGTCGAGCTGTCGGAGAAAGAATGCTATGTTGGCCAGCCGGTAGTGGCGACAATAAGATTTTACTATTACGGAGAAATTGATAATTTAAGTTTTAATATTCCCGTTTTTACAAGTGATGACTTTTATCTTGAAGAGCCTGATATTCAAAGTCCGCAGGCCCAGCAGGCCCGTCTTAGCAATGGAATAATTATTAGTTTAAGTCGGTACAAAACCACTCATAATAATCGGGAGTCAAATCTTCTTACTTTCAGCAAGGTCCTGATTCCCAAACGTGCAGGCGTTATCAATATCGAACCAACTTCTATTTCCGCCGATGTAGCAGTTGGTCGCGCAAGCTCAAGGGACATATTCAGTGATTTCTTCGGCTCGAATGTTCAGTACAGACGCTTTATGGTAAGCTCGAAACCTGCACAGCTTAATGTTTTGAACCTGCCTGAGCAGGGCAAACCTGATGGTTTTTATGGACTGGTTGGGAAATATTCTATTACAAGTTCCGCTTCTCCAACAAAAGTAAGCGTGGGTGACCCGATAACTATGAATATAAAAATCGGGGGCAATAAATATTTGAAGCCCATACAGTGGCCCTCGCTCGAACAAATCCCCGATTTCGAGAAAAATTTTAAGATTCCTTCCGAAAAAGCTTCTCCGGTCATTGAAGATAGTTACAAGGTATTCACGCAGACAATACGGGCAAATAGTGATAAGGTTACAGAGATTCCTCCAATTCCTCTTGTTTATTTCGACTCGGAAAAAGGCTCTTATGTCACCGCAAAAACAGAACCGATAAAGCTCGAAGTGTCACCGACAAAGATACTTACAGGCTCGGATTTGGTGGGCAGTGACGAAACACCAGTGAACAGGGAAGTGGAAGCAATAAAGCAGGGACTATCGGCGAATTATCAGGATATGGATGCATTGCAGAGCCATGATTTTTCGCCTCTTGCGGCTGTTGCCAGCCCGGGCTATCTGGTTATCTGGGCAGGGCCTCTGGCTGTTTTTCTATTCAGTGCATTTACGAAATTCTATACTCATACGACTCCTGAAAAACAAGCACGGAAACGCAGACGCGCCGCCGCAGGCAGGGCGATTAGTCAACTCAAAAACATGTCCCCTGTTAATTCTTCTGAAAGTATTGAAACGCTTGCCAGTATCCTGAAGCAATATATAGGCGATCGCTTTGACAGGATGGCAGGCTCTCTTACTTCCAATGATTGCTATGAAGTAATAGCCAATGCGTCGGGGGATGTTCAGGCTGCTCAAAAGTACAAAGAGATAGCGGCTGATTTTGAGGCGTCACGTTACGCATCAGCAGGGACGAGTGTCAGTTCCGGGCGGATTAACGAAATTATCGAATTGATTTTGACTATTGAAAAGAAGTCTGAAAATAATGTATAAAAAAGTCATAACTTTGTTTTTTACTTTGTCCTTGTGTATAGGCTCCTTTGCCAAAGCAGAACTATCTCTTGAGCAAAAGAGAGAATTATTCAAACAGGCGAACGAATATTTTCAGCAGGCTAACTCCGCGAGTGAGCAGGACAGGGCGAAAGAGCTTTATGAAAAAGCGATACTAAGTTTCAATAAAATAATTTACGAAGGTAACGTCAAAAGTGCCAGGCTGCATTATAATCTTGCAAATGCGTACTTTCTGAGCGGAAGTATCGGCAGGGCGATTTTGAATTATCGCAAAGCAGAGAAACTCGACAGTTCCGATGAGAATATAAAAAAGAACCTTGCGTTTGCACGAAGCAGGAGGATTGACAGGGTGACTGTCAATACAGAGAAAAAAGTCGTGCACACTTTGTTTTTCTGGCATTACGATTTTTCCATGAAGACAAAATTTATCCTGACCTGCGCTTTCTTCGGTGTACTTTGTTTGTGCGGCGCGGCAGCGATAAGGCGTGGTTTAATCGGGCAACTCACTGCTGTTATAGTGATATGCGGCTTACTGACAATCTTGTTTTTTGCTTCTGTTGTTATAGAATCAAAGAGCCAGGCAAGCATAAGTTATGGCGTCATTACTGCCGGGGAGGTTATCGCACGACAGGGTGACGGCCAGAATTATCCGCCAAGCTTCAGGGAATCCCTGCACGAGGGAACTGAATTCCAACTGCTCGAAAGCAGACCGCGATGGTATCACATCAAACTTACCGACAACAGCACCGGCTGGATACCATCCGATGCCGCTGAGCTTATTTAATCATTATTATTAATGCCCGGAAAACACGGGACACGGCTGGAATTGCTTCCTCCCCAACTATACAGCTTCGAAAACAAACCTGGATTATGTTGCCATTTTAATTGTACTGCCTGACAGATTGTTTATAATATATACTAAATTTTGTGAAGATTGGATTTATGAGTTATAAAAAGAAAAAAACAATTTATTGTTCTGGTGATAAGGAGATACATATGAAAAGCAAACTGTTTGCCATGGCGGCTGCTATTGTCATTCTTGGCGGCTGTAAATCAATGTACTATGGAACTATGGAAAAATTTGGCGTTCACAAGCGGGAAATCCTCGTGGATCGAGTCAAAGACGCTCGCGACACACAGAATGAAGCGAAAAAACAGTTTCTGACCGCCATGGAGCAGTTCAAGAGCGTTGTTAACTTTAAGGGCGGCGACCTTGAAAAAGAATATAACAAACTCAATGACACGCTGAAGAAAAGCGAGTCAAAGGCTGACGAAGTGCATGATCGAATCAGTTCGGTTGAGAGCGTCTCAAAGGCTCTGTTCAAGGAATGGAACGCGGAAATCAAGAAGTATAACAGCGATGCTTTACGCAAGTCAAGCCAGGAGAAATATGACCTTACAAAAGGGAAATATAATGAACTGATTGAGTCCATGAAGCGAGCTGAAGATAAACTTGAGCCGGCTCTTATACCTCTTCGCGACCAGGTGCTGTTTATGAAACATAATCTGAATGCAAGAGCGATAGCAGGTCTAAGTGATGAGCTTATCAATGTTCAAACTAATGTTGATGAACTGATTCGCGACATCGAGAATGCAGTTGCTCAGGCCGATTTATTCATTACTTCTCTGCAGGCAGAATAATTCCTTTGGCTTTTCTAATAATTATGGATTAGTAAAGAGAGGTTCATTATATATAGAAAAGTCCAGAAACGCTCCAGCCTTATAGCAAGACGATTTGGATTTTCTTACATAAGACTTTTTTTTTATTGTTTCAGCGATTAGTATTCAACTGCGGCTGGAAGTTTTTTGGCTTGTTCAATCCAATCCTTAACAACAGCTTCTGTCGGTACGACGCGAGTGATTTTCCGGGATTCTTTCACTTCTGTCATTTTTTTAACTAAATTGGCCGGAATACGATGTTTTAATTCTTTAACAGTATCAACTCCTGCTGCTTCCAGAAGTTCTGAGAATTCAGAACCAACGCCTTTTATGCGATACAGATCGACCATATTTACCCATTTGAGAATCAGAGATTCGCTGATACCTGTTTTCTGGGCAAGTTCAGCACGGCCTTTTTTGGTTTTGCCTGCAGTAAGCAGTTGATCGGTGCTGCTCACGCCTGCATTGCGGAGTTTTTCTCCATAAGCCAGTCCGATTCCTTCAATGTCTTCGATTTTGTATTGAGCCATTTTCAAATCTCCTTTCTTAATAAGCTTCTTCAATTTTATTTTTAGCCAAGCGGCTAATCCTCTTTGCTTCGATAATAATATCAATCCCTTATAAAATCGCCAATGTTTTTTTGAAGTATTTATATTTAATTTGAAAGTTTTCTATATGTTCTTATTGCTAAAAATATAGCGTCTTGAAGTATTTCAGGAAGAAAGATTTTTTGACTATTGCAGACATTTTATGTAAAATTATAAACATCTTTAAGGGTAATAAAATGATTTTTGGGGGGCAAAAAAAAGGAAAAACCGAAAAACCATTTTAATCCGAAAGGAATAGTAATGGGAAGTGATAGTTTTAATAATGCAGTTTACAAGCAGTTATATCGGTGGAAAAATGGAGTATCGAGATGACAAAACCTATGATTATAGCCCGGAATTCTCAGAATGTTGAATTTAAGTTGATTGCCCGGATGGCGAATCGTCATGGGCTGGTAGCTGGAGCTACGGGAACAGGCAAGACAGTGACCCTGCAAAGAATGGCAGAGTGTTTCAGCGAAAACGGCGTCCCGGTTTTTCTGGCTGATGTGAAAGGAGACCTTGCCGGCATTAGTCAAAAAGGGACGGAAAATCCCAAAATCATGGAACGCATTAAGCTGCTCAATCTTACCGATCACTGTTTTTGTGAGTATCCAGCGGCGTTCTGGGATGTGTTCGGGCAAAGCGGGCATCCAATACGTACAACTATTTCTGATATGGGGCCGCTGTTGATGAGTCGGCTTTTTAATCTTAATGAAGTGCAGGCAGGCGTGTTGACCCTGATTTTTAAAATTGCCGACGACAATGGCCTGCTCCTTCTTGACTTGAAAGATTTGAGAGCCATGGTCCAGTATGTTGGAGATAATGCTTCTCAATTTACTACAGAATATGGAAATATTTCCAAAGCATCTGTCGGCGCCATTCAAAGAGGTGTTCTGGAACTTGAGATGCAGGGGGGAGAGCAGTTTTTCGGCGAACCAATGCTGGATATTTTTGATTTGATCCGAACAAATTCAGATGGAAGAGGCATCATCAATATTTTAGCAGCCGATCAATTGATTACAAGGCCAAAAGTATATGCGACTTTCCTGCTTTGGCTGCTGGCGGAACTTTTTGAACGTTTGCCTGAAGCGGGTGATTTGGAAAAACCAAAAATGGTTTTCTTTTTCGATGAAGCACATTTTCTTTTTGAAGACGCCCCGAAAGCATTGCTCGATAAGATCGAACAGGTGGTAAGACTCATTCGTTCCAAAGGCATTGGAGTATACTTTGTCACTCAGAATCCCAGAGATATACCGGATAAAGTATTAGCCCAGTTAGGCAACCGCGTGCAGCATGCGCTGAGAGCATTTACACCTCTGGAACAAAAAGCAGTCAGGCTCATGGCACAGACATTCCGTCCCAATCCTGAGCTTGACATTGAAAAGGTAATCACAGAGCTTGGCACAGGTGAAGCTCTCATTTCTTTCCTGGAAGAAAAAGGCACGCCTGCGGCGGTCGAACGTGCTTTTGTATGCCCGCCGGAGAGCCGCATTGGTGCTGTTACAGTTGAGGAGCGTCAGGCAATTATTAAAAATTCGTTTCATTTCGGCAGATATGAAAAGATGATTGACCGGGAATCGGCATTTGAAAAGATAAAAAAAAGAACCGAAGAAAGAACTGCTCAAATAAAACCTGTTGGACGACAGGAAAAGATGTATGCTCCTTCTTCCGGCTCTCGGAAACCTGCGGGAAGACGCAGTCCGGGAAGACCGCGTGACAGTTTTGGAGAAGCCTTTGCCAAAAGTACAGTGCGCTCTATTGGAAGTTCGCTTGGCCGTCAGATTGTCCGCGGATTGCTGGGATCGATTCTTGGGAAAAGATAAAATTTTACATACCGAAATGATAGCCTGCCGTGTTCGAGGATATTTTCAGGATTAAATTCATCTGTAATGTCACTGTCAAGAGCATACGTGCTTATCAAATTAAAGGCAGCCATTTGAATTTTGCATTTAAATCTATTGTTTTGCGAATCATTGACAAAGAGAGTATAATTGCTTATTAATCATATAGTTAATTTTGCTCTCTTTTGTTTTTTAGGTATTTATTGTCATGGTCAATACTATCATTCGCTGCACTTTTTCAAACGAAATTTGAACAGCATTGACAGTATCTCATATGAAGAATGTAAATAGAGTCATGCGATAGGCTTTGGATAGAATGGGGGACTGATGCAGTATTATCTGTTGTTTGTTTATTAAATTGGGTAAGTATTATTCTTAGAGATTAAAAAAATGGCATTAGTGACATTTTATTTTCAATTGCATCAGCCTTTCAGGCTGCACCCTGACAGAAACAAATTTCTTTGGGATAAGAACAACAGGGAAATCTTTGAAAAGGTCTCGGAAAAAAGCTATTTGCCCGCAACAAGAATGTTTATCGGACTTATTGCCGATAATCCCGGATTTAAAATTACTCTAAGTATGTCCGGGACTTTTCTGGAACAGGCGCAAATGTATAAACCTGAATTAATCCAGTGCCTGCAGGAATTACTTAATACCGGCAGACAGGCAAACCAGGTCGAATTTCTTGAAGAGACATACTATCACTCTCTTGCAGGCTTGTTTGACGATCTGGAAAAGCATGAATTCAGGGATCAGGTTTCTTTGCACAGGGCAAAGATGGAGGATATTTTTGGAATAAAACCCGGATCGTTCAGAAATACTGAACTGATGTACAACAACATGATTGCAGATGTTGTTGAAGATATGGGTTTTAAAACAATTCTTTGTGAGAAAAGAGATGATATGTATGGCTTCAGGGATGGAAAGCATATATCACCTAACGCAATATTTCGGGCTAAAGGCAGTAATTTAATTGTTATTCCCAGAAACAGAGAGCTGAGCGATGATGTCGCATACAGATTTCCCCATACCCCGATTTCTGCCGAGCATTATGCATGGAGTATTGCACAAATTGACGGCGAGGCGGTTATGCTCGGATATGACTATGAACATCTTGGAGAGCATATATGGAAAGATAAAGGGATATTTGAATTCTGGACAGCTTTGCCTAAAGCTTTGGCTGAGCATCAGAATATAAAAGTCGTAAATCCAGGTGAGATTGCCGAATTATTTAATAATGCCGATTGCCCGGTTGTAGATATTCATGGTTTATCTACCTCTTCATGGGCAGATGCAGCACGAGACACTTTTGGCTGGTTAGGGAATAAAACCCAGCAGGAGCTTTTTTCACGAATTAAAAGTATGGAGAAACAAACCAAAAAGGCAGGAGGAGAATATCTGACAAAATGGAGGCATTTGACAACCTCTGACCAGCTCTACTTTCTCCATGAGAGTACCGGTTCAGACCATGCGGTGCATTCCTATTTTAATCCTTATGGTTCCGTAGGAGAAGCGGCCAGAATCATAACAGACAAGATATGGGAACTGGAAAAATCGGTAGGGAATTTCCATATACTAAAAAAGGTCGAACGAATCCCTGTAATAATAATAAGTCCAGAAACGGATAAGCTGCCTACGGAAGGAATGGGAGAGTTCGCACAATACGTTTCAGGCAAGAGCGGCGGGATGGGAGAGGTGGTTTCCGCGCTGTGCAGAGGTCTTTCCGACAATGATATATTGACTTATATTATCACGCTTAATCTGAAAAGAAAGTTTATGGTCAAGGCGGGATTGAGCAAGGAGGAGTTTATAAAAGAAACATATCATCTGCCGCGCGAGAACATCAAAATGGTTGATTCTTCCTTATTCGAAAATTATTTGAGCGCATATGATGGTAATCCTGTTACGACATCTGCGGAATTTCAAAAACAGATAAGAAATATTCTGATTAAGGAAATAATTTCAAAGCATCGCGGAAAGGGCATTATTCATTCTCATGACTGGATGGCGGGAGGAATTATTACTGCTTATGCCAAATTGAGAGGAGTCCCTTTGCTTCATACTGTCCATAATTCTCATACAGGTCTGATACCTTTGCAGATGTTCGAGGGGGTGAATTTGGGTGAACTTTCGAATAATATATACTTTTCGAATGACCGCGGCAGGGAATGCGTTGATTGCCAGGCTACGGCGATTAAAAGTGCAACTATGGTCAATTATGTCGGCAAGAGATTTCTTGAAGAAACAATACAGGACTATTTTCTTGACAGGCAAATTATTCCATGGGGTGTGAGGCAGGAAACAAAAGCGAAATTTCAATATGGTTCGGTATTAGCGATTCCTAATGGAATTTCTCCCACGATGTACCCGGAAAACCAGATTGAAAATCCTGATCTTGACAAGCCAGGTCTTGCAAAGAAATATGATGCGAATGATAATGTTATTGAAGCAAAAAAACTTAATTTAATCAAGTTTCAGAAAAAAACCGGCCTGCAGGTTAATCCGGATGCAATTCTCTTATACTGGCCGTCAAGGCTGGATAAAATGCAAAAAGGCGTGGAGCTTCTTGAGGATATCGCCCAGAAATTTGTGATAGAGCATCCTGATGTTCAGATAGCAGTTATTGGAAATCCTGTAGGGGATGACAAAACTCATGCTGAAATACTTGGAAGAATTGCCTGGACTTCAGGGAAGAAAATTTTATACAGTCCATTCGATGATGACCTGAGCATATTGGGCTATGCCGCTGCAAGCGATGTTTTTGGCGCATCTTTGTATGAACCGTTTGGGCAGATTGATGTGGTCGGAAATCTTTATGGTGCAACAGCGACAAATCGCGATACAGGAGGTTTTCACGATAAGATTGTGCCTCTAAGGCTCAAGAAGTTAGGATCGCCGAAAGATGTGGGAAACGGCGTGCTTTTCAAGGATTATGACGCTGGAGGTTTGTGGTGGGGATTAAAAACAACTATCCAGAACCATCGATATTTTAGAAATAATCCTGAAGAATGGGAAAAGCAGGCAAAAAGAATAATGAAAGAAACCAAAAATAAATGGGATCTGAGAAATATGGTTGCCGGATATTTATCAGCCTATCAGAAAATATTAGGTTATCCCATAATCTAAAAGAAGGCTGCACGCACAATGCTCGCAGCACATAAATTGAATCTCTGGAAATTTGATGACTTTCAAATAAAAGTCACAGCCATATACTGTATTTGCTTTTGTCGTATGCCGCTAAAAGAGCAGAAAGTATAATTCAGTTTATCTGGAAAAGTTCATCACCAGCATTCTCAACGGAGCAGGAGGGATTCGAACCCCCGTCACCCGTAAAGGTGAAACGGTTTTCAAAACCGTCGCGATGAGCCGCTCTGCCACTGCTCCTGGCCTTAAATTCTTTCGATGTAATGTACATGAAACATAACAAATTTGCAATAGTACTTTTGTAAAACTCGATTTTTTAATAAAAATGCAGATTTGTATAATTTTTTATAAATTTCAAATTTTATAGTTGACAATACATAGTATGTAATACATAATATGTAAGACATAATAAATAATAATACAAAGCAGTTCATTTTTCAGGAGTCTTTATATGAAATTCGAGAGTCAGTTATTAAAGGGAATCGCGCCGGTGGTTGTATTGGAAATTCTTTCACGCGGGCCAATGTACGGCTACGAACTAAGCCAGGCAATCGAGCAGAGAAGCGGCAAAATCCTCACGCTTGGCAAAGGAACGCTTTACCCATTGCTCTACAACCTTGAAGCTAAAAAAATGATTGCGGGCAAATGGGAAGATAATCAGGCCGTAAGAAAAAGAAGATATTACTCCATCACTGATACAGGCGTGGATGAATTGGCAAAGCAGAAAGCACAGTTGAAAGAACTTACCGCCGGCTTGGGCCTTATTTTTGGCGGCGCATTTTCACCAGCTTAAAAACGATTGTCATTCTGAGGCACTTAGGGACGAAGAATCTGGCTCGCTAATATGATTTCCAGTTTCTTGTCCGGCATTACAAGCTGAGTTGCTTAGATAGAAATAAGAGGAAATTATGGCAAAGGAAAATGAAAAAAACAACGCAAATCAACTCCCTGATAGTGCGATACAATTTATCGAAAATGTTATCAATAAAATACGCTATCGCAGAAAAATCAGGACTGATGTGCAGAATGAATTGATAGCACATTTTGAAGATGAATTGCAGGAGTGCAAAACAGGCCAGGAGAGAGATGAAAAAGCGAAAGAGTTAATAAAAGAATTCGGTGAAGTAAAACTTTTAGCAACTCTGATTCGACGCGCGAAAAAACGCTGCCGGCCCCTGTGGCGAACAATGATTGCAAGAATATTTCAAATTGCGGTTGTTTTAATTTTATGCTTGTTTATTTATATAGCGTGGTTCTTTTCAGGCAAACCTGCGATAACCAGAAATTATGTAGCAGAGCTTAATAATATTTCCATACCGAAAGCTGATGAGTCACTTAATGCTGCCCCTTTATATGATAAGGCGGCGGAAATGCTAAAAAAGGACGTGAATGATATTAATGAGTATATGGGTATATTATGGGCTGATTTAAATGCTGAACAAAAAAAAGTTGTCGAAAAATGGTTTGAAGATAATAAGGACATTCTGAAACTGGTAACAGATGGTACACAAAAACCATATTTCTGGAGAAAGCATAAGGAACAATCAGATATGATGGGAATTATCATACCTAATCTTGTGGAATTTAGAATGATTGCAAGGATAATTACATGGCATATGTGGATGAATGCAGAGCACAATCGATTCAAAGAAGCTTTCCTTGATATAAAAACATGCTTTCTGCTCGGGCAGCATCTAAGGGGAAACGTGACTTTAATCGAGCAGCTTGTCGGAATTTCCATTGAGTCCATGTCTGCCAGAAATACCCGCGAGTTATTAAATATATATGTTATTGATAAAAATACCTTAGCGGAGTTTCAACAAGACTATGAGCTGATGACTGAAAGAAAAGATTTTACATTACAGTTTAAGGCAGAATCTTTGGGTTCTTATGATGTCATTCAAAGAGCTTTCACTGATGGTTTCGGAAGGGATCATATAATACCTAAAGTATTAAAACAGTTATATCCTGAAGCACAAGTTTTGTTAAGCAGCGGAACAGTAAATTATCCGCCTGCTGTGGTTAAGCAAACAAGCTGGTTTTCAGACATTCTTTCTGATATATGTGATATTACATCCGATGTTACACAATGGGTAAAGAAAAATGGATATTTGTTGTTTCTGCACCCTGATAAGGAAGAAACTTATAGAACCGTTCAACAAATGTATGATTACGTGGAGAAGATGAAATCAATGACTCCGGCGCAGTTGCACGCAGAAGGAGTGAACCTTGAAGAAAAACTAATGAACATAGCGAAAGGTAATTTGTTACTGGTAAATAACGCACCGGCTATAGCAAGAATAAATGAGATATGCTATCATAATAAAGCTGAAATTGAGGCAACTCTTGTTGTTTTGTCTTTAGTCAGGTTTAACAGGGAACATGGTAACTATCCCCAAAATTTAGAACAGCTTGCAGTGGAAAATTATATAAAAAAATTGCCTATGGATCCATTCAGCAATAAACCTTTCGTATATAAAATTAACGAACAGAATTTTATACTATACAGCACAGGTTCGGATTGCAAGGATAATGGCGGCGAAGTCTTTCGGGATAAGGGTGGACAGGTACGAACATGGGGTAAATCCGGTGATGCGGTATTGTGGCCAGTGACAAGGCCGGAAGAATAAAAAATCGGGGAGACAAGATTTTCCGCAGGATGCCTTAGGCAGAACCTTGCGATTGAGTGGCATCCTCATCCTGTTTTTTTTCAGGATGGGGATGGTTAATTTAAAACTCATCCATCCCCAAGCTTCGCTTGAGGCTGCCGCTCTCTTTACGCTGTTCTTTAAATTTTTACTTTATGATTTGCATTCTGTGGAATAATTTGGTATATTTACTGTTTTGAGCCGGGGAGTAGCTCAGCTTGGCTAGAGCGCTGCGTTCGGGACGCAGAGGCCGCAAGTTCAAATCTTGTCTCCCCGATTCTTTCTTTTATCCTAATTTCTATGCAAATTAAAGCTCTATAATAAGTTGGCTGGGTTGATGTCCTTATATATTCACTTCAATGCTAACGTTAATACCTTAGCAAGGTTATTAAAACTTTAAGATGCCTCATCGCTTTCAAATTTCTTTATGAACTGCTCGATATTATGCAGCCGTTCATCATTTTTAATACTATGATTATTAGTCATTTCAATGTCTTTTTCAATCTTTTCAAGACGTTGGTAAACAAACCAAAATGCCAGAGAAATGAAAGATAGAACAATAACAATTGTCCCAAGAATTGCTGAATAAAAAGATAAGATAATTCCCAAAACAGCGAGCAATATTGTAATATATTTCGAATAATCTGGTTCTTTCATTTTTTCCCGTTTCGCAAAATATTTACCTGACACCTAAAATAGATGTTCATTGATTGGCAAACCAAACTACGTACTCCCGAACATGCCGGTAGTTTGAATCTTTTTTGTTAAGTACTTCGACATCACATAGAGGGACATACCCAACTTTGCGAGATTCTCGTACTTTTACTATCACACCATAATGTTCATACTCTTCCTCAATAGAAATGACTTTCATTTCCTGACACCTTTAAATCTCCAGATGTGATGCGTTTTCCTTCAGTTGTTAGTGTGATTGAACAAGGATAAAGGTTTTGATGGAATCCTTATACATATGAAGCAGAAGCAGGTTTACCCAATACTTGGCGGGAGAAGGAGAGCTCAAAGCTACAAGCTTATCAAGATCAATGGTTTCCTTTTGTTTGCCTCTCTTTATTGACAATGTGTGTCCTTTTATCGTTTTTATTAGGGACAGTTGACATTTTCTATATATCGTTCTCTTCCACTAATTGGTAACTGTCCTTATTTAATCCTTTGGCTCGACCGATTTGCTGAACGTCAGGTTCACCAGCACCAGTCTGGCGCCTTGATTGACGGCCGACCTTCCTCGTTATCTTTGATGGCATTTCTCATAAGGTTCGTCACATACTCGATTCTGTTCTCACGATCTGACTCAAGGACGGAAAGGTAGCTTTTAAGCCGAGCCGATTCTGCTTCAGCACAGAGCGATTCCATGTCGAGAAGTATCCGCCGTGTGTATGTTACTCCCGCAATCATTGCCGCCGCAAGAATCAGATTCAACGTTATCGAGACAATTAGTACTGACTTTCTCATGTTCATCCTCAATGCTAACATCATATTCTATGGATTTTATTTAACATCATAAAAGATATACTTGAAATTTGAGTATGTCAACTATATAGCTATTTTCTATCTAAATAATTTAACCTAAGTGGTGAGTAAGAGAAAGAATGTGTTAAAATAGTTCTATATTGAATTGTGGCATGGGCATCTTGCCCATGCATAAAAATGACAAATATAGTTACTGCCTTGCAAAGATGAAAATAGCGAAAGAGTCAAAAGCATGGGCTGGAAGCCCATGCTGCGTGAAAGCTATAATAAATTAACCGGGTCGATGTCGATGGTTGTTTTTATGGCGGGGCGGGCAGGTTTTTCTTCGCGGAGTTTTGCGAAGAATCTTTGCATTGTCGCCGCATCAGGAGCCTGGACTATTATTTGCATCCTGTGGAAACGCTGGATTCGATTTATTATTGCAGGCATCGGGCCGCGAATTTTTATATTCAGATTTTCCCTGCGAACGATTTGGTCAATCGTATTTTTCATTATGTTACATGCTGTTTCCAGTTTCTCGAATTCCATGTCACGCAAAACGATTGAGGCCAGCCGCCAGTAGGGGGGCAGATTGCAGCTTTTGCGGTGCGTCAGTTCTTCTTTTATAAAGCCGTCAAAATCTGCTTTGATTGCATATTGAATCGCCTGTTGGTCGGGCAGGAAAGTTTGGACAAAAACGATTCCTTTTTTCTCGGAGCGGCCGGTTCGTCCGGCTACCTGAGAAATTAATTGGAAGGTTCTTTCATTTGCTCGAAAATCAGGTAAATACAAACAAGTATCTGCGCTGATGATTCCGACTAAGGTTACGTTGGGAAAGTGCAGTCCTTTTGCTAACATTTGCGTGCCTGCCAAAATATCGATTTTACCTTCGCCGAAGTCTTTAAGAAGATGGTAATAATCTTTGCCGCTCATGGAATCGCTGTCCATTCTCGATACTCTGGCGGAGTGGAATCTACCTGCAAGCTCTTCTTCGAGACGCTGCGAGCCGAGACCAATCATAGCGAATCCCTTGCCGCACACGGGACATTTTTCGGGGACAAGCGTTTGTGCGAGGCAATAGTGACATATTGCGTAACCATGACTGATATGTTTGCCTGTTATAGTGTTCATTTTATCCTGTCTTGGCGACTGGGATTTATGAAAAGTCAGCGTTACATCGCAATTGCGGCAGTGCAGCGTATATTTGCAGGACGGGCAAAAAACAAAACTGCTGTATCCCCGCCTGTTGAGAAGCAGAATCGCCTGCTCTTTTCTTTCGAGTACCAGCTTGAGCCGCTCTGCAAGAGGCTCGCTTATTAAGTTTATTCCTCTTTGAGTGAATTCGGACTGCCTCATGTCGATAAGTTTCATTTCGGGCATTGGCAGGTCCATCACACGTTTTGGAAGCCGCACAAGGTTGAAATGTTTCTTGTTTTGGCAATTTGCGAGCGTTTCAAGTGATGGAGTTGCGCTGCCGAGGATGCAGTGTGCGTTTGCAAGCTGTGCGCGTTTTATCGCAACATCTCTGCCATGATAACGCGGAACCGTGTCCTGCTTGTAGCTTGGCTCATGCTCCTCGTCAACTACTATAAGACCGAGATTTTTCAGAGGCGCGAAAACCGCCGAACGTGCGCCGATAACAACGTCGGCTTCGCCCGATTTAATCTTTTGCCATTGCACATTTCTTTGAGCGGCGGTTAAACCTGAGTGCATTACAGCGATTCGCTCGAACCTTTCATTGAAACGCTGCACTGTTTGCGTGGTCAGTGCAATTTCAGGTAGCAGCACGATTGCGCTTCGTCCCTTCTCCAGAACCGCCTGAATAGACCTGATATATAATTCTGTTTTTCCGCTGTCGGTGACGCCATAAACAAGCGTTACGCCGAATTCGCCGGAAGCGATTTGAGTTTTTATGGACTCGAGCGCATTTTGCTGGTCATGGTTGAGAACTATCTGCCTGGGTATTTGCTTCGATAAGCTCAGCGGAATGGCGGGCAGAGATTTCAATACAGTTTTCTGGACGGTTTTTATTATCTGCTCTTCGGCAAGTTTTTTTAGAGGCTCTTTGCTGCAGCAGGCTTTTTCAAGTAATGATTGCAGTTCGATTGCCGAATCTTTATCGAATGCTTTTTGTTCCTGCAGGATCGTTACAATCTGCTTTTGTTTTTTTCCTTTTAGTTTGCTGATTTTCTTTTCAAAGTTTTCGGCTTTTACATTCAGGAATACACTGTTCTGAGTTTTTACACCTGCGCCATGCTTTACGGCGGAAGGGACAATAGCCGCCAGTACCTGGCCGAGCGGACATACATAGTATGTGCTTATCCATCGTGCCAATTCCATTAATTCGAAATCGACCAGAGGCTCTTTATCAATTACCTTTGTGATAGCCTTGAGCTTAAATTTAAGTTTTTCATTATATTCGGGAGGTCGAATTTCGACACCAAATCCTTGATGCAGCTTGTTATTTTTACCGAGCGGTGCTTCGACTCTCTGTCCGATTTGAATCGGCCAGATTTCATCCGGCACGCCATAGTCGAACTCAGTATCCGCAGCAGTCTCGAACGCAACACAGATAATGTGCTTGCAGGATGCGGGTCGCATGTCATCTATTTTCTCAAATAAGCTGTCCGTGCCATATCTATTCATCATAATGCTAAATATAAGTTATTTAAGCCAAGGTTTCAATCAGCTTAATATATTCCGGTTTATTATTGTTGCGAATGAACCCTAATTTTTATCCGCAAAAAAACAAAAGCAACAAATCGAAATTTCTATTTATGTATGCAAGCCACAGAACACACTTGGAAGAAACACAAAAAGCCTTAGTTATTAAGTTATGGAGTTGCCGGAAGTTTGATATCTAATTTGATATTTTTTGTTGTATCATCAGGTCTGATGTCAGTAATAAGCATAGATTCATTATTAGGAGATAGAACACCTAATGAATAATAACTTGGGTCAATCGTTGCTGATGTAGCAGTCCTGGTTGTTACTTTAAAACTTTGAGATGTTTCTTTTACCACGCAAATCGTATAATTTCCATAATTATCTGTTATAGTTCGAGCCAATGGGAAATATAAATTGCGTCGTAATGTACTGATTCCATCCCTGACAACATCCCCTCTTTGCACACGGCTGCGGTCAATTCTCCCGAGCCAGCTATCCTGTGGCGCATTACCGGCAAAAATCATCAAATTCGCATTAGCAACAACTTCGCTGTTTTTATTTGTTACTGCTCCACTGATAGTCAGCAAATCGGCAGGAATAAGAGCAGGATTTAGTTCCATATTCCTGCCATGGACCGATGTCACGGAAACAGTCTGATGCAGATAAAATTGAGTTCCGGCTTCAGGGATTTTCATTGCCTCGCGATTTTGTAGCGACATTCCGTTCATACCCCCATCATCAGGACGAGGTGCTTTAAAAGTAACTTCAAAAGTTTCTTTCGCTTTGACCGGCAGAGCAAACCATCCTAAATCATAATTACCAGATGCATCTGTTGTGTCCATCGGGTAATGAACAGGAGTCAAATATACAGACACACCGGAAACAGGATTACCTTTGGTATCTTTTACATGTCCGAAAATACGAGCTATACCGTTTAATTTGATAACAACTTTTTCTCTGGAAATGTCCTGCTCCTGATTTTCCTTATATTTCCGTACTGTTACAGTACCTGTTCCAAATCCATCAGCAACGGCAGAAACTTCTACTTGTACGAATGAACTTATTATTCGGGCAGGATTCAGATTTCCTGAATAAATCTTAAAATACCCATCAGCGTTTGTCTTTGCAATGTCGTATGATACTCCACTGATCAATGCCGGATATGAAGGGACACTTACACAGGCTCCGGTTATCGGTTTATCATCAGGTCCAGTAACTATACCTTCGAGTGGAATTTTTTCTCGCATTGTTGTTTGAAAAGAAGTTCTATTGCCGGATTCAGTTTTTACTCTTTTTTTTGTAAGTGTATCCTCTGGTTGATACCATTCCGGATGTGTAATGTAAATCTGATATTCCCCGATGGGTAAGTTATCAAATTGATACCTGCCGCTTTCATTTGTTTTTCGGATAACAAGAAATTCGCTGACCATTAAAGTATGAAGCTCCACTGTACAATCGGCAAGAGGCTTGCCGCTTTGCGAAGTAACGATACCTTCAATCTGACACGAAGGTTTTAATATTAGCTCTGCTTCAGTTGTACTACCCTTCACAACTTTATACTCTGTGCTATAGCCATCCTTCACAGCGTAGATAATTCCCTGCACGATGTTTCTTGGATAATCATCGAAGTGGAAATTTCCATCGTCATCAGTAAAAAGAGATTTTTTATATACCTTGCTACCAATCAAAAAGACTTGAGCTTGAGCTACTCCCTTACCTGTCTCGCTACTAATAACTTTTCCTGTTAGTTGGAGTTTTCGTACGGGATTAAGAACAGTTACTATCTCTTTCTCGTCTCCGGATAATACAGTTATTGTTTTAGAATTATAACCGTCAGCCTGAACAATAAGCTCGTACCACTCATACAAAGTAGTCTGACTGAAACTATAACGACCGTCTTCATCTGTGAAAGTATCGGGTACAGGTATATTGCGTGCAGGATTGACAATTGGTGACCTTGCATGAATCAACACATTGCTAATCGGCTGGTTTGAGTCGTCAACAACCCGCCCAAATATCTTTGGTTTGACTAATTGTGAAAAGTCGGCTTCGAATGCTCTATGCTGAAAGACAGCCAGGCTCGTTATAAAAAAAAATGCTATCAGATAACATAGATTGGATTTCATTTTTAATTGCTCAAACATAATCGTTTCCTTTTTAATGCTTCTGCTCCAATCAAATCTCTTTTAACTCCCACTGATACTGATGTATTTTATAGAAAGACGCTAAAATGATAAATATATTGCAAAATTTTTAGAAAAAATGATAGTTTTTGTAAAAAAAGAATCAATTGCGGTTCTTCCATGATGATCAGGAACTGCTTTTATTAAGTTTAAAGTGTTCTGCTGCGATTTCTTTTATATATTCACCGATAGCAAGAGAAGCAGTTGCGGCCGGCGACGGGGCGTTGAGAACGTGGATGGAATTTTTTCCCTTCTCGATTTTGAAATCATCGACTGGATTTCCATTCTTTGCGACTGCCTGTGCCCTTACGCCCGCTTTGCATGGTTTTATATCCTGTTCTGTCAGCGCCGGAATGAGTCTTTGCAAACTGCGCAGGAACAGTTTCTTCGAGAAAGCCCTTGCATATTCACCCAGTCCATAAGTCCAGTTTTTCATGAACATTTTCCATGTCCCCATGTAAGTAAGCGATTGCCATGCGTCTGTGAAGTCGAAGTCGGTTTTGCCGTATCCTTCTCTCTTGAAAGAAAAGACCGCGTTCGGGCCGCATTCGACTTTATTGCTAATCATTCGTGTAAAATGAACTCCCAGAAACGGGAAAGTCGGGTCAGGAACAGGGTATATCAGGTGTTTTACTTTTTCCTTCGCCTGGTCTGTCAGTTCATAATAATCGCCGCGAAACGGGATTATTCTTACATCGGGCCAAATGCCATCGGCTATTGCAATTCTGTCGGACTGCAAGCCAGCGCAATTGATGATATATTTGGTTGTATAATTTCCCTGGTTTGTCCGAATCTCCGTATAATAATCGTGTTTGTCGAAGCCGATTACTTCATGTTCGAGAAGAATTTTATTATTATTGTCTTTAACTGTCAATTCGGCGAGTTTTTCAGCGACTTTGACAAAGTCAATAATCCCGGTGCAGGGAACGAATATTCCAGCGATTCCATTACAGGCAGGTTCTATTTCCTTAATTTTTTCCGGAGTGATTTTTTCAATGCCTTCGATTTGGTTTTCGCAGCCGTTCTGGTAAATTCTTTCGAGGTGCGGCAGTTCCTTTTTTGCGGTTGCGGAAATCACCTTGCCGCATATGTCGTGCGGTATTTCGTATTGTTTTGCGAAACTTACAAGCTCCTTGCGTCCTTTTGTGCAGTTTATTGCTTTAGCTGAACCCGGTTTATAATACAATCCTGAATGAATCACGCCTGAATTATGTCCGGTTTGATGGTAGCAAAGCGTTTCTTCTTTTTCCATCACAGCAATTCGTGCATCAGGATAGCTCGATGCGATTTTGTACGCCGAAGACAGGCCGACTATTCCGCCGCCTATGATAACTATATCGAAATTCTCATTCTTATCTGCCAAAATACTTCCTTTCATTTTGTTGATAGCAATTCGTAATTTGGTTCAGAGTCAACCGCCTGCGATTAACCAATCAGAGCATACAATAACTTAAACGGATAGAAACGTCAATTATACATGATTTTATAATGGTAAAATGTTCAAATATGCCGGTCTGGTTGTTGAATAATTAGATACGGAGTTTTTTGTAAATTTTATTAGAAATGCTTTTAAAACTGTCCTTGCACTGGTACAATTAAATAAAAGTTTTTGATATGGTTATATATTAAATGCAGAACTCATAAAAATTTTTTCGAAAGGAGATTGGTCATGGGAAAAAGAAAGATATTATCACTTGCTGCTTGTTTCATGTTAGTCTCAGCCGCATTATCTGCCGCACAGGCGCAGACAGTCGCCGCTGATCCAGTCATCGGCAAAAGCCCGCGTTACTGCAATCCTCTGCCGATGGTTTCTGGCCAGGGCGGCAGCGCATCAGGCGACGTTACTGTTATTAAAGAAAATGACAAATACTACATGTATTGCACCGGCGGCGGCGCCTGGATTTCCGAAGACATGCTGACATGGACTTTCCAGCGTGTTGCCAACGTTCCCGTTGCTCCAGATGTTGTCAAATTTAATGGCAGCTTCTACATGTGCGGCAACGACGGCCCGCTCTACAAAGCAGATAATCCACTTGGACCTTTTACCAGTCTCGGTTCATGGAAGAATACACCAGATGTCGCCGGGGGCTGGAACGGTGCTTTCGATATGCACATCTTTATTGACGACGATAACAAACCGTACCTCTATTATCCTGGTCGCGGCGTAGCAGGCATCTATGTCGTGCCGCTTGATCCTGACGATCTCACCCGATTCGCCGATAAGCCCACGCACCTTTTTTCTTTCAATTCATCCCACATCTGGGAGCGATATGGTGATTGGAACGAATATCCGGATGTCGCATGGGTCGAAGGTCCATGGCTCGAGAAATATAACGGAACCTATTACCTCCAATATTCTGCATCCGGTACCCAGTGGAAAACTTATGCCGAGGGCTATTACACAGCCAAGTCACCACTTGGTCCTTTCACCTATGCACCGAACAATCCGCTTCTCCGCAAGACCGAAGGTGTCGTTACCGGTCCTGCCCATGGCTGCATAGTAGAAGGTCCGGACAAGAACCTCTGGCAGTTCTATACGATAGTTCTATCTAATCCGCCCGGCGGCCGTCGTGTCGGTATGGATCGTGTCGTTTTTGATAAGGATGGCAATATGTCAGTAAAAGTTACCGAAACGCCTCAGTGGGCTCCCGGCGCTGTTACTGATCCTGCCAGGGGTGATTCAGACTCTATCCCCGTTACCATCAACAAAATCCGTGCAATGAACGCTCTTTCACGCTACTCCTCCCAGCAGACCGGCCGTGACGCTGCCTATGCTATAGATAACTCCACCGGTACATGGTGGGAGCCTGCCGCTGACGACAACCAGCCTGCGCTGACAATCGAACTTTCTCCGGCTACCCGCTTCGATGTGGTTCAGTTGTTCACCATCGACTCTTTGCGGCTAATGTTTGGAGGCAGCGGAGGATTCGGCAGAGGTGGATTCGGACGCGGCGGTGCCGGAGGGCGCGGTTTGGGTCGCGGAGGCCCCGGCGCGGCAGCACCTGGCGCCGGTGCAGCGCCAGCAGCACCCGCAGCTCCCGCAGCGACATCTGCTCTGCCTGCGACGAACGCCTATCAGTACAAGATTGAAGTTTCAACCGACGGCAATGCCTATACGACTGCGCTCGATATGACGAAAAACGATATTACTCGCAACACTATCTTTGAGGAAATCCCGCCGGTGAAATGCCGCTTTGTGCGTTTGACTATGACCAATTGGCCTCGCACTTCGTCTCTTGGCATCATTGAATTTACCGTGTTCGGTAAGCCTGCCGGGTCGCTTCCTGCTGCAGTACCAATACCTCAATGAGCTGTGTTAATAGTGTTCTGTAACACTTGATATGATAAGTTGTCATGTTGAGCCGACAGGCGAAACATCTGGCTATCGATGCCCGGATTCTTCGTTTCACTCAGAATGACACCCTTTATTTGTTAAGTTACAGAACATTAGGCGGAAGTTCAGTTTATAGGAAAAAACAGTAATGGTTTTAAAATTATACTGCATAATATCTTTGTTATTTTTGCTGTTCGCTGTCTCTGGCTGCGGCTCATCTGCCGCTATTTTTACCGCAACTGTACATCAGCGTGCCGGAATAAATTTCAAAACTCATTCTTCGGGTAACTGGACTTTCAAAGGTCTGGACTCAAGTATTCCGCCGCGAGCCCGTTCCGGGTATTATTCGACAACAGTATCGGGAACGCCATTTCTCGATCCGGACAAATTGGGAACTCATGCTTATTGCATAAAATTGTCTGAAAAAAATGGCGTTGTATATACATGTAAAGCCGGGCATATTGATATCGGACATGTCCGGAAAATGGCTGACTGGACCGGATTCCTTTCTGCAAAAACACTTGAGCAAATTGAAAAAGGAAACACAGAATTCAAATTTAAACTGTATGAACCTTCGATTTATTACGTAAAGATTTCTTATCCTGAGAACTGGGACAGTTATTCTGACGATGAGAGAGAAAATATCGCAAAAGATGTCTCTATTAAATTGGGTAAGTATTTTGCATTTAGCGCCGGGACATGGCATGAAATTCTGACATGGTTCGGTTACAGACCGAAAGGATTATTGCCTGAATTCGCATCGGCTTTCTCCTGGGAAGATATGTATTCAAATCTTCTTGGTGTTTTATTGGCAGAAAAGGCTTTGCAAAATGATAAGCAGGACTTCTGTTCTTTGATAAGATTATATCTCGATGAAGCGCTCCAAGACTTGAAGGTTCAATCGAAAAAAACGACATTGCTTGCTACCGAAAAAGTTAGAGGAGAATGGTTTTCGAGCAAATATTTCTTTACGAAAATTAAAAAGAGGAACTTTGATATTGGTTTGGATGATGGTTTTATCACACCATTTCCTGTGCCTGGAATATCTGGCTGTGAAAAAACAGGAATAAAACTCCTGGAAATTCCAACTTTGGATGGTATCGAAAAATATGGTTTTTCTGTACAAATTGAAGTCGAACCAAAAGAATGGGAGAAAAATAAAATCCTGAGAGTCGTATATCCGCAGCAGGAAAGCAAGGCAAAAAAGATTGATTGTACCATCCATTTTCCTGTGTTAATGGATTATATCGAAAAAGATGCGATAAGCAGGGGGTACTTAAAACTTGCGGATGAGCATTTAAGTTCGAGGTAAATATTTTAATGAAATCTGCAATAAAGCTCTGAATCAGTTCGTCTATTATATTAAAAGAAGCTTTTTTTAAGCAGAAATAAATCCTCTAAGAAGGAAAGTTGTATGGCTAAAAAGACTTTGTTTTTATATTCAGCTTTAATATTTATAACAGTTAACGGCATAAAAGCTCAGCCTGGAGGTTTTGGAGGCCGTGGTGGGATGCGAGGTGGTATGGACGGCGGAATGGGACCGGGAATGCGGGGGGGAATGAATGGAACTACTCAGCTTGTAGAGACTTACGACAATGATAATAATGGCTGGCTTAATGCCGAAGAGCGGGAAACTGCGCGCCAATCAATGACAAACCGCCAATCCAGAGGCATGGGCGGTATGGGGCGGGGCGGATTTCGCACAACTACTTCTGCGGGATTAAAATTAACGCCTGCCGATGTAAAATTGTATTCTGACGAATCTCTTTATGACATAAAGACTCTGCGAACGCTTTTTCTGGAGTTTGAGGATAACGATTGGGAATCTGAACTTGAAGACTTTTACCATACTGATGTTGATGTGCCCGCAAAACTTATAGTGGACGGTAAAACGTATGAGAACGTGGGTGTGCGTTTTCGCGGAAATACTTCATATCAGATGGCGGGAACCGGCTCAAAGCGACCCTTGAATATTTCTGTAGATTTTATTAATAAAAATCAATATCTGTATGGCTATCGTACACTAAATCTGCTCAATTCCATTAATGATCCTACTTATATGCGTCAGGTTCTCTATCATCATATAGCTCGCCAGTACATAGCAGCACCAAAGGTTAATTATGTTCGCCTGGTCATTAATGGCGAGAACTGGGGTATATATATAAATGTGCAGCAGTTTAATACGGACTTTATCATGGATGAATTCGATGTTCGAAAAGGTGCTCGATGGAAGGTTCCACAGATGAGCCCCAATGGCGGTTTGGTTTATGTTGGAGATAATGCAGAATCATATAAAAGAATTTATGAAATCAAGAGCAAAGACAAGCCTGAATCATGGGCAAGCCTTATTAATTTGTGCAAGGTTCTGGACCAGACTCCGCCGGAGGAATTAGAGAACGAACTTAGGCCGATACTCGATATTGATGGCGTACTTAAATTTCTTGCTATTGAGAATGCTCTTATCAACAGTGATGGGTACTGGGTTCGTGCGAGTGATTATCTAATCTATCAGGATCCGACCGGCCGTTTCCATATTTTTCCATATGATACAAGTGAGACATTGAACCAGGCAGAGGGCGGTCCCGGTGGTGGTCGCGGCGGTCGCGGCGGAATGGGAGGGAGTTCCGATAAGCCGCTGCTTACGAAACTCCTGGCTGTGCCATCTTTAAAACAGCGTTATCTGGGTTACATCCGGGATATTTCGGAGAATTGGCTGGATTGGAATAAGATAGAGCCTTTGGTTAAACAATATCAGACGCTCATAGCTGCCGATATTGAGAAGGATACTCGAAAGACTACAACAACTGCAGCATTTTATAGCGGAATTGATTCATCTGGACAAAATAACAGCGTTTATAACAGTTTCAGCGGCGGCAGAGGCGGACGGGGCGGACCGGGCGGGGGTGCAAGCATCAGCTTAAAGAGTTTTTTTGAGCAGCGCCGCAGTTACCTTTTAAGCCAGACACAAGTCAGCCAGGCAAACTTACCGTAACACTATTTCTATTCCATGAGGTGCGGAATTACACCATTTAACCGGTTAGTCTAAAATAGCGAAAATTCAGCATTTTTATATATCAGGTATGGCTTCAGGATAGACCTGACCTGCCGGCGTTATTTTGAAGATATATACACGACCTTTTATCAGCTTGTAATACAGAGCTTCGCCGTAAATTGCCTGAATATCGTATTCCTTCAGTCTGTTCGGGTCATTAGCCAAATCCCAGATATTCGACCAGAATAATTCACAGTGCTCTACCGGCAGAGCTTTGAGCAGGTCCTTATACCTTATCGGTTCGGTGCCCGGTTCTTCAATCACATATCCTCGTTCCGGAGCCATCTTTTCACCGAAAATCCGCCTCCATAGATATAGTGCCTTAGCCTTGCCGTCCGTAACCATTTTATTTCCAAATTTTACAATCATCACATCAAAAAAAAAGGTATCACCTTCAATTGTATATTCTTTCTCGATGATTTTGTTTAGATTATTGCCTCTTGCGGTTTCGACAAACTTGATGGTTGTGTAAAGCAGGCCTTCTTTTTCCTCCTGTGAAATTATTTTTGCATACCCTATCTGTTCTTCCTGGGTAAGGTTTGTTATTGCCTGCTTAAGCTCCTTGTTCTCTGTGAGAAGCTCATGTATAGTCATAACAGCCGCTTTGTAAGGGCTTCGTGAAAACAAGACTGCTATGCCATAACCCAGCGCTGCTATAAATATTACGAAAATTCCGAATTTTAATTTTCTTACTGCCATTTTACCCCAATATGCGGTTTAAATAAGAGTTTTGCAAAAGTTCAAATAAAACATACAATAAAAAGCTGTTCTTATAGTATCATCGGCACAGAAGTTATAAAATCCTGAATTCTAATATCTAATATTTTGCGGAAGGACAGAAGTTTATTGCTGTTTAATTGCCAGGTGAGTTATGAAATGTTCTTCCAGCGATATACTTGCTTGAGGAGTACCTCCATAGGCTCCCATATTGATTCTGCCGCCATTTGGCAGCGGCTCATCTATAAAGGGGCTGTTAGGGTCTCCGGCGTCTATACAGGGACTGGTCACATCATCCAAAATCCAGTTTGTACTGTTAGGATCATAATGACCTGCTGCAGATTTAAGGTGATAATCACCTTCCAGCCAAATGGCGTTGGCATCAGATGGTTTAATAATTATATTGGGATCATTTACATCTGCCCAGAAACCCGATTGTACGAAGCAAGGATCAACGTCGATATTTCCATCACCCCAGATTAATCCCTCTCCGGTATTGTCTATTGCCAGAATTCCATATTGAACATCGCTGTAATTTATAATAGCGGATGTATTATTCTGATTGAAAATTGCATTTTGGCCATTCCAGATAATGCAGTTTAAAAAGTCTATATTGCCCGGCGTGAACAAGATTGGTGAATATTTAAATGAATTATTATGAATAATATGACCGAAACTTTGTGCAAAATTTCCGAAAAAAGTGCAGTTCGTAAATGATATATTGCCGCCCGAATTCAATATAGCTCCTCCGGAAGTGGCTTTATTGCCACTGAAAATACAGTTTTTAAGTACAATATCGCCAAAAAAGTTTTGTATTGCTCCTGCTTTGTTTGCTGCTGAGTTATTTGTAAAGGTACAGGAAATAAATATTGGATTTCCGGAATTGTTGTCGAAACCGCCGCCATAATATGCCCGATTTCCTGTAAAAGTACAATTATTAATATTTGGATCCGAAGATTCGTTTGCGATAGCGCCACCCATGATGTGAGATGAGTTTTCGATGAATATACAGTTAGTTATACTTGGCTCACTATATTTGATGTTATAAATTGCACCGCCAGAGTATTCTGAATGATTAGCCGTAAATATACAATTTTCAATTTCAGGATTGGCAAAATTTACGTTAGCAATTCCGCCGCCCTGTACGGCATAGTTTTCACAGAAATTACAGTCTTTTAATATTGGATTACTCGCAGAGTTATATAATCCGCCGCCCTGGTCTAAATTGGCAGTATTACGAGTGAAAATACAGCCTGTTAAAACTGCGTTGCTAACGTTACAATTATATATTCCGCCTCCTGTACCGCCAAGATTTTCTATAAATTCGCAATCTGTCAGGAAAGGACTGCTTTGATTATTGTATATAGCTCCTCCTGTTCCGCCAAGCAGGGATATTAAATCATCGTAATAATTTGCTGAATTCCGAATGAATCGGCAGTTACTTATATTTGGATCACTGCCGGTGCTGTAAATTGCGCCTCCTTCATAAGCTGCATTCAAAAAAAATGTACAGTTCATGATGATGGGATTTCCATGTTCTATATAGATTCCGCCGCCACGACTTGTTGAATCAGAATTCATGTAATATCCGCCTGCATTTCCGGCTGTTATTGTAAATCCGTCAAGAACAGCAGTTTCATCTGTAAAGCTGCCCTGAACAACATGAAAACTGTTATCAAAGCAGGTAGGCTCATTTATGAGATTATTAGGGTCGATTTCATCAGCATCGTTGCCAGATAAATCACCGCTCAGTATCGTTTCATAAAGCTCGAAATCCCGCACATCGGGATTACCCTGTGCCGAGTCTGTTGTAAGTCCGGCGTATCCGCCTGTTAAAGTAACACCATTAATTAGCTCGAAGGATACGCTATTATCACCAGAACTTACATTTGCTCCCTTATCAGGTGTATATACTCCATGTGCAACGCGAATTTCTGCCGGTTTTTCAGCAGAATTTGCCTCTGTTAGTGCATCCTGAAGATATATATAGGCATTTTCCCACGATGAGCCGTCATTGATACCGCCGGCATCATCATCGACATAAATAATCTGTCCCGAAGAAATATTACAACTTAACGTTAAATATACGATAAGGCTGATTGCGGCTATAATTCGTTTTTGTTTTTTCATCATTTGCTCCTGGTAGCAATATGATAACAAATTCAAGACGGTTTTACAAGAGGTTATTGTACAACGAAAATTATTCGTTTTTTCCGTGGCATTTTTTGTATTTTTTTCCGCTGCCGCAGGGGCAGGGGTCATTTCTTCCGACTTTTGGAGTTTCGAGCTTTATTTGCTTTACGACAGTTTCTCCCTGGGGCGCCTGTGCGGCTGCTCTTTGCTGAGCTGCCATCGCAAACTGACCTACTTCATCGTGGCTTGTCCGGCTTACATTCCAGACCTCGCGGGCGCGTGCACCGGACTCAAGATGTACCTTAAAGATAATATCGGTTACTCTGTCCTCGATGGAAGAAAGCATCTCTTCGAACATCCTGTAGCCTTCATGTTTATATTCCGTCTTGGGGTCTTTTTCTGCGAAGGAACGCATCCATACGTTGCTCTTCAGGTGGTCCATCGAATAAAGATGGTCTTTCCATGTGCTGTCGTAAACCTGAATCAGTACATATTTTTCCAGGTCGCTTAATTCAATGCGTAAAAACTCTTTCGCAGTCGCTGTGAGTGTATCTTTGATTTGTGACTGGTCACCGGCAAAGCTTTCATCCGTTAAGGAAGATTGAAATCTCTGATTAGCCCAGCTTAGTAATTCGGTTTTGTTCAGGTTTGCAGCTTTTTCAGAAATTTCTCTTTCCAGCTCTCCATTATTGTATTTGCTGCTTAAATCGAGAAGCTCGTTGAGAATGGCTTTAGGCGTTTTTTCCTGAATTTTTTCAACAGAAAAGTCAGCATTATATTTTTTGTTTGCCCACTTGGCAAGAGCCTCATAGCCATATATATTCGGACCCTGGGGGCCGTAAGCCATATTCATTGCGAATTCTACAGGGTATTCGATTTCTCTTTGTTTGTATTTTTGAGATACTTTCTCTTCTATTTTCTTACGAATTTCCGAAGCATTAAGATCTGTGAGTTCCGCGGTTTCCAGCTTGATTGCAAATTTTGCTTTTGCCCATTCGGTGAACATGCGAAGGGAATAATCTTTGTTGAGAAAATCGGCAAGCTGTACACAGTCTTTTTTATCGATCTGCTGCCATGCCGCCTGGGTGAGCAGTTGTTCGATTTCTTCGGGGCTTTGTGTTTTGATTTTTGATAGACTTAAGCTGACCTGGAATGCGCTCATTGCCCATTTGCATAATCCGGATATATCCCATGTTTTAGAGTCTTCGTAGTCCTCGAAATATTCGCCCATGGAAATCGAGATATTATTAGAGGCATTGTCTTTTGCCTTCTGTTTTATTATTGCTTCGATTTCCTCTTTTGGCAAGTCAGAGACATCCGAGGGCTTTAAGTCTATTCCGAAATTTGTTCTTGCCCACTCGATAATGCAGTTTTGCGGGTAATTTTCATCGAGTATGGTTTTACAGTTTTTCTCGATAGCTGAATCAATCATTTCCTGAATGATTGGTTTTAGGCCGCGGCCGGACAATATTTTACGCCTGCGGGAGTAAAATATTTTACGCTGATAATCCATGACCTCATCGTATTCGAGCAGGCTCTTTCGCACATCGAAGTTTTTCTCCTCGACTTTCTTTTGTGCTTTTTCGATGCCCTTGCTTATTCGTTTGTGATAAATCGGCTGTCCTTCTTCCCATCCTATCCATGACAGGGCTTTTACAGTCCATTCCGGCGCGAAAATGCTCATAAGGTCGTCGTCGAAACTCAGGAAGAACTGGCTTGAGCCTGCGTCTCCCTGTCTGCCTGCACGGCCGCGAAGCTGATTGTCGATTCTTCGTGCTTCGTGGCGTTCGGTGCCGAGAATATGCAGCCCGCCGATTTGTGCGACACCGGGACCGAGCTTGATATCGGTGCCTCGTCCCGCCATATTTGTCGCGATTGTTACATTGCCGCGTTTTGAGCCGTCTCTTGCTTCATGCTGCTGGCCAGCCTTGGCGACTATGACAGCTTCTCTTGCGTGCTGCTTGGCGTTGAGGACTTCGTGGTCGAGTCCGAATCTTTTTGTAAGGGCGGCTGAAAGAGCTTCACTTTTTTCGATGCTGATTGTACCTATAAGCAGGGGTCTTCCTGACTGGCTGATTTCGTTTATTTGCTCTGCGACCGCGTCGAATTTTTCTTTCATCGATTTATAAATCACATCATCGCTGTCGTCTCTTATGCACGGCTTATTTGTCGGTATGATAACAACTTCAAGTTTATAAATATTGAGAAATTCTTCCGCTTCAGTCGCCGCTGTTCCGGTCATGCCGGCAATCTGGTTGTACAGTTTGAAAAAATTCTGAAGGGTGATTGTAGCCAGTGTCTGGGTTTCTTCTTTTACAGTAACGCCTTCCTTCGCTTCGACTGCCTGATGCAGGCCGTCAGACCACTGTCTGCCGTGCATTAAGCGGCCTGTGAACTCGTCAACTATAATGACTTTGCCTTCCATAACGACATAGTCTTTTTCCCGCTCGAAAGTTATATGAGCGCGAAGGCTTTGCTCGAGCAGGTGCGGCCATTCCATATTCGAGCCTGTGAAAAACGAACCTACGCCGGCCTCTTCCTGTGCGGCGCCGATTCCCTCATGTGTCAGGTGAACTGCTTTCTTATCGTATTCGACTTCGTAGTATTGTGTCGCCTGTTCGAGTTTTGTTTTTGAGGTTTCAAACTCGATATTGCTTTTTTCGATGATTCGTTGAGCCTGTTCGATTCTTTTGTCGTCTTTGGCTCTTTTGGCTTCGGACAACTCGCCCTGAGCGCCGGCCAATGTACGTTCTGAACTATCAATTTGCTTTTTTAAACGGTCATAGCCGCCCTGGAGACTGATTAATTTTTTTGCAACGCTGTCTGCTCTTTTATATCTGCTGACATCATCGAAAGCGGGACCTGATATAATCAGTGGAGTTCTCGCCTCATCGATTAAAATAGAGTCAACCTCATCTATTATGGCGTATTGCAAATCACCCTGGACCATACGCTCAATCGATGTTTTCATATTGTCACGCAGGTAATCGAAGCCGAACTCATTGTTTGTGCCGTATGTTATGTCACAGTCGTATTGTTTTTTTCTCTCATCGCCGCCTGTATCCATATCTGCCTGGATAGCTCCGACAGTCAGGCCGAGAGCTTGATACACAGGTCCCATCCATTCTGCATCACGTTTTGCAAGATAATCATTCACTGTAACGATATGTACTCTTCTTCCGGTGATGCAGACCATATATGCGGCAAGCGTTGCAACCAGGGTTTTGCCTTCACCTGTCGCCATTTCAGCGATTTTGCCCTGGTAAAGAACATCTCCGCCGATAAGCTGGACATCGAAATGTCGCATTTGTATATTGCGTCTCGCTGCTTCGCGCACTACTGCAAAAGCTTCAGGCATGACATCTTCAGGTTTCGTGCAGGACTTTATTTTCTCTCTGAACTCCGTTGTTTTTGCTTTTAAGGCTTCATCGTCAAGCTGCATCAGTTTTTGTTCGAATTCGCCCGCATCCTCTGCGATAATAGAGAAGCTTTTTACCAGACGCTCGTTTCGCGAACCGAAAATTTTTACAAGTATTTTACTTATTTTTCCAAGCATTTATTCTTTTACCCTGGTTACATATGCGCCTGTGCGAGTATCGACTCGTATAATTTCGCCGATTTTTACAAAAGCAGGAACCTGCACAATCGCGCCTGTTTCGAGCGTTGCGGGTTTGTTCTGATTCGTAGCGGTAGCGCCTTTAATTTCCGGCGGCGTTTCGACAACTTTCAGATCCACTGTAATTGGCAAAGTAACTATTATCGGCTTGCCCTCGTACATGCTGACCTGCAGCATGGTATTCGGTTTGAGATATTTCTGGCCGTCCCCGAAAGCATCATCATCGAGAGAAATCTGGTCGAAAGTCGTTGTGTCCATCAGGATATGCTCGCTTCCCGTTGAATACAGGTATTCGTAAGTTCTTTTGTCGAGATCGACTGATTCGATAGTTTCTTCCGAACGCAGACGGATATTTTGAATACTGCCGTCTGCCAGACTTTTCATCTTTGTCTGATAAACAGCGCCGCCTTTGCCTAACTTTACATGTTCGTAATCTACAATGCTATATAATTTCCCATCGACTATGATAGTCAAGCCTTTTTCCATTTCGGATGCTCTCATATATTCTCCGTTTATCAATATTTTAATGTGAGTTCTGCAATATTTTAATAAATAATCCAAATAAAAACGTTAGTATGGCAAAAATTTACCCAATTGTCAACAAACAGACAACCTGAACAAGCGTGTTTTATTATTTTCGTCTTTTTTGTTTCTTTGAGTGTTTTTGTTTATGTGGAAATTTTCGTTTTTCTTTTTTCGTCTTTTTGAGGCTTTTTTCTTTTACAAGAGGCTCGAGCGGTATGAGATTCAACTGCCTTGCCGGAAGGTTCACTGATGTGATGCAAGCCTGTAAAGACTGTCCCATGCGGATACAGATTCCTGAGTGCTGCCCGACAATAGACTGCGACTTGTCATTATATTTCCATGAATCAGGTCCCAAATCCGCCATCCTGATAAGACCCTCGATGCCGAACTTCTTGCATTGAACGAAAATACCGAAATTTGTCAGGCCGGTGACAACGCCGTTAATTGTCTCTCCGATTTTCTTCGAGAGCATTTGCAGAATTAAAACTGTTTTCAGCTCATTTTCGGCAGACTCCGCCTGCTGTTCGGTAAAAGTGATGTGTTTACCGATTTCGGCAAGATTTTGTGAGGCGGAATTGTGCCTTGCATCGTTAATGCGATTGTGAAGGTACAAATCCAGGACACGATGAACGAGCAGGTCTGCATATCTGCGAATCGGGCTTGTGAAGTGACAATAATGTCTCGAAGCCAGTGCATAATGACCAATATTATCAGGTGCATATTGCGCTTTCTCGAAACTTCGCAGCACGGCTATATTCACTGCCAGAGAGATGTCCTTGCCTTTTACTGAATCCAGCAAATTCTGGATAACTTTTCGGTCGGGATTCCGAGGCAGCGTGTAGCCGAACGCTTTTATCAGTCTTATGAGATTTTTCGTACTCAAAATATCCGGCTCAGGATGAATCCGACGCATTAATGGGATATTTTGTCTGTCTAATAATGATGCGACTGCGTCATTTGCCTCGACCATGAACATTTCTATCATCGTATGAGGATAGCTTGTATCGGCTGGAGCTGCATCGACAACCTGGCCGGATTTATCCATGATAAGCTCTGTTTCCGGCATCTCAAGATGCAGCATTCCGTTTTCTGTCCTGCGTTGTTCTATTGCCCGGCTGAGCGTTTCCATGTTTTTTAGAAGCTCGGTAACTTCCGGTTTCGTGTCTTTTGTGTGACCCTTTAAGATGCTATCAGCCTGCTGATAAGTCAATCGCTGCGTAGAGCAGATTATAGTGTTTGCATATTTTCGCGAGATAATGTCGCCGTTGTTGTCGTAAGTTATAAATGCGCTTTTTGTGTATCTTTTTTGCTGCGGCTGAAGACTGCAAATCCCGTTGCTTAAAATTTCCGGGAGCATCGGAATCGTTTTTGCCGGAAGATAAACACTGTTGCCGCGAATCTTCGCTTCTTTATCCAGGGGAGAATCCGCAGTGACGAAATTGCTCACGTCAGCGATATGAACGCCCAGCACCCAGTTGCCGTCAGAATCTTTTTCGAGACTTATCGCGTCGTCAAAATCCTTCGCATCGGGCGGGTCTATTGTAACGATAACCTTATCCGTTATATCTTCGCGTCCCCTGGCTTTTTCGGGATTAAATTCAGCAGCGGCCTGGCGTGATTGCCCGATGCACTCGCTGCCGAACTCACCCGGCAGGTGGAACTGGTGGATTACAGCTTTGATTTCCGTATCATATCGACCGGCTTTGCCGAGCACTTCGATGATTACGCCGCGAGCCAGATATTTTTCGGTTGGATAAGATAATATTTCTACGATGACCTTGTCTTTTTCCTCCGCACCTTTTGCTGTGATGTCATCGACTGAAATCGGGTCGAAGAAGCCAGAGCCGTCCGGCTGGACAATCCAGCCTTCGGGATGCCTGAGCAGAATGCCGACAAATTTATTCTGTGCTCGTTCGATAATTTCGATAATTTCGCCTGCATATTGCATTTGGCCGTCGCGTTTGCCTTGCTTTTTCACTTTCGCGATAACGATATCGCCTGTCATTGCTTCGGCTGTCGCGTTCGGCGGGATAAACAAATCACCGTGAGTATTTGCCTGCTGCGGCGAAACAAATCCGAAACCTTTCGGATTAGCGCGGAATGTTCCCACGATTTGACCTGCCAGCGAAGGCAGACTTATCATATTCTTTGCTCCGATTATGACATGTCCCGACTGGCGAAGCTGGTCGAAATCTTCCTTGAACTGTTCGTAATTTTCCGAACTGACACCCAGCGCTTTCGCCAAATGTGCCAGTCTTAGCGGCTCATAATCGTTTCGCTTGAGCAGCTTGATTATCCTGTCTTTATAGACCTGTGCCATTTCATTTCCATTCTAATTTTTTCATAGCCTGTTAATTCTTTTGGTGTTATTTGTCATTCCGTCTCGATATTTTATAACTCTTACCATGTCATTGCGAGGAGTAAAGCGACGAAGCAATCTTCAATTAATTAATAAGTCTTTCCAATATGGATTAATACTCTCTATCAATTCAATCTTTCTAGCTTTTGATCCGGCTTTAATTTTCTTCTCTGCATTTATGGCATCATAAATTCGTTCAAAAGTTTCATAAAAAACCAGTTTTGTTAAATTGTATTTTTTGGTAAACAAAGATCCTTTCCCGTCTCTATGTTCCTGAACTCTTCTTTGGAGGTTATTAGTAACACCGGTATAGATGACAGTCTTATTACGATTAGTCATCATATATACCCAGTATTGTTTCATAATGCTCTCTAATTAATCGAAGATTGCTTCACTTCGTTCGCAATGACATTATTTTAAAAATCACAATTTTCGTATTATAACCACTTTGGCGTGTTTATAAAGAAAGAAAAAAGATTGTTTTCAGCAGGTGCATTTTGCCTTTTTCGCTATTTTCAGCAATTTCACGATTTGCTTTTCGTCTATATCATCTAACGACTTGAATTTGATATGCCGCATCGTCTTGCCGTTTCCCTCGAATAGGGCGATTTCTTCTTTAGACAAGCCGGTTATAGCAAATCCCATATTGACATGGTCCTTGAGTGCGACAATATAATATCTCTTGTCATAAAAAGGCACACCCGCCCACATTTGCTCTTCAATCTTCGGAAATGTTTTTATAATAATCTCACGCAGCTTCAAACAAATCTCCTTCTGCGGCGATTTTTGCTTCTTAATATATTTTTCAACTTCCTTATTCATAATTGCAATTTTATTCCTGAAGAATTTTAATAAATAATTGAGGTATTTGCTTTCCTTCGCAAATAAAGTTCGGATCCGCACCATGTTCTAATAAAATCCGACCGATTTTAAAATTTTCGAGGTGAGCTGCTATATGAAGTGGTGAACAGCCATAGCCAAGACTAGTTGTAACGTTAACATCTGCTCCTTTTTCAAGCAGAAACTCTATCAATTCCAAATCCTGATTAGATACGGCCTCCATCAAAGCAGTTCTATTACCTGAACCTTTTTGGTCAACATCCACACCAAAATCCAGCAAAGTTTTTACTGAACGTATTTGTCCATTTCTCACTGCCCATTGCATTGGAGTCCCGCAGCCAGTTCCTTTCATCGATGGATCCGCTCCATTTTCCAGCAGAAATTTCATAACTTTAGTATGACCATTTTCTGCGGCCCAATGCAAAGGAGTAGATCCACCTTCATCTGTTATATTTACATTTGCACCGTGTTCCAATAGTAATTCAACTACATTTGCATAACCACTTCCTGCCGCTTCGTGTAAAGGAGAAACCAGATAAGTTAAAGTGCGTGTATTTGGGCTAACTCCCCATGCAAGTTGCTTTTTGACTTCTGCCATATTGCCAAAACGAGCGGCAGTTTGAATACTCATACAGCCGCTCAAAAGCAGAGGCGTTAATATCAATAAAATGATTTTAATAATATGGTCTGTTCTATAAATTAGTTTTTTCATTTTTCAATCTCCATTATTTTTTTGTTTTTTGAGCCTTTTGGGATACTTCCAGGAATCTTTTATACTCATTCAAAACAGTAGTGAAAGTTTCCTTCATTGAGTCGGAAGCTTTAGGGATTATAGGTTCAAGTTCCTCTATTGCTTTTTCAAGCATTCCGGCTCTGAAATAAACAGTTGAGAACAGAAATCTCGCCTCAATATGGTCGGGATTCAACTTTTTACATAATTCATATTCGGCGATA
>JAFGEF010000074.1 GCA_016931715.1 Sedimentisphaerales bacterium
TCATTTGTCAGACCTACATGTTAGGTTCTTAAATTTTTGGGCGGCCACTGCGGCCAGCTCGTATCATCGGATTATTATATCCGACAATATTAACCAACGGGAGGTCTGGCTTTCATAGTTTCTTGGCGGGAAAATAATCTGTTTAACTCCGTGTCAGAAAAACAGTGTAAATCAGTGTCTTTTATTGAATATCCGGTGACACCTTATTGATTGAGAAAATATCTTTGTCCGGAACAGTTTTTTATTGACAGAGCAGATTGAAGATGTAAAGATACAACAATGGAAAAGGAAATAATAGTTCAGCTTCACGGCAGTTTTGAAAAGAGTGCCCAAAAGGACACAGAAACAGGATTGGAATTTTGGTTCGCACGCGATTTACAAAAGCTGCTCGAATATTCAAAATGGGAAAATTTTGCCAAAGTTATAGAAAAGGCGAAAACAGCCTGTAAAACAGCTGGATTTAAGATTGCAGACCATTTTCTTGATATCAGGAAAATGGTCTCTTTAGGCTCTGGTGCGCAGAGAGAAATTGAAGATATTGCATTAACTCGGTATGCCTGTTATCTCATCGCCCAGAATGGTGATCCATCCAAAGACCAGATTGCTTTTGCACAGACATATTTCGCAGTCCAGACCCGCAAGCAGGAGATTATCGAAAAGCGCTTAGCTGAAGTTGAAAGAATCACTGCCCGAAAGAAACTTACACTTTCGGAAAAAGAACTTTCAGGAATCATATACGAGCGTCTCGGAGATGAGCAGAGTTTTGGAAGGATACGCAGCAAAGGAGATAAAGCATTGTTTGGCAGCAAGTCCACAGACCAAATGAAGAACCGGCTAAAGGTACCCAAAGGCCGGCCTCTTGCTGATTTTCTGCCGACAATAACAATAAAGGCAAAAGACTTCGCCAATGAAATCACCAATTTCACTATAAGACGTGATGATATGCGAACCGAAGACGGTATCACTGCTGAGCATGTAAAAAACAACCGTGAAGTTAGAAATATACTTGTCAAACGGAAAATAAAACCGGAATTACTTCCGCCTTCAGAAGATGCAAAAAAGGTTGAAAGACGTTTAGCTTCCGAGCAAAGACAATTAACGCAAAAGCCGGAACTTTCAGAACCGACGAAGAATGAATAAAAATATGGAGGAATATCAGGGAACATCTTACTAATTATTTTCATTAATAATCATTGTTTATCAGTGTTAATCCTGAGTAAATCCGTGCCTAAAAACTTATAATGGATTCCCTTCTACAAGGGAATGACAAAATATGTAAAAAAAATTGAAATTTTTGAAATCTGTATTTTAAAGGAAATTGCGAAACAAAGCCAATTCATAAAAATTCACCACGAAGAACTCGAAGGGACTCGAAGATTTCTATAAATAAATTCTTGTTTGTTTTTTGTTGAAAATGGAAAAACAAAGCCAATTCAAACAAGAATACAGGAAACAGGACACAGAATACAGGAGATAGAATGAAAAACAAAGCCAATATTAATTTAGGCAATATAGATATAAGTCGCTACTTGGCAAGAAGTTATGGCAGTTTTATGGTCTTTAGCTGATTTTCGAGAATGAATCGCCAGGTTTAGTATTGCGTCCGTTAATGAAACTTTTAAAGTCCATCAGGTCTGAGCCGCTCGGCTTTATTTGCGTTATTTTGAGTGCGTTCTGGCCGCAGATAATATTGAGATTCTCATCGATAGTCCCGGGATTTAGTCCTGCCGGATTTGATGTCTCGACCACTTCTGCCATCGCGAAAGCAACACGAGTTGATTTGCCGGTTTCCTTTGAGATATAGTTCGCGGAAGCTCCGGGCCAGGGCCAGAAGCCACGGATTTTTCGTTCGAGAATATGTGCAGGTTCGCAAAAGTCGATATTGCCGTCAGATTTAGAAATTTTCGGGGCAAGAGTCGCCCGTGCATGGTCCTGCTCGATATATACAGCGGTGCCCGCATCGATTCTGTCCAACGTTTCCAAAAGGACAGGAGCGGCTAATTTCGCAAGTTTGTCATGCAAAGAGCCTGCTGTTTCATTATGGGCAATTTCCATTTGCGATTGTGCGAGGACTTGTCCGGCATCCATTTTTTCAGCTAATGTGATTATGCTTACTCCTGCTATTTTTTCGCCATTTAAAATCGCCATGTTAATCGGAGCGGCGCCGCGATATTTCGGTAACAGGGAAGCGTGAACATTGATTGCCCCTTTCGGGGGCAGGCTCACAAGCTCCCGGCTGACCTTCTGGCCGAACGCGATAACTAAAATCAAATCAGGATTATAAGAAGAAATTGTCTGAATGGTTTCCGGAGTATTTACATTTGGAGTTTCTATGAAAGGCACTGAATTCGATATTGCCCAGTTTGCCACAGGAGTAGGACTTGGCTTCCTGCCCCGCCCCGCCGGATTGGGCGGCTGAGTGACAACCAATACAAGCTCATGAGCTGAATTGTCAACTGCATTAAGGCAATCTATCCCGAATTCGCCGCTGCCGAAATATGCTATCCTCATTATATTATATTCCTAAACCTATTCTCCAGACGCGTTATCCAGCAGTTTTTTGATCTGTTTGCGATGAGCTATTTTCGCTGCAGAGCCGAGCCGATTGACGATAGTGATTCCTTCGATATGGTCATTTTCGTGCTGGAGCGCGCGAGCGTAAAGGTCTTCGCCTTCATCGGTGAATTCTTTTCCATCGAGACCGGTCGCCGTGACTCTTGCATTTTTGTATCTTCGTATTTTGGTATAAATTCCCGGCACTGACAGGCAGCCTTCTTCTATTGTTACGAGAGGGCCATCCGGTGTGACAGTCGGGTTTATAAAAACTTTTACATTTTCCCTGCTGCCATCGATAGAGATGATAAAAAGTCTCAGCGACACTCCTGCCTGCGGTGCGGCAAAACCAACTCCCCTGTTCTCGCGCATAAGCTCATACATCTTTTCCACAAGCTGTTTGATATTATCGTTTATCTCTGTGACAGGCTCCGCCTTTTTGGCAAGAACCTCAGCCGGATAACGCGTCATTCGACATTTTTCAATATCTATCATTTCTGCTTCCCACAAAATTTTTCGTTACTAATCAAATTCGTTGCCTTCGAAGGTGCTTCCGAGGTACGATTTTATGACGGTTTCGTTTTTGATGATTTCGGCCGGCGGGCCAGCTCCGATAACCCTGCCGTGGTCAATGATGTACGCTTTATCGACAACTTCAAGAGTTCGCTCGACATTATGGTCTGTAATTAAAATGCTTACGCCGGAATCAACAAGCCTGTGTATTTCCTGCTGCAAGTCCTCTACGGCAATGGGGTCAACGCCGCTGAACGGCTCATCAAGCAGAATTAATGACGGCCGTGTAACCATCGCACGTGCGATTTCAAGTTTTCTGCGTTCGCCGCCGGAGAGGAATCTTCCCTGGCTTTTGGCAACTTCAGTTAAGCCAAACCGCTCGATGAGAGCGTCGGCGATTTGTCTTCGTTCGGACCCTCGCAAAGACATAGTTTCGAGGATAGCCAGAAGGTTATCGCGAACGCTGAGCCTCTGAAAAATGCTGGGCTCCTGCGATAAATAGCCCATTCCGAGCCTTGCCCGCTTATACATTGGCAGTTTTGTAATATCATGCCCTTCGAAAATGACTGAGCCGCTGCTGGGGGTAATCATTCCGATAATCATGCGGAAAGTAGTTGTTTTACCGGCGCCATTGCGCCCGAGCAGACCGACTATACTCTGTCGCTCGATACTAATTGATACTTCGTTAACAACTACCCTGCCGGAATAGTGTTTTACCAATCCACTGGTTTCAAGAAGAGTTGTACTTAGCATTTTACCCTATTTTTACATCATCCGGACAAAGACAGAATAAGATTTTCACTTTCATAAAACGGGATTATAACATTACTATCCCCTAAATCAAATAAATAACCGTTTTAAAAGACAGATATAAGAAAATGAAAATAAATATACTGGCATTAAAAGCAATTTTCTGTTATTAAATAGCATGTTTTAGCGAAATCAGGAAAATTTATTGCCTGAAAATAGAAAAATATAAGTTAAGGGTATGTATGTTTGCAGTATTAAGTGATATTCACTCAAATATTGAAGCGTTAACAGTAGTAATGGACGATATTAAAAAACGCGGCATAAAGACTATTTACTGCCTTGGTGATGTTGTGGGTTATGGCCCGAATCCGAAAGAATGTCTGGACATCATCATTCAAAAATCCCGCTGGTGTGTTCTCGGAAACCATGACTACGCGGTTTTTTACGAGCCGACCAATTTCAATCTCGGCGCCGAGCAGGCAAGTTTCTGGTCCCGTGAGATTCTCGAATTGGAAGAAGATAAGGAATCGCGCAACCTGCGATGGAGTTTTTTAGGCAGACTCCCAATGCGCCGAACGCTCAAATATAAAATGGGTTCGAATTTTGTAACTATCGATTTCGTACACGCATCACCGAGACGCCCAATTAATGAATATATTTTCCCGGATGATGTGTATAATAATCCCTTAAAGGTTCGCATGCTTTTCGAGAAAGTCAGTCACATCTGTTTCGTAGGGCATACTCACATGCCCGGCGTATTTCTGGATGAGCCTGACTTTTACCTGCCGAACGAACTTGGCAACTGCTACCCCATTGTAAGTGAAGAAAAAGCAATTATAAATATCGGCTCTGTCGGCCAGCCAAGGGACAAGGACAACAGGGCTTCTTATGTATATGTACAGGGAAACGAAGTACATTTTGTTCGTCTCGAATATGACTACGAGACCACAATGAAAAAGATTATTGCAATCGATCAACTGGACAATTTCCACGCGGAACGGCTGCAAAACGGAAGATAATGTTTTTTAATGACTGAAGAAAAAAAATGAAATACCTAAAATGGACTGTAATCGTTTTTGTAATTGTCTGCGGAATTCTTGCTGCCGAATCAGAATTTTTCACTGCTTCACCGGACACTGTAAAATATCCTATTCTTCTGCAGAGCACAGAAGGAAGTAATGCCGGAGAGGCAAACGATGTACCCATGATTGGATTAACGGCGGCGCCTGAAAATACACAGCCGCAGCCAGTGCAAAATCCGACTTCTTTTTCCGCTGATCCTGGCGAGGAAAATTCTATTACCATCGGCTCACCTGATCCGAACAGCGGATACAAATTTCAGCTTGAATTATTCTCAAAAGGTGCAGCTATAAAAAGAGCTACATTGAGTGAGTTCGAAGATCGCGATAAAAAAAATCAGCGTCTCGATATTATTACCCCGGCCGCACAAAGTAACGGAACCGAAGTTCTGGCAATGGCAAACAGCAAATTAGCCCTGTTTAATTATCAAACGCAGTTAAATCTGGATAATCTATACTGGCACCTTGCCGGACAGGAATCTTTACCTGACGGCTCACAGCAGGTGCGTTTTGACTTAATCATAAAAGAAACAAATGCAAATCAGCCTGTTATTAAAATAATTAAAACTTATACCATTAAAAAAGACAATTACCTGATTGATTGCGGCATAACCTTCGAGAATCTCGCAAATACCGAAGAAAAAGTGGGATTTAGTTTAAATGGCCTTTCAGGAATTAAAAAAGAAGACTTCAGAAGTGATAATCGAGCGATTTTTGCATGTTACAAAAATGAAAAGAATCAATTTGATGTTGAATCAGCCAATGTTGCAAAGCTCGTTAAAGCCCATAACAGCAGTGAAATAAAACTGCCGCCGAGTTCCAGTTTTATGTGGGCTGCTTCCATTAATAAATATTTCGCAGCCATCCTCGTGCCTTTGCCGAATGATGATAAAACTTACTGCGACTGGATACAGAAAATCACAGGCAGGTATTATGATTCTGACGGGGACAGTAAAAAAGAAAGCGGCAATGAAACTATCGGTGTGAATTTTAATATTTCACCGCATGATTTTGCGGCGGCCGGTCAAAACGGCAGTTCAAGAACATACAATTTCAGTTTGTACCTCGGACCGAAGGAAAAAAGTATTTTCGATAAGAATGAGCAATACAAAAACTGGGGTTTTGTCAATGTTATTGCTTTCAATACCTGCTGCTGCCCGGGCAGTATTATAAATCCGCTTGCATTCGGAATACTCGCCATAATGAAATGGATGTACGGATTCTGGCCTCATAACTACGGCATAGTAATAATTATTTTAGTATTTATAATGAGAATCATAATTCACCCGCTCACCAAGAAAAGCCAGGTTTCGATGAGCAAGATGAGCAAGCTTGCTCCGAGAGCGGAAGAAATAAAGAAAAAATACGCAAATGACAAAGCGGAAATGAATAAGCAAATGATGTCACTCTATAGAGAACAGGGAGCGTCACCAATTATGGGAATGCTTCCGATGTTCGTACAAATGCCGATATGGATTGCTTTGTGGAGTGCAGTAAATACAAGTGTCGCTCTGCGAGGCGCGGAATTCCTGCCATTCTGGATTACCGACCTTTCCGCTCCTGATGCACTTATCCCATTTCCGAAAGTTCTGATAATACCATTACTGGGCTGGAAAATTGCATCTTTTAACTTTCTGCCTATTTTGATGGGCGTTGCTTTTTATTTCCAGCAAAAACTTATGCCGTCGCAGTCAGGCGCGGTTTCAAATCCCCAGATGGAACAGCAGCAGAAAATGATGAAAATCATGATGCCTTTAATGTTCCCTCTCATGCTCTACAACGGTCCATCAGGCGTAAATCTTTACATTATGGCAAGCACATTCGCCGGTGTTATAGAGCAGCATATTATTCGAAAACACATTGAGGAAAGGCAGGCTGCCGAGGAGAAAGGTCTTGTATCAGTAACCAAAAAAACCGGCGGCAAAATCAAAAAGAAAAAACCAAAACCGTTCTTTAAAACTTAGAGTATGTACAACGCAAATGATACTATATTTGCTGTCAGCTCTCCAACTTCAGACAAGAGAGTAATTATAAGGATAACAGGACCGGGTACTATTGAAACATGCCGCAAACTGTTCGATAACCAGTTCGCTCTCGGCGCAAAACGTTCTATTTCCGAACATAAAATAAAAATCGACAGCTCATTAGAACTAACTGCTCTTTTATATTTTTTTACATCCCCTAATTCTTATACAGGCGACGATGTCGCGGAAATTCACATTTATACAAATCCATCAGTTACAGAAGCAATTTTAGATAAACTTTTGTGTTTAGGTCTTCGCACAGCCGAGCCGGGTGAATTTACATCACGTGCATATCTCAATGGGCGCATGGACCTGGCACAAGCCGAAGCGGTGAACGAAATCATCGTCAGTTCGAATCAGTTTCAGTTATCAGCGGCGGAGAATCTTCTGTCTGGTAAATTATCACAGACTACAGAAGAAATCCGCTCATCAATAATGGATTGCATGAGCAGGATCGAAGCGGGACTGGACTTCAGCGGCGAAGATATCGAATTTATTTCCCGCAATGAAGCTGCTGAAAAACTCACGGAAATAAAAACGCAGCTCGAAGAATTGCTCGCGGGAAGCATTCGATATGAATCTGTAGTACACTTACCATCAGCAGGAATCGCAGGCGCACCGAACGCAGGCAAGAGCACTCTAACAAATAAACTGCTCGGCACAGAACGCAGTATTGTTTCACACGAGCGTAAAACTACAAGGGATGTTCTTACCAGCATGTTAAATCTCGAACATTACAACTGCGTCCTTTTCGATTGTGCGGGTTTGATTGCAAAGCCGGAAAATATCCTGGATGAACTGGCTCAGCAATCAGCGATAGAAGCATTGCGAAACAGTATGGTCGTTGTTTTTTGCATAGACATTTCCAAAGAAGATTGGACCGAAGATTATGAAATCAGGAAATTGATAAACACAAAAAATGTTATCCCTGCAGCCGCAAAGTGTGATTTAGCTGGAGAGAAGAATCTCCCTGCCCTTCTGGATAAATTACATAATATATTCGGAGCAGATTTTCTCCCTGTTTCAGCTAAAACCGGTCAGGGGATGAAAGAATTACTTGAAAAGATTGATTCCTTTCTCTGTATAAAAAACTCGTACTCTGAAACTCCCCTTGCGTTGGTTTCGCGGCACAAAAAGGCTGCGGCAGACGCTGTTTCAAACATTAACGATGCAATTGAGGAATTAAATTCAGGTAATGACGAAGTTAGTGCAATGTCACTCCGAGCGGCTTATAAAGAAATTTCTCAAATAGAGCAGCACAACCTTGACGACCAAATTCTCAATAATATCTTCTCCCGCTTCTGCATCGGAAAATAAAACCGCCATGTATCATTCATCGTTCGGATCGTCAGACGGAACATCGTATTTTTTAATTAATTCAGCCATTGAGGGCATCATATCTATGGGACATATTATCCTTATTTCATGGTCTCCAGTTACGCCGCCACCTATACTACACAACCTATAAGGGTGTCTGCCCATGAACTCTTCACTTGCTTTCCTCATTTCGGGCGAGAATGCTACAAGGTATTTTGTTTCGAATATTCGCTCTGATAAATAACCGATTTCTATAAGAGCTTTCTCGTGTCTTTGAAGCTTTCTTGAATATTTTTCAATTCGATCCATTTCTTTTCTTGTTGTTGGTGAACGATACTTCATCATAGATTTAAGTGCCGATTCCTGGCCCCATTTGTGGTACGAAATCTGAATATCTTTTCGGAAATAATAGCCAAGCGAAAACAGACCTATTATGAGCAGCAAAACAACAAACTGCATCGATAATACACGAGCAAGATCAGTCAATAATTTCTTCATAACATACCTGATATTTGTGTTACTCAAAGCTTTATAGTTATTATCAGATATAATTGAAAAAATTTCCAATATAAATATTGTGATTCAACATTTTTTATTTTATTTGTTTGTTTCAGTTGTAAAATGGTATAATATGCAATTAAACCGAACTGGCAAGGTAAGAGAAAAGTATATTATTTAAGAACAATTAACATTTAATTTATTTTAGGCTGAGGTTTTGAAAATGGCAGCTAAAAATACGAAGAATAAAAAACCTCGCATCAGTAAAAGGCACCTCAGGAAAGAATTAGAAGAATGCGAAGTCAAGTTCCAGGTGCTTTTCGATAACGTCAGCAGCGGCGTGGCTATCTACGAAACAAAAAATGATGGTCAGGATTTTATTTTCGCGGATTTCAATCGTGCTGCCGAAGAAATAGAACATATCAAAAGAGACCAGCTTATCGGAAAAAATGTCAAGGATGTTTTCCCCGGTGTGGAAAAATTCGGGCTTTTAGATGTCTTTCGCAGGGTATATAAGACAGGCATTCCCGAACATCACCCGGTATCTATATATAAAGACGAGAGAATTGCCGGCTGGCGGGAAAATTATGTATATCGCCTTCCTTCGGGACAAATAGTCGCGGTTTATGACGATATAAGCGCATTGAAGCACAGCGAGCTTGCGGCACAAATGACTGACCAGTGTTTCCGTGCAATCGCTGATTATACTTATGACTGGGAAGTTTGGGTAAGCCCGACCGGACGAATGCTCTGGACAAATCCGGCGGTACAAAGAATAACCGGTTATAATGTAAAAGAAATAATGTCAATGCGGAATTTTCCCAGAGAAATCGTATATGAAGATGATCGTGAGCGAATAGTCAAAGCTTTCAACTCGGCGGTAAACGGTTCTATCGGGAATAATGTCGAGTTCAGAATAGTTCGTAAAAGCGGGGAGATTCTCTGGGCAGCAATGTCATGGCAGCCTATCTATGATACAAAAGGACAAACATTAGGCCATCGCGAGAGCATTCGCGATATAACCCAATTCAAGGAAGCTCAACTTAAACTCGAACAAGCGCTCAAAAGCGCTGTATAATTTTATTCTATCACGTTGATATTTTTCTTGTTGCACATATCCTTTAGAACTTTTGGCCAGACTGTCGCGCTTACTTCACCGAGATGGGCTTTCTTCAAAATGAGCATGTATGTTCGTGACTGTCCGATTCCGCCGCCTATACTCAGCGGGATTTCGTTGTTCACAATCGCCTGATGATACGGATATTCGAGCATGTTAAGCTGGCCTGAAAGCTCAAGCTGCTTTACAAGCGTTTCAGCATTGACACGAATGCCCATAGAAGTCAGTTCATGGCGTCTTTTGGTTACAGGATTCCAAACGAGTATATCGCCGTTCATGCCGTGCATCGGGCGACCATCCTTTGATTTTGTTTCTGTTACCCAGTCATCGTAATCAGCAGCTCGCATTTCATGCGGGTAGCCATCCTTGAGCACCCAACCGATGCCGATGATAAAAACCGCCGGATATTCCTGCACTATCATTGTCTCACGCTGCTTGCGGGGCAAGTCCGGGTATCTCTCAAGTATCTCTTCGGCGTGAATAAAGGTCAGCTCGTCAGGCATATCCGGATATTTATCAGTTTTCAATTTCGGGAAAAGTTCCTGAACATGAGTTTCTGCGCCTTTGAGAACCTTCCATATTTTTTTCACTACATCGCGAAGCAAATCAAGATTGCGCTGTTTGGCTGTTATAGCCAGTTCCCAGTCCCACTGGTCAACATACGCACTATGGTCATGGTCGAGGAAGTAATCCTTGCGAACAGCACGCATATCAGTCAGCAGACCTTCACCGATTTTCATTCCAAATTGCTTCAGCGCCATGCGTTTCCATTTCGTAGCGGCCTGTACTACCTGCGCATCGATAGGATTTTTGTTTCTGTCGTTGTTAATATGAAATTGTATCGGCGTTCGTGAGCCGTCGCGGTCGAGCATATCGTTGACGCCGCTTTCGACATCGACAATCAGGGGAACCGTAACGCGAATCAAATTCAGCTCTTTACAGAGATTTTCCTCGATGTAGTCTTTCACAGCGTAAAGGGCAATTTGTGTCTCTTTCGGAGATAGTAATGAATTATAATCTTTTGGAAGTATTTTCTCAAGCTCATTATAATCACCTATTCCAGGCCCAGCCAGGTCTGCTTTTTTTGCATCTGTCATTTCATAGTCTCCCAAATTAAAAAACGTTCTTTTTTAAAAACATCAGAAGTCGATACTTATCTTCTTAACCATTCAACAAATTTTGCCAAACCGATTTTGATTTCGGTTTTGGGATTATAACCGAGGTCTTTTGCGGCTTTGCTCACATCAGCGTATGTACAGTCAACATCTCCGGGCTGCATCGGAAGATGCTGGATTATTGCTTTTTTGCCGAGAGCTTTTTCAATTTCCGCCACCAGATTATTTACTGTAATAGGCCTGGATTCGCCAAGATTGTAAATATGATACCCGCTGCACTTTTCAATAGATGAAACCACGCCGTCAATTATATCGTCAATGTACGTAAAATCGCGTTTCATCGAGCCGTCACCAAAAACCGGTATGGGCTTGCCCTGCTCGATTAGCGAGGTAAATTTATGAATTGCAAGGTCGGGTCTCTGGCGGGGACCATAAACCGTAAAGAAACGAAGGCACGTCATACCAATACCATAGAGGTGATGATAAGTATGACAGAAAAGCTCCCCTGCTTTTTTCGTTGCGGCGTAAGGTGAAATTGGAAAATCAACGTTATCATCTTCTGAGAACGGGACTTTTTTATTATTCCCGTAAACGCTGGAGCTTGATGCAAAAATAAATTTCTTTACCCCGGACTTCCTGGCAGCTTCGAGCATGACCATCGTTCCGGTCACGTTGTCATCGCTGTAATATACAGGTTCCACAATTGAGGGCCTTACACCCGCTCCCGCAGCCAGATGAATTATTGTGTCAACTCCGTCATCAACTGCTTTGTTCACAGCTTCAGGTTTGCGAATGTCATCTTCAATAAGATGGAAATTTTTATTTTTAAGGCATTCTTTGATATTGCTGCGTTTGATTTGCGGGTTGTAGAAATTGTTAAAATTATCCATTCCCGCAACAGTCCAGCCGTCTGCAAGCAAACGCTCGCAAAGATGCGACCCTATAAATCCTGCTGCTCCTGTTACTAATGCTTTCATAATTGTTGATTATTGAACTTTAGACACTTTCGGCGACTGGCACTTCAGCTCACTTTTGAAGGTCTTCCAATGCTGTGATATTCGATTCCGGCCTTTTGAACCATATCCGGATTATATAAATTTCTGCCATCGAAAATGACAGGTTTTTTCAATTTCGATGTGATTATATTAAAATCAGGATTGCGGAACTCCTGCCAGTCTGTGAAAATAACCAGTGCATCCGCGTTATCCAGGGCATCGTACCCGTTCTGCAAATGCTCGATTTTCCCGTTCAGAGCCACTAACGCAGAAGGCCCTGCTTCCGGGTCGTAGGCTCGAATCCTGAAACCATTATCGAGAAATTTTCTGATGCAATTAATCGCTGGCGATTCCCTGACATCATCGGTTCTTGCTTTGAAAGCAAGTCCCCATATCGCTAATGTAACCTGTTCTTTTCTCCCGGCAAAATAATCCATGATGCGCTGTGCGAAACGCCGCTGCTGGCTGACATTCACCTGCTGAACAGATTTCGCAATTGTCATTTCAACTCCATTTAACGAGCCTGTATGAATCAGGGCACGAATATCCTTGGGAAAACAAGCTCCGCCATATCCTACGCCGGGGAATAAAAAAGATGAACCGATTCTCGCATCGCTTCCAAGGCCTTTTCGCACCTGCTCGATGTCTGCTCCGATTTTTTCACATAATACTGAAATTTCATTCATAAAGGAAATTCTCGAAGCAAGCATGGCATTGGCGGCGTATTTCGTTATTTCAGCGGATACAGGATCCATAAATAAAATCCTGCTGCTCTTTCGCATAAACGGATTATACAACTGATTCATAATTTCCCGCACTGGAGGATTTGTCGTTCCTATGATTATCCTGTCCGGACTCATGAAGTCCTCCACCGCAGCGCCTTCTTTGAGAAACTCCGGATTACTGACATAATCGAACGGCACCGAGGTTTTTGTCTTTATCAATTCTGTAACTTTTTGAGCTGTTCCGGGAGGCACTGTGCTTTTTGTCGCTATGATTCGATAGTCTGTCATATGTTCGGCTATACCAGATGCCACCGAGAAAATAGCAGATAAATCACAGGAGCCGTCTTCTGCAGATGGAGTGCCGACCGCAAGAAAGATAATAATCGAATTATCTACGCCGTATTTGAGGTCGGTAGTAAAATGCAGCCTGTTGAGTTTTCTATTGTGTTTTACTATTTCTGTGAGACCAGGCTCATAAATTGGTATTACATCATTATTCAGACCTGCGATTTTGACGGCGTCATTGTCCACGCAAACAACATTGTTTCCAGCTTCCGCCAGGCAAGCTGCTGTTACTAAGCCGACATAACCGACACCAGTGACACAAATTTGCATTTCACTTCTCTCCTGTTATCCATTTTTTAATGGTCGTTTGTCATTCCGCACCGGGCGGAATCTACAAAATCAGCGTATTTAAATTCCTGCGTTCGCCGGAATTACAAAACATACGTCCAGGTTTTACAACATAAATTCTTAATAGTTTATTCGACCGGCTCAATCATGTCTATCTCAATTTCGACACTTGCCGCCTGGCCGAGTATATCAACCTGCAAAACAAGTCTTGTCTGGCCCTTTACGCTTACAATAATTCCCTGTATTCCAAGCAGAGGTCCTGCTACCACACGGCATTTTTGTCCCGTCTTTAGATATTTGTGCGGGGTAACAGGCTCGCCGGTTTTTAAAACACGTTCAATCTGAGCTAATTCATCAATCAACTGCTGCTGGTTTTTCACCTCGATAAGATTCGCAACACGGTCTGTTTTCAGCAGTTGAATACGCTGGTTCTCATCGCCGCAAAAGAAAATATAGCCGCCGAACAAAGGCAAAAGCGATTTAATTGTTCTTCTGCTTTTGCGTCGAACACTCCAGGCCATCGGAAGAAAATAACTGATTTCCCTGTTAATCATGTCGTGAGCAAGCGCTTTTTCATTTCTGCTTTTTGTATGAGCAACCCACCACTTACCTGAAAAATCAGTAACGGAACTTTCTGACGGCCATATTATAGGAGGATTTTCACTTTCACTTAGCAATTTTACTGTCCCTAATTATTGTTATAAAATTTAAGTACCGTTTGGGCTGCAAATTCAATCTGTTCTGCTGAAAGCTCGGGATAAATCGGCAGAGACAGAACCTCGTCACAAATTTTCTCTGTAACAGGCAAATCTCCCTGACTGTATCCAAGCTCGCTGAAACATTTCTGCAAATGCAGTGGTTTCGGATAAAAAATCGCTGAGCCGACTTTGTTCCCGGTAAGAAATTTATTTAAATCATCTCTTTGCGGCACAGCTATGGTATATTGATGATATGTACAAATGTTTCCTTTGCCGATTTTTGGAGTTTGAACAACAGAGCCGGCAAATAATTTATCATAAATCGCAGCGTTTTGTCTGCGTTTTTCGTTCCACTTATCAAGATATTTAAGTTTTACTAAAAGAACCGCCGCTTGAATGCTGTCGAGACGAAAATTTCCGCCAATCATGTTGTAGTAATATCTCGGTTTCTGGCCATGATCACGAAGAGATTTGAGTTTTTCCGCGATAGACTCAACATTTGTTGTTACAAGGCCGCCGTCGCCAAAAGCGCCGAGATTTTTCGTCGGGTAAAAAGAAAAACAGCCATAATTGCCGAAATTGCCGCAGCTTACGCCGTTGGAGCTTGCTCCTATTGCCTGTGCGGCATCCTCGATAATCTCAAGTTTGTGACATTTGGCGATTTTAGAAATCTCTTTCATTTTCGCCGTCTGGCCATACAAATGGACAGGTATAATCGCGCGCGTCTTTTCAGTTATTTTCTCTTCAATGCAGGATGGATCGATATTGTAGGAATCACGCTCGATATCGACAAATACAGGCTTTGCTCCGAGTCTGAAAATCGAACCTGCGGTCGCAAAGAACGAAAATGCAGTTGTAATGACCTCGTCGCCAGGCTTAATATCCGCCGCCATAAGACTGACTAATAGAGCATCTGTCCCGCTGGATACTCCAATTGCATACTTGCTGCCTATGTATTTTGCGATTTTGTCTTCAAACTCTGTGACCGCCGGGCCAAGAGCGAAATACTGGCTTTCGCAAACATCACTGATTGCCTGAAGAATTTCTTCCCTGATTGTCGCATATTGTGCTTTCAAATCCAAAAGCGGAACCTGCATATAAACTCCATCTAAATAAAAGAGCCAAATTTGTTTCCAAAGCGGACAGTTTAGAGTTATTGAGCCAAAATGTCAAGTTAGTATTAGGAATAGGTATTGGAATAGGAATAGGAAAAATATTCCCTTACTAAAACTATTCCTATTCCTATCTCCTATAAAGATGTATTATATGTGATATGAAAAAAGATACTTTCAATATATTATTTTCCTGCATAGGCAGACGTGTTTCTCTGCTTGAGAGTTTTCGAAAAGCTGCCAAAGAGCTGAAAATCCATGCCCGTTTCCTCGGTACTGATACTGCCATACTTAGCCCGGCTTTGCAGTTATGCGACCAGGGCTTCCTCGTAAAACCTATAAATGAACCGGGCTATATCAGACAAATGCTTTCAATAATAAAAAACAATCAGGTTCAATTGCTTGTTCCGACTATCGATACGGAATTGAAAATTCTTGCTGAAAACCAGAAGAAATTTGCCGCAATAGGCTGCCGCGTGCTTATTTCATCTGAAGAAGTAATAGATATTTGTCGGGACAAGAGGCAAACATATCGCTTTCTAATTAAAAACGGCTTCGAGAGTCCTATAACAATGAGTGCCGGTGCGGCATTAGCCAAAAGCAATCTCCACTGGCCCTGCCTGCTGAAGCCCTGGGATGGCTCCGCCGGAAAAGATATTGCTCTTGTGCGAAACCATGACGAATTAACTTTCTATGCGAGGAAAATTAAAAATGCTATTTGTCAGGAATATATCGAAGGCGATGAATATACGTGCGATGTCTATGTCGATTTTGAAAAGAAAGTTCGCTGTATTGTTCCAAGAAAGCGTCTTGAAGTCAGAGCAGGTGAAGTCAGCAAGAGTCAGATTGTGAAAAATCCAGATATGATGAATCAGGCCGCAAAGCTCGTCGAAGCTCTCGGAGCCGGACCGGGTGTTATCACAATACAATTATTTCTAACAAAAGGACATAAACTCAAATTCACAGAGATTAATCCTCGTTTCGGCGGCGGAGCGCCCTTATCCATAAAAGCAGGCGCAAACTTTCCAAAGTGGATTTTGCAGGAACTTCTCGGCCAGAAACCAAACATAAAATTTGACGATTTCAAAGACGGCCTAACTATGCTGCGTTACGACAGTGAAGTCTGGATTAAATAATAAAAATCTTTTAATATAATGAGGATTAATACAAAAGTTTCTATTAGGGAATCGGATTATGTTCAAAAAGCTTATATCTCGAATAATTTTATCCGGCTGCTCTTTATTACTTTTTTCCTGCAGCACTACTGTGAACGAAGCTCATGAATCTCCAGCCGCTGAACCAACTGAGATGAGTATCAAATCAAACCTGATTCTTGATATAACTGATACTGCAGCAGCTAATCTAAAGATACCATCAAAGTTAAAAGGAGATTTACAAATTAAAGTTACTGCCGAAGTAATCAGAAATAAGCCTTTACGTTCACATTTCTCCAGCGATATAAGCATAGTTTTTTCTGATATATTAACAAGTCAAAAATATCTTGATTTCCAAACTATAATCGAAGGAAACGCTGATGGAAGCCCGAACGAAGGAATATCCGAAGCATTTAAAAGGTTCATGAACGTAATAATGATATTGACCAATTCTTCGGATAATGTTATTAAACAAAATGTTATAGACTCAGAAAAATAATAATACAATAAGAATTTTACATAAAACCTATATCGAAACTTGTCATCCTGAGTGATAACGAAGGATCTGGCCTGCGAATATTATTTTAGTTCATCAAACTGACCGATCCTATATGTCATACCCGCGAAGGCGGGTATCCAGAAAAGGTATCGCAGCAATAGATTCTCGCCTGCGAGGGAATGACATGCATCTGTTAGTTACAGTTGTATATAAAGTTATGATAATTCTTCTTAACAAATTGGTCAGTTTAAGTAAATTACGATTGTAAATATTTGTTTTATTTCCAGATTGACTAAAAATAACTGTAAAATGTTTTTACATATATATAGAGAAAGGATCATCATGAACAATCTTATAAAAAACGCTGTTTTGATTGGAGTATGTATGAGTCTTAGTTCAAATATATTTGCAGAGGAATATGAGGTAAGTTCGTTTGACGGCAAAATAAATTTGAAAGTGGAAACGGGTGAGCAGATATTTTATTCTGTAACTTATAACTCAAAACCAATTCTATCGCCTTCGCCAATATCACTTCAAATCGGAGCGGACATGATACTCGGCAGGAATCCGAAAGTATTGAATGCCGAGAAGAGAAAAGCAGATGAAAAAATTGTTCCAGTCGTAAAAATAAAGAGCAAAGAAATTCTCGATCAGTATAACGAACTGAAAATCAATTTCGATGGCGACTATTCGCTAATCTTTCGTGCGTATAATGATGGTGTCGCTTACAGATTCGTGACAAATATCAATAGAGAAATCGAAATAACAACTGAACAGGTTGTATTCAACTTTCCTGAAAATTACCCTCTGTATTTCCCTGAAGAAGACAGCTTTATAACACATTCTGAGAGGATGTACAAATATCTGAAGCTAAGCGACATTTCGGATAATAATATGTGTTCGCTGCCGGCTCTTTTGGATATAAGCAGCGGACCGAAAGTTCTTATAACCGAATCAGACCTGAAAGATTACCCGGGCTTATATCTTCACGGTAATAGCCGCCAGAGTCTCACAGGCAAGTTTCCTGCTTTCGTATTAGCTCAAAGAATGAGAAATGACCGCGATTCCGTGGTGACTCAGCGAGCAAACTATATCGCGAAAACAAACGGGAAAAGGTCGTATCCCTGGCGTGTCATGATTATCGCGGCTAAAGACGGCGACCTTATAGAAAGCCAGATGGTTTATAAGCTTGCAAGCCCGTGCAAAATCGAAGACACATCCTGGATTAAACCCGGCAAAGTCGCATGGGACTGGTGGAATGCAAATAACATTTACGGCGTAGATTTCAAATCCGGCGTTAATACCGACACCTATAAATATTATATCGACTTCGCATCTAAATACGGCATAGAATATATTATTCTCGATGAAGGCTGGTATGTACTTGGCGACTTAATGCATATTGTTGATGGTATGGACATCGAAGAGCTGTTCCGATACGCAAAAAGCAAAAACGTCAAAATTATTCCATGGGTAATATGGAAAACTCTGGACGACCAGTTGCCGCAGGCTATGGCACAATTTGAAAAATGGGGAGCTGCGGGACTAAAAGTCGATTTCATGCAGAGAGACGACCAGTCGATGGTCAATTATTACTACAAAATCGCTGAAGAAACAGCCAAACGTAAAATGCTCGTTGATTTTCATGGCGCTTATAAACCTACGGGCATGTACAGGGAATACCCGAATTTCATTACAAACGAAGGCGTACAGGGACTCGAACATACAAAATGGAGTGAAAATGAAACTCCGGAGCATAACGTGACTATTCCTTTTATACGCATGGCTGCAGGACCGATGGACTATACGCCGGGAGCAATGGTAAATGCCCAGCAAAAAAATTTCAATGCCGTCTTCGATAGACCGATGAGTATGGGAACAAGATGTCACCAGTTGGCAATGTACGTAGTCTTCGAGAGTCCCCTGCAAATGTTATGCGACAGCCCGTCGAATTATCTGAAAGAGCCTGAGTGTATGGAATTCTTATCGAAAGTGCCGACAGTCTGGGATCAAACGAAAGTTTTGGATGCACGTGTTGCGGATTATGTAATTGCAGCACGCAAAAACGGCGACCAATGGTTCATTGGAGCAATGACTGACTGGACAGCCAGAGAACTGACTATTGATTTCTCATTTTTGTCCCCCGGTACGCATACGATGACATTCTATCGAGACGGAGTTAACGCCGGCAGGTATGCAAGTGATTATAAGAAAGAGACAGTAGCAATAAAGTCAGGTGATAAATTTCAGATAAAACTTGCGTCAGGCGGCGGCTGGGCGGCTATCATCGATTAGCAATGTCTTTGCCTGATGTATAAATCTTTATTTCTGCCTGTTTGAAACTTGCCGCAGCATAGAAATAATCTCGCCCGGGATTGTTTTACCGGAAGTTTCTATTTTACGGCATCGTTCCATGCCTTGTCGTATTCGCCCAAGGGTCTGAGCCATATGTTTCGATAGCGGAGCGGATTGCCGTGGTCCTGCAATTCGATGAAGACCTCCGGCGGATGCGGTCGCCGATAGACGCCCAGTGACGTATGCGGCACGCCGCCGATGCCGTCGGTGGCTCCAAAGTAGTCCCTCTTGTGGTGCAGCACCAGGCCGTTATGGATTACAGTCACGTTGGCATTCTTGATTTGGTTGCCGTTCGGGTCCCAGCGTGGTGACTCCCAGATGATATCGTAGGTTTGCCATTCGCCGGGCGCTTTGCAGGCGTTCACGAGCGGCGGGGTTTGGCCATACATAGACCCGCACTGCCCATCGGGATAGGTCTTGCTGTTGTAGCTGTCCAGCACCTGGATTTCGTACATCCCATTAAACATGACGCCGCTGTTGCCGCGTCCCTGTCTTTCGCCTCTCACCTGGCTTGGCGTGGCGAACTCGATGTGCAGTTGGAAGTCAGCCCAGTGGTCTCTCGTGCGGATACCGCCTCGTCCGGTTTCCATGAATCCGGCACTATCCACTCGCCAGGAAGCGTTCTGGCCATTGCCGGACTGCCATTTCGAGAGGTCATTGCCATCGAAAAGCACTACTGCGTCTGCCGGAGCGGGCGCACCAAGGCTGAATGTCGCTGCCGGTGCAACAACTCGCGGCTGCGGCCGATCCCCATCATGTACATGCCAGTTCGTGCCGGGGATGATCGGCGTGTTGCTATATCCCAGCCCCTGCTGTATGGCCGCGTATAATATCGCACCGCAGCTTGTGGCAGCAAAAGTTATCAGACAAAGTGCGATTGATCGTTTGTTGAGCATAGTACTAATCCTTTCATAGATAAACAGGCACAACCATCAATAAAATAACAATAATTATAGCGGATATTGGCGGCTGGTCTTATTATTCATTGAAGGCTTTAATAGATTCCCACGCCTGTGAAAGCGTGGGAGTCTATTTTAAAGCTTTGTCCGTTAGGCCGCTTTATTGTCTAAAATGGTCTACAACTTCGCCCTTACAGGCGGAGAACTACTGCGAAATTAGATGCGACTATTATTTTTATCGAAACAACTTCTGTGAAAACAGGTACAGATTGTTCTTCCAGACTTTAAAATCATGTCCGCCGCCGTCATCCACGTGCCATATATGCGTCACCTTTTTTTGCACCAATCCAAGGTGGAAATTGTAAGGACCCTGTCCAACTGTACCGTCCCTGTCACCGCAGCCAATCCACAATAGTTTCAACTTTTTATTAGGCGCCTCTGGATCTGGAACCAGTTGATCAACCGACTGTGTGTTTGGAGCGTGGGAAAAAGCTCCTACCCAAGCGAAGGTATCGAGGTTTGCCAGGCCGATGTTCAATGCCTGACCGCCACCCATCGACAGCCCAGTTATTGCACGGTGTTCGCGATCTGTATATACAGAATAGTGTGACTCTATGAAGGGAATAATGTCTTTAAGCAAATCGTCAGTGAAAGGCGTTCCCCAGCCGCCGAAGCCGCCCATACCGCCGCCGCGACCACCCATCATTCCACCGCCTCGTCCGGCAGTTCCTCTGCGACCCTCGGCACCACCTTCTGTCGGACCAGCCGCAGCTGCGAAGTACATGCCGTTCGGAGTTACCGGCGCCATAGCGCCTGGCCCGCGACCGCGACCTTCTCCGCCTCTGCCTGTTGCGTCACCGCGTCCGGCAGGAGCCGAAGCATCGCCGTTCGGGAAGACAACAATCATTGGCTCAATTTTCTTGTCGGACAGAAGATTATCGAGGATTACATTCGCCGCTCCCTGCCCGGTCCACTCTTTCCTCTCATTGCCGCCGATGCCGTGAAGCACATAGAGCACTGGATACTTCTTGTCCCTGGAATAATCCGCTGGTGTATAAACCTCCATCCAGCGTTTTACGCCAACGGTTTTGGAATCGTATTCAACCTGTTCAAGCTTGCCTGCTGTGACACCTTCTCGCTTAGCATCAAATCCTGCAGGTGCAACAGTTCTATCAGCACCCTCATAATAAGCCTCCGGGACAGTACCGCCTCGACCTCCACCACCCATCCCCAATCCTCCCATACCGCCGCCTCTTCCACCCATTCCGCCTGCCCGGCCGCCTGCCGCTGGTGCATCCTGGGCAACTGCCGCAATCGATAGACAGACAGAAATAATTGCACAGAACAACAATACTCTTTTCTTCAACATAATCAAACCTCCATAACATAAACTATAAAACCATAATTTAAAAAGACTTCTTCGCAGAGGTCTATACTACAATACAAATAATTATATCAATACCGGATTGTCGGTGAAAGCAAAAACTCCGACAATCCGGTATCAGACTTTTTGTTACTGTCATGATAAGATACAAGCAAATTAATTAAAACTGTATCAGCGATGTCGTAATCGTTTGTTTAAATAATGCGGTTTTGATTGATTGAAAATCATATGAACCGGAGATTTATTCTTGCCTGTTTGAAACCTGCCGCAGCATGAAAAAAAACTCGTCCGGGATTGCCTGTCCGGTAGTTTCTATTTTACGGACATCGTTCCATGCCTTGTCGTATTCGCCAAGAGCGAAATATGCAAGCAGCCGATTAAAATATGCTTCAGCACGTTCAGGTTCGATTTCGATTACATTCGTAAAGTCTGTGATCGCCGGTTTATATTCGCCTCTGGTCAGATAAATCTGTCCACGTTCCATATATCCATCTGTAAATTTCGGCTGAATCTCAATAACTTTTGTAAAATCCTTAATTGCGTTTTCCAAATGGCCTAAAGTGACATAAACAAGGGCGCGATTATAATAAGCGTCATAAGTCGGATTTTTGTTTATTGCTTTCGAGAATTCTGAAAGAGCCGTTTCAAACCGGTTTTGCTTAGCCGCTATTACACCGCGATTATTATAAGAATCGGCATCCTTCGAATTTCGATCAATGTTTTCTGTTTCTCCGATAAGTTTATCGCTCCATCTCCGCTCGGTATTATCGATTGATTTCCTGAATTCTGTCTGCCAGCTTTTGAATTTTGAAAGAAGCGATTCTTTCATTACCGTCTCGAATACCAGGCCGGAATCGATGTATCCCAGTCTTTGCAGGACTTCGCAGCCGATTGGATATTTAATTTTCGCAGTGACATAGGGAACTGACGTGATTTTCCGGGCATTAACGATTGTCTCTTTATAACCGAAAGATTGTTTCATTGCGATGTCATAAGGCAATCCCAGTTTCGATTCTACACCTGTGATAATATGAATAAATCCCATGGAAAAAATAATTAGAAATGCCGCAATACTCATGCTGACTGATGTTTTTTGATGCCATTTTTTCATCATACCGCTCTCGTAATGAATATTCGGCGTTCCGCAAAAGGGACATTCTTTTACTTTGATGCTGAATAATTTGCTGCATTGACTACATTCTGCAGTTTTCATTTTTCTATTCAATAAAGACACACTATCTAAATCTATTCTTTTTTAACAGCAAGCCAAAGAACACCTTCCGGCTCAAACTTGTACCTTTTGAGTAAAAAATCGGGACAATATCCTTTCATGTTAGATACGACATAGATATTTCTCTCGGAGAATAATTTATCTATCGTTTGCTCGTTGAATTCCGGCGCACCTTCACTTGTGCCGATACTTGAAATGATTTTAATGTCCTGCCCGGCCAGCAATTTTCGCTCCTCCTGCATGAGAAGCAGAGGCGGCGCCGCGGTCGCGTCTGCATAAATTATCGCGGGTAATTCCACGCTTATTAAAGCCTGAAGAGCAAATTGCTCGGCTCCATTATCATTCATTTTCCAGGGGTGAAGAAAATATTCAGAAGTATTGCGATAAGGAATTGCCCTGTCATTGCCTATTTTCAGTTCCAGTCCCCTTGCGATTTCCGGAGCTTTATAATAGGCAGGGACAACAACAAGGCAAAATATGGAAAACATAATAAAATGCGGCTCGCTGCCTTTGAGTAAATACCAGAATACTCCCACGCCTATGAATATCGAAACGAGGCAGTAAAAAGGAATAAAAAAAGTATAGCGGTCCGGTACCGTATAGCGAAATGCGAAAATGAAAAACAATATCGACATTGCAATCAGAACCGATGCAAACCATCGCTTCGGCGAAAATTTATATATGCTCCATGCTCCAACAATTAAAAACAGGATATTGGGAGTTGGAAAATTAAGTATTAAATACAGAAAATTTTCCTTAATAACAGACAGGTTCAGCGAAGTATTAAGCACTGCCCCCTCCCATTTCAAACCAAACAGCGCGGAAGCAAGAGTTCCTGCGATATCATGAGTCTGAATAATATTTTTGACAATCAGGTATTCGTATGGAAGAGCGCCTGTAATCCATAACAATCCCATCGGAATTATGTGCCGCATTTTTAATTGCTTTTTTATAACCAGAACAATTACAAGAACAAAATAGCAAACAAAGGCTATTAGTGCCAGCATGTGATTTGCGACTGCCAGTCCGTTTATAAAAGCAAGCAAATACAAATATACCGCTCGTGAAGTTCTGGCATATTTCAAGAGCATTACCAGTTCCAAAAACATTAAAGCCGCAGTTAATCCATAGGTTTCCGGCATTGTCGAATGCTGCCAGAAAGTATGTGACAAAGCCAGTGTAACAGCTCCGAGCAAAGCGGGGAAAGTTTCGCCAAGCCACAGACGCAATAATAGAAAGAGATTCGCTATTGCAAACGCGGAAATAATCGCTCCCAGACAATTTATTCTATATGCGTACTGGTCCACAGGGATATATTTAAATGGTATTGCAATAAGATAAAAAAGCGGATGTGACAGCGCAAGTCCGAGCTTTCCCTCAATGTCATTATGCCATACCCTGTATTGAATCAGGCCGGCATCCTGCCATACAGCTCCCGGCGCACAAGTCAGGATATAAAGAGCCGCAGCTGCAAAAAAAACCAGAAAATAGCTCATTTTGGAACATTTTGTGTTAGATATTAAAAGGTACGTATCCGGCTTATGGATTATATGTGTTTCAAAATTTTGTTTTCTCAGTCCTGAATTCATAATTTTACCGTTAAATATTATAATTTTACCGTTAAATATTCCGTATTATCCGCAAAACACATCGCACCCTCATAGGAAGCCGGTATAAGCAGACAATCACCAGCCCTGAACTCAACTGCATTTACATGGTATCCCATAATCGCGCCATATCCCGACAAGATAAACAGCACTTTCAGTTCCCCGGGCGATAAAAGCACTTCGCAGTTTTTTGCCTGGTGACCTTTATCCACAGTAAAATATTCACATTGGACAAGACGTCCGATTGTTGTAACGCCAGGTTCTTCTCCCGTCACATCAAAATGGATGCTCTCCAACGCCTGCTGTATATGCAATTGACGCGCATTGCCATTCTCGTCCACCCTGTTCCAGTCAAAAATCCTGTAAGTAGTATCAGAAGGAAGCTGAATTTCTGCTATTAATAATCCTGGACCTATCGCATGAGGCGTACCAGCAGGCAAAAAGTGACATTGTCCCGCTTCGACAGTGACTTTCGCCAACAAATCAGCGACATCGCCGCTAATTATTGCCTCGGTAAATTGAGTTTTTGTCACACCCCTTTTCAATCCTTTATAAATATAACCGCCCGGCTCGGCAGATATGATATACCAGCACTCCGTTTTCGGCTCGCCTTCACCCAATCGCTCGCAGGTCTGTTCATCGGGATGAACCTGCACACTTAAAATATCCTGTGCATCCAATAGCTTTATCAGCAGGGGAAAAGCACCCATAAAATACTCTCTGCCTGTGACTTCTGAAGGATATTTTCCAATCACCCAGGAAAGAGTTTTATCTGCAAGTTCGCCGTTTGCAATCAGCGTTTTATCCTTTGGCAAATCAGCCAGTTCCCAGCTTTCCCCGATTTTCTCACCCTGCGGAAGGTTCTTGCGGAATACTTCACGCAGTTTCTGACCTCCCCAAATCCTATGCTTAAATATAGGTTGAAATTTTAACGGATATAATTCCATACTTATTATTGTACATACATACCTCCATTTCGTCCAGAATACAGATTTTTTTTTGATTACATTATTAGAGTATCTCTGTGCAACATATTATTAGAGAAGAAAATTCTTTAGAATATCTTGACTATATATCCTAATTTACGCTTTTTTCCAATTTTACGCGTTATTTCGCTGTAACAGTACACTTAGCAGCGGGAATACCATCGGATTCGGCGGTAATGACAATTGAACCGGTTTGGCCGCGTTTAGCCTTAACAATCACCAGAGCAAGACCATTGAAAGCTTTGCGGTCGTGAGACGGAAAAACAGTGAAATCGGTTGGGTCACCATTATCGGCAGCGACAATTTCGCCGGGACCGCTGACAGAAAAACGAATCGGATTATTTGCACGAGGTACCATTATGCCGCTGCTGTCCTGAACTGTGAGAGTAATGAAAGACAAATCATAACCATCGTTATCAATAACTGTACGATCCAGTTCAAGAGACATTTTAGCCGCGTCACCCGCAGTTCGCATAACATCTTTCGCCCATTCTTTGCCGCCTTTATATGCAATGACTTTTAATTCTCCCGACTCGTACTTGACATCGTCCCAGCGTAAACGATATTCATACTCACCTTTTTTTTTGCGGCCAAGCGATTTACCATTAAGAAAGAGCTCTGCTTCATCACCGGAAGTGAATACATGTACAGGTGTCACTTCACCGACTCTATCGGCCCATGTCCAATGCGGCAGAATGTGTGCCATAGGAACATCAGGGCGCCAATAAGACTGATAGAGATAGAAACGGTCCTTCTTGAATCCTGCCAAATCTATGATACCAAAGTAAGAACTGCGTGACGCATCATAAGGAGTAGGCTCGCCGAGATAATCCCATCCGCTCCAGACAAATCCCCTTGCCACATACGGATGTCTGTCCAGAGAAGAAAACACCTTATCAGCGGAAGAGCCGAAATCAGCCGAATATAACTCATAGGCACTGACATATCGATTACCCTGGTCCCCACCCTGGCCACTCCTCACCGGTGAACTATTTCCATTATAGACTGGAAAAAGATATGTTCCGCGAGTGCTGAGAGCCGCAGCGTTTTCACTGCTGAGAATGACCTTGTCTGGAAATTTCTCATGGAAAGCCGGGAACTGCGGAGCAGCCTGGTTTCCTCCTCTTAATCCAGCATAGGCTCCTTCATAACGGATTCCCTCACCCTGGTAGTTGAGACTGATTACATCCAATTCCACAGGCATAAGATTATCCGGCTTGGCAGAGTTCATTGCCGCAGTTACCGGTCGAGCAGGATCTTCTTCGTGACATATATCAGCCAATTCCTTAGTGACAGCAGCTCCTGCTGCTCCCGAGGATTGCTCGCCGACTTCATTACCAACACTCCACATGATAACTGATGGATGATTTCTATCCCGGCGGAGCATCGCACGCAAGTCCTGCTCATGCCATTGAGTATAAACAAGATGATAATCGTTAGGAGTTTTTTGACGCTCCCATATATCGAAAGCTTCATCCATAATGAGAAATCCCATCTTGTCAGCAAGGTCGAGAAGTTCAGGAGCGGGAGGATTGTGGCTTGTGCGAATAGCATTGCATCCCATCTCAGCAAGAATCTCCAACTGCCGCTCTGCTGCGCGATAGTTAAACGCGGCACCCAAACCGCCAAGATCGTGATGATTATTAACTCCATTAATCTTTATATGCTCACCATTCAGGATAAAACCAACATTGGAATCGAATTTAATCGTGCGAATTCCAAACACTGTTTCATATGTGTCAACTATTTTCCCCTCCTGTTTCACCGTTGTAACTGCGACATACCGGTTCGGCTTCTGATTTGAACCTGTTCCCCATAATTTCGGATTGGTCACTGTACCTTTAGTCTCTGTCTCAACTTTCTTACCTCCTCTGATTGTCATATTGGCAGAAGGAATTACTGCTGACGCTTTGCCAGCTTTGCGATCATGGGAATCTATCTCGAAAATTTCAGTTGATACACTTACTTTGGTTTCCTGTTTCGAGTCGTTGGCAACTGTCACCTTCAACGATACACTTGCAGATTCCTTTGAAACTTCAGGCGTAGTTATATAAGTGCCCCACTGACCGACATGAACAGGCGAAATCATGGTTAGCCATACATTTCGATATATACCTGCCCCCGGATACCAGCGAGATGAGTTGGGCTGATTATCAAGACGAATCGCAAGAACATTTTCAGAACCGAACCTGACATAAGGAGTCAGGTCAACCTGCCAGGAAGAATAGCCATAGGGCCAGCCCCCGGCAATCTGCCCGTTGCACCATACTGTCGTATAGGACATGGAACCATCTATCTCAAGAAAGATTTGTTTCCCTGAATCCGATGCGGGAATCGTCAAATGTTTGCGGTACCATGCCGCTCCGGCTGTCGGCAATCGACCCATTCCCCCTCCGCCTGTCGTAATAAAAGGACCTTCTATAGCATAATCATGAGGCAAATTCACTTTATGCCACTCTGCGTCATTAAAGCTCGAGCTGACATAAGAAACATCCACTCCATAGTTACCGGCTGGTCTGACATAACGTTTGTTCGTATCGGCAATGAAATCATTACTTGTTGGAAGTATATATAAATAGATTATGTAACCTCTCTTTGTATTTATTATTCTTCTATATGTGCATATCTCAACACATAATGGATTTAAAGTTTTTCATTGCCCGATTGGTTGAATTGATTTAGACTTCTTCTCATGAAAGTACTTTTTATTAAGGATAGTTATAAATGAAAAAAGTTTTAAAAGTTGATAAAAAAGAAGCTGCAGAGCGAATTAAAAAATTCTTTCCTATTTTGGAAAAATCATACCCCAATGCAAGAATCGCCCTGAACTTCAAAAATCCGCTTGAACTGCTAATAGCAACCATTCTATCGGCGCAATGCACAGACGCAAGAGTAAATATAGTTACAAAAGATTTATTCAAAAAATACAAATCGGCACAAGACTGGGCAAATACCGACATAGAACAAATTGAGTCCGATATTAAAAGCACAGGTTTCTATCACAATAAAGCTAAAAATATCAAAAATGCCTGCATAAAAATAATCGAGCAGTTTAACGGAGAAGTTCCAAATTCGATGGAAAAACTTCTTACCTTGCCCGGCGTAGGCAGAAAAACAGCCAACTGCGTCCTCGGTGACGCGTTCGGAATTCCAGGTATTACATGCGATACCCATGTTATTCGCTTAAGCAGGCGGCTGGGATTGTCCGATAACAATGACCCGGTAAAGTTGGAATTCGATTTAGCCGAAATAATAGAGATGAAGAACTGGACGATTTTTAGCCATTTGATAATTTCGCATGGAAGAAATACTTGCATAGCTCGCAAGCCGAAATGCCCGGAATGCCCGATCGCTCTATATTGCCCTTCGGCAAACAATCCGGATTTATGGTAAAGTTCAGATAAAAAACAGGATTCAGGAAACCTATAATTTAATATTACAAGGAGTATTATGATAGATATGATTGAAAATCCGGTGCAGGATTTATGGCGGATATTCCGTATAATGGCAGAATTCACAGAAGGCTTCGAGGAGCTTACGCCAGTCGGGCCGGCAGTAACTATTTTCGGCTCAGCAAGGACCAAACCAAGCGATAAATACTATAAGCTTGCCGAAAAGACAGCTTCCGAGTGCGCAAAAGCAGGTTTTGCTGTAATAACCGGCGGCGGAGGCGGAATAATGGAAGCCGCAAACAAAGGTGCCGCGGAAGAAGGAGCGCAAAGCATCGGATTGAATATCGAGCTTCCTATGGAGCAGATTCCAAATGATTACCAGAATCTCTCACTTCATTTCAGATATTTCTTTGTCAGAAAAGTCATGTTTTTGAAATACGCTCACGGCTTTATCGTCTTCCCGGGCGGATTCGGGACTATGGACGAATTCTTCGAGTCACTTGTCCTGATTCAGACCCTGAAGCAGGCATCATTCCCTGTAATCCTGATGTGCTCCGAATACTGGGATGGTCTTATTCAATGGATAAAAACGAAAATGCTGAACGAGCATGGATATATTTCTCCTGAAGATATGGATGTATTTACAGTCGCTGATGAACCGGCGACAGCAATAAAAATTATAACCGATTTCAGAGACTCGCAGGGAAAATATGGATTATCACTGCCTGCCGGTATGAAAAAAGCATAAGCAGCCAATTCGACAGGCAATTATATTTACATTCGCCTGTTTTAAGAACAGTAATAAGCCTGAACTATTCCGGCAAAATTATACGATCATATTCATTTACTCCTTGTTGCTGGTCTCAGTTTTAGGTATTACGGTATCTGTTAAGGAGTACCAGTCAACTTTTCTGGTCAAGAACATAATTGCCGATAAAACAACAAATAGTCCTATTGAGCCGGATAAAAGCGCATAATCCTCAATCATTAAAAGAACATACAGATATATATACAGCAATGTTACCACCCCGCCGACAATAACCGCACGTTTTCTGGCTTTTAATACCGCCGCGGAATATGCGGTTACCAGTATAACTATCGCCGCACAAGCTATTGAATATGCCTGAATAAATCCCAAATGCTCGGCAAGAGACAGTTCAAGCAGATAAAACATACACATCCCCATACCGATAAACAGATATTGTATCGGGTGAACACGGATTTTTGCAAGAATCTCGATAAGCCATAAAGTGGCAAATGTCAAAACAAGAAAAAGAATCTGGTACTTTACGCTGCGCTGCGACATTGTGTAATGGTCAACAGGAGAAATCATTTCAACTCCGAAACCGGATGACTCAATCACTTTATCCATATTCGAATTAGATGAAGACAGCCACTTTTGGGGAAAATTTCTGCTCAGAAAAGGAACATTCCATGTCGCGGCAAAACCTTCACTGCTTACAGTTCGATTCGCCGGAAGACAGGTACCCTGAAAACTTGGCGATGCCCAGTTGGAGCTAAGCTGCACTTCTGTATCACGTCCAAATGGAATGAAAAATGCACTGACACTGCCGTTAAGCTCTATGGAAAAGGAAAAGTTAAATTCTTTGCCGTCAAGATAGTCTTTGAGTTTCACATTCACACCCTGTCGATTATTTCCGAACTCTCCGGCGTCAGGCAAAAAATTCAGTTTCCTGTCATTCCATAAAAGAGTCGGAGACTTGGTAATCGCCCACGAATCCGTCAGAATAAAAGACAGATAAGCCCTGTCCCAGAGAATATTATTAACATCTATGGCCCATTCAGAAAAATCCGGAGCTTCAAAACTGCCGCTAATGTCGAGCAGCATTGTATAAACAGGTATCTTATATATTCCTCTGTAAAGTAATTGGCTATCGAGTTTGCCGGAAATCTTTAATGATTCGGGAAGGAAAGTTGCGTATCCAATATTCGGCGGTTCCGGATTTCTTGAACTGTAAGACCTGTTCATATAAGGAACGATTATCGAAGGTCCGGATAATAGCTGGCTCTTGCCCCATTTTGATGTTACTTCGCTTATTGCCTTTTCGCGAGTCTGTTCCCTTTCTTTAATAACGTCCTTGATTTTGGCAATCGGTATTTGAAGCAAAAGAACCAGAAAACCAATCAGCACAACTTTGACAAAATGAGAATTCCTCAATATCTCCACAATATGATTTCTTTGAAAGTCATTCATATTAACCTCGCTTTCTGGATTGGTTTAGAAAATAATAAAAAATAAAAAGCCTTATTCCCTGAAATATTTTCAAAATCATGGTTCGGATTTTAGTTTCATACTATTATAAATATCGTCAAGGAAGTGGAAAGAAACTTTAGTACTTTCTTTCTTATTTCTCTTTTTTATTTAATCTTTTTACAAGTCGCATTAAATTGCTCAACTACCAGTATTGATGCACTAAATCCCTGATGTTCTTATCATAGATTTCTCTGACTTTGTCCATAATCTTTTTGGGAATCTCCGGCAAATCGGAAGCTGAGAAATTTTCCTGTGCCTGAGATGGTCTCTTTGCTCCGGGGATTGCACATGTAACAGCATCGAACATTAAAATCCATTTCAATGCAAACTGCACCATTGTCATATCTTTTGGACAAATGGTTTTCAACTTCCCGGCAGCCTTCAAGCCAAGGTCATAATCTACACCGGAAAAAGTCTCTCCTCTATCAAACGCCTCACCATACCTATTAAATTTCCGATGGTCGTCTGACGTAAATTTCGTATCAGGCTTCATTTTTCCCGTAAGCAAACCAGAAGCTAAAGGCACTCTTGCGAGGATTCCTATCTTGCGTTTTTTTGCCTGCTCGAAGAAAAGCTCAGAGGGTCTGCAGCGAAACATGTTAAAAATAATCTGAACAGTCTGCACATTCGGATATTCAATCGCCTTGAGAGCTTCCTCGACCTTTTCAACGCTCACGCCGTAATAACGGATTTTCCCTTTTTCGACAAATTCATCCAACACACTGAAAACTTCAGGTCTGTAAAATACTTCTGTTGGCGGACAATGAAGCTGGAGCAAGTCAATCGTCTCGATACCGAGGTTTTTCAAGCTGCGTTCTACAAAAGCGGTAAGGTTCTTTTTATTATATCCTTCTGCGACATGAGGATTCAGTCGCCTGCCTGCTTTTGTAGCGACATAAATCCGACCTTTCGATTCCCTGCAAACCTGCCCGACAAGTCTTTCGCTTCTGCCATCGCCGTAAACATCTGCGGTATCGATAAAATTTACACCCATCTCAATCGCTTTATGCAATGCCGCCAGTGATTCCTTATCATCGACCGGTCCCCATGTCCCGCCGATTGCCCATGCTCCAAAACTTACTTCCGATACTTTCCAGCCCGTCTGTCCCAATTTACGATATTTCATAATCAGTCTCCAAAAAAATCACAGACATTACTATAAGAACAATCCCCAAAACTCCCATATAGGTTTCTAATGAATCATTTTATTATTACTACTGGTTACATATGAATTCTTCAGCAATCCAGACTCTTGGATAATTGCCATATCCACGGAGATACACTTCGATAAGCGATAAAGGTTTGTACATAACTCCGAGAAAAGTTCTTTGCTGGATTCGGCCATAAACCATTGCGGGGCCATGGTCAATATCAAAATGATCCTCAATTAATTGCCCCCCTTCTTCAATAGTTTTATAAACAAAGTAATTTCTGGCAATCAATATCCTGCTTACTCGCAGGCATGGATAGGCAATAACATACAGACATATTAAACACGCGAATAATTCAAGCAGCAATTTTGGTATAACCTTATATGACTGCATTATCATTCCTTAAGCTTTTAATTTTGTATCTGATAATATAATCGTCATGTCAGCCAAATTAACTTAAGTCATAGTCATGTGAGCTGACTGCAAAGGCTTTCGGAAATATCCTGAAGGTTTTTAAGTCGTTTCGGGCAGTCATCGATGGTGAAGAATTTCGGTCCCATACCGCATGGACCTGTTAATAAGTCCCCTTCCTGAAAGTCCTTTACATCATCGATTGTTTGGACGCCCCATGCAATCCTCTTGCCGCTGCGATATTTCGGGTATTTTGTAATATCATACAGTGAAGCGTCGAAGCTGATGATACTAATTTCGGAACTGAACATATCGTCCCAGTTCATATTGCCGCAGACATGAACACCGTAAGTGAAATTGAAACTTCCGAAAATTGCCGACCATGCAGTCTGGTAATCAAAACCCGCATGTCCAAGCGCAGGCTCATCGAGAAACAGTATAATCTTGCCCACATCGAAACCATCCGTTATAGCGCTAACATGCTCATAGACTCTCGATATGGCTTCGTCTTCGCTATAGCCGCCCAGAACAAGTGTAGCAGGCCCGACGCACTGAACCTTTACAACTTCCCTGCCCTTTGTTTTTTGCCTGAATGTATCAAGACAACTCATCTTGCCCGGATTTTTTATATAATCCATCATCGCATCGCCGAGTTTCGGCAATTCCGGCAGAAATGATATATCATGCTGCAAACTGTAATTTACGGCTTCGTCAACATTATCATACGGCAAAGAACCTATCTGTGTTACTACTTTCTTATCATCCATGTATTCACCTTCCTAAAAATAATCATAAAAAATATTTTTTGTCATATTGTTACAAATCCGGGATAAGATTGTCCTAATCCACCGAGTCAGTGCCTGAGACATACGCATCAATTTCCACGTCGTGAACACCCCAGTATTCCAGCGCATTGTAAAGCTGAGCATTCGTCATCGAGCCGGTTTTTTTTCGGATAAACCATATAAATATAAAGAAGGGCCAAAAAATCGGAATAATCGCCAGCGGAATCATAATCCAGCCGAAACCTTTGAGCAGAGATTGTCCCGTTTTGAGCTGCTGCGCTGCGTCGCGAAGATAGATAAGACGCCTGCGTCTCTGCTCGCTCTGACTGTATCGCGAAATCGCTTCATCAAATTCAGCAAGCTGTTGTATGTCCAGAGGATTCCTCTGGTAATCATGAAAATGATGCGTATGATTCATCTATTCCCTCTCAATGTCAGTCCTGGTCTGTCGAATCCGGAGAAATTTTTACCGACTTAAAATACTTGGACGAGCGCCCCTGGTTACTGGGCGCCCAGTTTTCCCACACTCGACCATCGACGGTATCGAGCACATAGGCATGATTGTCTCTAACAACAATCTCGAAGCGGCCGCTCGATCCGGACACCATTGACCTTGCGGCACCCATAGCCAATACCATGCAAACTGTGACCAGAATGCCAATTATAAAACTCTTAATATCGATTTGCCTGTCCATCGTTTCTCCCTTTCTAATTTTGAAAGTTAATAATCGAGCCTGCAATACAATTTTGCACACCGTTATTAAGATATATACGCCCGAACAGCAAAAACTTCAATTAAAAAATAGTAAAATAACGAATGTTAAATATTTGACATAAAATTCAGATGATGTATAATAATGGTGTATATAATATCAATATTGGAGATAAGTAATGGTACGAACACAAATATATCTCACAGAAAGCCAGCGTGATGAACTGGCTGCTATTGCTGAAGCTGAGGGGAAAAAACAGAGCCAGTTGATACGAGAAGCCATTGATCAGCTTATCGGTCAGGCCGGCTCCAGCCGAAGAGAATCTGTATTGCGCGAAGCGGCCGGAATCTGGAAAAACCGGACAGACCTTCCCGATTTCAAAAAAATGCGACAAGAATGGGACAGGAATTAGATATGTCAGATTTTATTCTTATCGATACAGATGTGCTTGTTGATTTTTTTCGGGGCTATAATAAAGCAGTAGCTTTTGTCAATACACATGCTTCACGGATTATTCTTTCTTCCATTGTTGTTGCGGAATTGTATGCCGGAGTAAAAACAGATACAGAACGATCCGCTGTAGATAATTTTATCTCAGTTTTTCACGTAGTTCCCGTAACGGCTGAGATTGCAAAAGAGGGGGGTTTGTATAAATACAGATATGGCAAATCACATGGAATTGGACTTGCCGATGCCATATTAGCTGCTACCGCTCAGGCTGAAAATGCCGAGTTGAAGACGCTTAATATCAAACATTACCCTATGTTAAAAGGTCTAAAGCCGGCTTATAAAAAATAAAACGATCTTAAAACAAAAGTCGGATAGAACACATTATTCACCGTTCACAATCTGATTTGCATCGGCCAGGTGTTTTAAGAGGTAGTTTTTATCCGGTCCGCCAAGGTGCTCCCAGGGAAGAGTTTCTTCGACTGAAAATTCCCGTTGTGCAAGCGAATCCAAATTCAAATCGGATTGCTCGAACGCCTTTTGCCAAATCTCGACATTAAAACATTCGTCCCACAAATCGAACTTCGCGCCCGCTCGCCAGGCGGCTTCGGTTACGTCACCAAGTCTCCTGTCACCACGACCAATTGCCGATTCCAAAATACTTGCATCAATATGGTGGAACTTGAACGAAAGAAATTTCGCCCGCAGGTCTCTTTTTTCATCAAGAATTATCTTCCTTGCATCCTCGAAATATTCTCTCGGTTTCTGGCCAAGCCAGCCGAATGGCGTATGAGCCTTCGGTACAAACCAGCTTACAGCGACATTAATGCTGCCGGTTTTATTATCAACTTTCTTTCGCAGTTTGGCTAAATCGTATGACAACTGAACAATCCTTTTTACGTCATCAAGCGTTTCACCCGGCAAGCCTACCATGAAATAGAGTTTAAATTTTTGCCAGCCAGCTCGATAAGCAGCTTCTGCGGCTGCAAATAAATCTTCATCTTTGAGAGGTTTATTAACAATACGCCGCAGCTTTTCGCTGGCTGCTTCAACCGCTATTGTAAGTCCGGCTTTACGAACTGAACTGACCAATTCGGGCAATAATTTTAATTGTTTATCGACACGCAGGCTCGGAAGAGAGATGCCAACATGCTTATCCTTAAAATACTCATGCAGTCCTGAAGCCAGCTTTTCAAGTTCAGGATATTCTGCACTCGACAGGCTCAGCAGGCTTACCGTATCATACCCGGTTGAATGATAACATTTCTTCGCAATGTCTATCACCCTATCGATACTGCGATATCGAATAGGTCTGCGGCAGAAACTCGCCTGGCAAAACCGGCATCGGCCCGGGCAGCCGCGCATTATCTCGACATTGACTCTTTCATGTACAGCCTGAACAAAAGGAACTATCGGAGCAAGTGGTACATGCGCGTTATCGAAATCCTGAACAATCGCATTTTGTCGTCGCGTTTGTTTTTCAAGTGACGGGACATAAGCCCAATCGAATTTATCAGCTATTTCAGAAAGTATTTCTTTTTTTGATGTATCGATTTTCTTCCTATCCCTGACTAAATTTGCAAGTTCAATAACAGCTTCTTCACCTTCACCCAAAACAAACATATCGAAAAAATCTGCAATCGGCTCGCAGCAGTTTGCCATCCCCCCGCCGCCGATAATCAGTGGGTCATCCTCGCTCCGTTCGATGCTTCTTACCTTCATACCGCCCAGGTCGAGCATGTTGAGCACGTTCGTATAGCACAGCTCGTTAGTAAGGCTAAAGCCAACAATATCGAAACTTTGCATCGATGCTTTAGACTCCAAGCTGAATAGAGGTATGTTTTTTTCACGAAGAACCTTTTCGGCGTCAATCCAGGGAGAAAAAACTCGTTCAGCCGCGACACCATCTATTGTATTAAGGCAATCGTAAATTATCGAAATGCCTGTATTTGACATTCCTACTTCATAAATATCGGGAAAACACAATGCGATGGTCAATTCACTTTGGGACAGGTCTTTCCTGATTTGATTTATCTCGCCGCCGATGTACCTGCCCGGCTGCTGCACAAAGGGGAGAAAATCATTTTCTACCTGTTCAGTTAATATTACCACTTTATTTTTTTTCATTTTTCTATTATAACTTCATTATCGTAAATTTTCTATGGAATGTTTGTTATGAATAAGAGTTTTGTAAAAATCCGAAGTTTCACAATATTGTTTTTTATTCTTTTTCTGTTGTTTGTCCTGTTTTTTTCTGTAATCAACAGGAAGCCGGTTGAATTCGAGAGCAGCTACAGGCTGGTTATGGGCACTTTTGCGAGAGTTATCATAATAGCCGGTAATTCAAAAACTGCACAGCAGGCCGCAACGGATGCTTTTGCTGAAATGGAAAAAGTCGATGACCTGATGAGTGATTATAAAGACAACTCGGACATCGGAATCGTAAATAAAGAAGCATTCCAGAGAGCAGTTCAGGTCAGTGAATCAACATTCGAAGTCATTCGAAGAAGCGTCGTGTTCAGCAAACTCACCGATGGAGCTTTCGATATTACAGTCGGACCTCTCGTTGATTTGTTCCGCAAGTCAAGAGAAACACAAATCGCACCAACAAAAGAAGAAATCGAAAAGACAAAAACCAAAGTCGGATACGAAAAACTCATACTCGATGAAACAAACAGAACCGTAAAATTTACAGTCGAAGGTATGAGACTCGACCTGGGCGGTATCGCAAAAGGTTATGGTGTGGATAAAGCAATTGAAGCGATTCAAAAAACCGGAGTTATCGGAGCAATGGTCGATATTGGCGGGAATATCCGATGCTTCGGAATACCTGCCAAAGGGAAAAAAACATGGCTTGTCGGGATTCAGAATCCGAATCTCGTAGCAGAAAAAGATAATGATGAACTTGTAATGAAGCTGAAAATCACTAATGAGTCAATTTCCACCAGCGGCAATTACCAGCAGTTTGTTATTATTGATGGCAAACGTTACAGTCATATCATCGACCGCAGAACAGGTACCGGTGCAGAAGGATTATCAAGTGTCACCATCATTTCAAATAATGCTGCTGACGCTGACGCCCTATCCACTGCAGTAAGTGTAATTGGAGTTGAAAAAGGTCTTGCCCTAATCGAGACAATCGATGACACAGAAGCTATCCTGATACCTTCCGGCCAAAACCAATTTATAATGACACGGGGAGCAGATAAATATATAAAAGAGTAAAAAATAATGAGAATGCAGTATTTATGGGACTTTCATCTTTTGGCAGCCTGTTCACCTGAAAAAATATATTGATATGTAAAGTACTCTTAAAAAATACACGATAATAATATTTATTTGTAAGTAATAATCTGTGGAGAGTTGTATTTGTTTGGACATACCCATAAAATGCATAAATTGCTTTACAATAAAAAATCTGGCATCGCATTGCCTTTGGCAATGGTCACAATTATGATACTCCTTGCGGTCGGCACTTCTTTGTTGACTCTGGGAGTGAACGCACGCTTATATTCTATAAATGACTCCCACGATATAACCGCACGCTGCGCGGCAGATGCAGGTCTCACAAAAGCAATATATGATATGAATGCAAAACTTAAAAATATTCCATGGGATGACGGTTCACTTCCATCTGAATCAAATATTTCATTAGTTGGCAGTAATGCATCTTACAGTTACACCGTTACAAATGACGGAGGTCATTATGTCGTTACGGCTACCGGAACCTGTGGCAATGCCCAAACTACTGTAAGCTGCATATTGTCTTTAGACGGACCTTTCGATGCCGCAATATTCTGTGAATCATACGTCTGGTTTCACAACAATTGTACAATTGACCAGTACAATACAGATTCGGATACACTGCCTTTAAAGGTCGGCACTAACAGCACCAAACACTGGCAAATGTGTTTGTTCAACGATGCAATAATAAACGGAGACGCCGTCGTGGGAGCAGGAGGCGAACCGGATTATACAATAGATAACAAAGGCACCATCACCGGGCAGCAATACGCAATGTCCTCAGCGCAAACACTTGAATCTGTTACAGTTCCGCCGTTAATAGACTCTTTGCCATCTCAGGGAACACTTGAAGAAGGTGACGTTCTTGTATCGGGCAAATATGAGAGTATCGACCTTGGTAATAATAAAACTGTTACCATAAAAGGAGATGTAACTCTTTATGTTACCGGAGATATAATTCTCGGTAATTCGGCACAGATTATCGTGGATGGCGATACACCAGGTTCATCATTAACAATATATCTTGGCGGAAACTTAGTAAGCGGCAACAGCAGCGCTGTCAATAACGAAACTCAGGACCCTCATAATACGTCAATATACGCACTCGATTCCTGCACGAAAATTAATATGAAAAACGATTCTGCTTTTTATGGCACTATCTATGCACCAGAAGCTGAAGTAGTATATAACAATTCCGCCGCCCTGTATGGTTCGGTCATATCAAAAAGCTTTGAAACAAAAAATGCGGCCCCTATGCACTACGATGCTTCGCTCAGGGAACCCGCCGTCACCGATCCGCTTGTCAAATTCAAAGTCACGAATTGGATGGAAATTAACTAAATCGCCCTTCTTCTCCTCAACCACCCTACAAATCCCGCACCAAGACTGACAAGTATAATCGCGCCTGGCGCAGGGATAACGTTCAAAGACATTCCTCCTATGTTGTCATAAGCGTATTGGTAACCACCCAGACCATCCATAATATAAAAGTCCACATAGTCACCTGTAGAGAGACTGAATGTTGTACTAACAGCAGTCGCAAACGCGTCCATCTCAGTATTGAGATATGGTTGCCCCTCATTGATGGCGATAACACCTAGTTCTGGACTTTCCATATAATAACACCAGTGCCAAGAATGATAACGTCCAGGGCCAGTTCCTGGACCCCAACTCGCAGCATTATATAATCCGCCATCGGCAACACCTATTGGGTCAAGAGTATAATTCCCTGCTTCAAAAAAAAATGAACAGGATTTAAAACATGATTAGTCAATGCGTTGATATTGATTATTGTCGGTGGACCTCTGGCAGTACCAAAAAATGCGCATACCATAAATAGCTAACTCATAATCCATGTGCGATTCATACCCAAACTCCTCCAAAATATAAATTCCTTTATTTCAAACAAGAAACACAAATTCTATTAAAAATGGAGATTCCTTTCCTTCTTCATATATCTTAATTTGCCCAGTTTAATGGGGGGGGGGAATTTGTAAATTAAAAAACAAGATATTATAGGACTATTTTCAATATTTTTGTAAGTAATTGAAGATAAAAGAGATAGGAAGGAAAAAATATGATAAGAATACAGAATACTGAATACAGGAAACAGAATCATGAAAAATGTTTATTTCTGCCTTTTATGTGATAACACTTCTTTCGGTAAAAGGTTTCTTAATGCTTTCCTTACTCGCCGTGCAAGTGCAAGACTATGTTTAGCTTCAGGAAGTTGTATAGGTTCATAATCACCAGGATAACGAGTAATCGTTGCATAATCCGTGAGGCGTCTTTGTTCCTCAATACTCAATTTCAGCCAAATACTTTCTGGTAACATAGATACTAAACGCTCAACATCATGCGTTTTTGGAAAATCAATACTTTTTACAACAAGAAAAGCTTTTAAATATTTTTCTACACATTGCTGAGCATGAAAACATACAGCATCCAGAGGACAGTCTTTAGTCATTTTCAGCAAATATATAGAAGTTTTAAGGTCATTCTCAGCCTTACAAATCCATTCTCTTGCAACAATAAAGATGCCGCTATTTTCGTGCATATAAGAGTTTTCCTTCCAGCGCGGCTGGACGTTCGATTGTACCGACAATTTCCTTACGCCACTGGTAATCATCTGGAGTAGAAACTAATATATCTTTGGCAACAGGAATATCATGTAAAGTGACGGCGACTTCTATAGCTTTTTCACGTTTTGAGCCTGAAACAGGCATAATGACAAGCAGGTCAATATCGCTATCTACCCCTGCCTGTCCACGTGCATGTGAGCCAAACAGAATTATTTTTTCCGGTTTAAACTGCTTTACTATCCGCTTTACCATTTGCTGAATGTATTTCTTTGTAATATTATCAGTTTTGCTCATGACTTATGTCTATTCCGGAAAAAGTAATATAGCTTATTGTATAAAAAACATAACAGCGATTTTAATATATAACTAATAATAAGGCAAGGCGTTAGATATTATCTTAAAGATTGTCAGCTCAGAACTCTTATTTCGATACAGGAACAGGTTTTTCTGTTGGCATGGCAGGCTGCGGGGCGGATTTGCCGCGATAGATGATTACTTTGACTGGGCATTTGTTCATGGCGGCTTCTGTTTTTTCACATGGTACATATTTAGCGTAGTCAAGGCGAGCTAAATTGTCTTCGACTTTGAAAAGATCAGATTGTTTTGCACATATGCCGCAGCCTATGCAGCCGACCCTGCAAACTGCACGTGTAGTCTTGCCGTTTTCCTTATTGCGGCAGGCAACTGTCATCATATTTTCCTGGCTGAATGGAACCATCTCAATCAGGTTGCGCGGACATGCCTTCGAGCAGGCGGTGCAGCCTGTGCATTTATTATAGTCAACCGTTGCCAGACCATCGACAATATGCAGTGCATCAAATTTACACGCGGCGACACAATCGCCATATCCGAGACATCCAAACGCACAAGCCTGAACATTAGCAAGAGCATTTGCGGCGGTGCAGCTTTTTATGCCTTCGTATTGTGCATATATTGTTTTGTCGTCCTTATGTGCACGGCAATGTACTATCGGTCTTTTCTTGGGACCAGAGTCACTAATCTGCAAATTTAATATTTCTGCTATTTTTGCAGATGCAGCGGCACCGCCAGGCGAGCATTTTCCAATCAATTCAGGATTGTCAAAAATAGCTTTTGCATACTGGCCGCAGCCTGCATAGCCGCAGGTGCCGCAGTCAATTTTAGGCAAAGCTTCATGAATCTGTTCTATTTTGGGATCGACAACAACTTTCAGCTTTTCACTCGCTATCAACAGAACAAGCGCGAAAGCGGTACCCAGGCCAATCATTATCGCGCCGGCCGGCCATATATTATTCCATAATTCAAAAACATCAGCTAATATCATGATTCATACCTTTAGCTCACTTTTTTTACTTAATCATTCCTGAAAAACCCATAAACGCCAAAGTAAGAAGCCCGGCCGTTATCAAAGTAATCGGCGCACCCCTGAGACATTTGGGGACATCCGCAAAGTTAAGGTTCTCACGAATACCTGCCATAATGCAAATCGCCAAAGTAAAACCAATCCCGGCGCCAAAACTAAGAACAACCGCTTCGAGCAGATTGTCAATTTCCCAAAGATTAATGAAAAGGCATAAACCCAAAATTGCACAGTTTGTGGTAATAAGCGGCAGAAAAATACCAAAACTCTCGTAAAGCTGCGGAGAGAATTTACGCACATACATTTCAACAAGCTGAACCGCTCCGGCGATAACCAATATATAGCAGACATATCGCGTCACCTCAAGAGGCGTACCCGCAAGCAGTAAATTATCAATCAGCCATGTCAAAGTTCCGCTTAACATTATTACAAAACTGACCGCCAGGCCCATGCCGAACGCAGTATCAATCCTTCCTGAAACGCCTATAAAAGGACAGATTCCGAGGAACTTGGTCAATACGAGATTGTTAATTAAAACTATGGATATAAAACCCAAAAGTAATGTAGTAAACGTATCCATAAAATTTACCTGAAATTAAATATAGTTTCGTTGTTTATAATCTTTTATTTCTTTTTACTCAAATTAGCAAGCCCCAGCATGAGTCCGAGCGTAACAAACGCTCCTACAGGTAAGCCGAACGCCGCTATTGGTACGAACCAGCCGCCTTTGTCCTGCAGAGGAAATATCTGTATTGCAAAAATCGCACCGGTCGAAAGTAACTCTCGTATGGAAGCCAGAATACATAAAGCAATTGTAAAACCAAGCCCCATACCAATTGCATCAAGAATACTTACGAAAATGCCATTCTTGCTTGCACATGCTTCAGCTCGGCAGATTATAATACAATTGACGATAATCAAGGGAACATAAGGTCCTAATGCGTCGCTCATTTCCGGCTGAAACGCTTTGAGAAATAAATCCGCGATAGTAACGAATGTCGCTATCGTCAGGGTGAACATCATAATCCTGAGATGCGGCTTGAGAAGATTGCGCATCAGACTTACCACTATATTGCTGCATATCAATACAAACAGCACACACATACCCATAGTAAAAGCCGGCTTGACCGCTGCGGTTACAGCTAATGTCGGACACATCCCCAGCATTAAACGGAACACAGGAATTTCCGACCATAATCCCGCGTAAAGCGTTTTTCTATACAGTATTATTGTCCCTTGTTCACTATTTTCCATCGCCTATTAATCCTTCCGCTCGCATTTGTTTTTTTACCTGCGGAATAAATATATTAAAACTATCCACTACCGCCTGACTGCTTATTGTCGCACTCGTTATTGCTACAATTTCAGAATCTATTGCTTTTTTGTCACCAGCTTTCACAAGATTAAATTCCAGCGCCGGTGCTCCGACAAATTGATCTTTAAATTCAGGGTATTTTATTTTCTCTCCGATATTTGGCGTCTCATTTGCTGCAAGTACTCCATAGCCTTTTATTGTTTCAAATTTGTCATCAACAGCAAGAATTATTTTTATCTCACCTCCATAACCACTTCCTATACAAATAAATGCCCATCCCATGCAGGTTCCATCTTTCGCAACGACTTTCCTGACTGATGTTATTAGTTTCTTACCTGTTGACGATTTGACCTGAACCTGATCAATAGTTATATCGAAATGATCAGCATCCGGGAATATCTTAAAAGCAGCTTTATTGAACTTATACACTTTCAAATTGTATTCAATTTTATCTTCCCAGGCAGCATTTGCACCTGCTATAAGAAGGCCGAAGAAGAAAGAAGACACTATCAAGAGCCAGCTTTGCTGGATGAAAAACTTAATCTTAGGCATTTGGCTCGCCTCCCGCAGGAATGCGCTTGAATAACTTATCAATAAGAGGCGCAAGAGAATTCATAAACAAAACAGAATACATCACACCTTCCGGATAAGCGCCGACAATTCTGATAAGCATTGTTATCGTCCCGATTCCGATTCCATAGAGCCACATACCCCTTCTCGTCAATGGTGCAGTAACAGGGTCTGTCGCAATGAAAAAAGCACCTATAAATAATCCGCCGCTGCTGAGGTGATACAAAGGTGACGCATAATAATCAGAATTAATTAAATAAGCTATTGCACTAAATATAAAAGCCGATAGAAAAACTGCCGCTGGTATGTGAAAACTGATTGTTTTTCTTATAAGCAGATAAATTCCGCCAATCAATAACGCCAATGCGCTGGTCTCGCCGAGACAGCCACCGACATTACCGAGAAAAAGATCACTAGTTGAACTGTTAAGTTCCATTGCTCCATATTGAGCTTTCTGTGCATTCTTGCTATGAGCAAGCGGCGTAGCCTGAGTTCGTGCATCGACAGCATTGGCGGCAGAAATTTGCGGCATTGCAGAATCAATTGTTGCCGGAACTGTCCATGTTGTCATCATCATACCAAAAGAAGCAGTTAGAAACGCTCTTCCTGCCATAGCTGGATTGAAAATATTCGCTCCGAGTCCGCCGAAAACCATTTTGCCTATCGCAATGGAAAAAACACTTCCAATCACCGCCGCCCAGAGAGGAATAGCAGGAGGAAGTGAAAATGCAAGAATTATCCCTGTGATAACAGCACTCAAATCATCGAGTGTATTTGCTTTTTTGCGAATCAGGTTGCAAATCCCTTCAGTTGCCATAGATGAAATTACGCAGGCAGCAACGAGCGCAATCGCATGTAATCGGAAAAAAATTCCCGCCGCTATCATCGCAGGAGTCAGTCCTATGATTACATCAAGCATTATACTGCGCGTAGAATACGGCTTGCCGATATGTGGTGCAAATGAAACTGTTATATCCTTAAGCATATTATTTTCTCGTCGTGCTATACATGCACTGCTTTTTTCTTCGTCTATGGTATTTTCTTTTTTTGCCTGGCAAGAAAAATCTTGCCGGTCTTTATATATCCTGTAATCTCGATATGTGCCGGGCAAACATAGCTGCAGCATCCGCACTCGATACAGGCAGTTATATAATAACTTTTTGCAACGTCCATAAGATTGTTTTTAACTGCATGTGCGATTCTTGTCGGATTCAGATTCTCCGGGCATACCGCCAAACATCTTCCGCAGTGAATACAGGCAGTTTCGCGGCGTTCGAATTTCGCCATGCCCATTTGTTCTTTAGTTATTACGGTCACAGCACCGGTAGTTTTCGTTGTCGGTGTCGTCAAATCTGCAATAGCAATTCCCATCATAGGCCCGCCCATAATAACTCTGGCGGATTTTTGTGTCACCCCACCGCAAACTTCCAATAGTGTTTCTATTGATGTCCCTATTGGAACATAATAATTACCTGGTTCGGCGATTGCTTCTCCAGTAACTGTAACGACTCTGTGTGTTAGAGGGACATCAGCAACAACCGCTTCAGCAATTGCCGCACATGTCGCAACATTCAATACCAATACACCAATCATTGGTGGAATACCGCCGGTTGGGACATTCTTCTTTAGAATCGATCTGATAAGCTGTCTTTCGCCGCCCTGAGGATACTTGGTTTTTACCGGGATAATTTCAATTTCATCAGTACCCAAGCTATTTAAAACTGTTTCCATCATCTCAATAGCCTGCGGCTTGTTATCCTCAATGCCTATAAATGCTTTTGAACAGCCGGACGCTTTTTTGGCAAGCTTGACACCGATAAGGATTTGCTTTGTCCATTCGAGCATTATCTGATAGTCACATGTAATATAAGGCTCGCATTCGCAGCCATTAACTATCATTGTTGTTTTAGGCAAGCGAGGATTAGGCTCAATCTTGACTCTCGTAGGAAAACCGGCACCACCCATACCAACAATACCTGCTTCACGAACAGCTTCACATATTTTTTCAACAGAATATTTATTGATATCGAATTCTTCATCGAACTGTACACAGCCTTTTTTGACCGGATGTGCCGGTAGTGTTTCAATAATAACCGCCGGAATTCGTCCTATTACAGCATGCGACCTGAGAGCAATTTCCTTAACTTTGCCAGTTACGGGAGAATGAATCGGAGCAGAAACATAGGCGTCACAATCACCTATTTTCTGTCCAGCCTGAACGAGACTGCCTTTTCTGATCAAAGGCTCGCAAACTGCTCCTATATGCTGACTGAGTAATACTGCAACTTCTTTAGGCATAAAACCAGTATGTATCTTGGAATTTATTGTAAGAGACTTTTTCTCCGGTGGATGTATCCCTCCGGGAAAAGTCAAACTTTTTTTAGATGTAACACTCATATTATTATTCTAAGAAAATTCCTTAAAAGTCTATTGCCTAATTTAATAATCAGCATACAAACAATAGTAGTCAGCAAAGCCAGGAGAAAACCAATTAATGTCAGCATTTTCTGAGAAATATGCAAAAAAGCTCCTCCTGATAAAATTTTTTCAAAAACCGCCAAAGAAATAATAAAAATAACCATCGGCAGCAGAAAAGCTGCTATTATTTTAAGGATAAAGTGCGGACACTGCGAATCATCCAGCCTCTGACAAACATTCCCGCAGTCGTGTTTTAATTGACAATCCGTGCAAAAATTTTCCTTATTCATAGTTTTTAACTACCGATTATTAAAATGATTCTTATAATAAATATTATAAGTTTTGTAAATAAAAATTCTTTTTAAGGATGAAAATTATGTTTTATAAAAGAGCACTATTAATGAGCTGCCTTGCACTTTGTATTTATTCAGGCTGCGTCGTAAATCCGGTAACAGGCAAAAGAGAGCTTATGCTTGTTGCCGAGAGCAATGATATCGAGATTGGTCAGAAATATGCACCGGAAATTACGAAAGAGCTTGGCGGAGAGATTCAAGATGCCGCTCTTCAAAGCTATATTAATAATGTAGGCCAAAAAATCGCGGCTGTCTGCGACAGTCCAGACTGGGAATTCCACTTCGCTGCCGTCGTTGACGACTCTGTTAACGCCTTCGCCCTTCCAGGCGGATATATCTTTATAACTAAAGGATTGCTCACAAAACTCCAGACTGAAGCACAATTAGCCGCTATTCTCGGCCATGAAATCGTACACGTTGTCGCCAGAGATACCGCAAACGTCATGAGCCGGGAGATCGGACTCAATATTCTGCTGTCTGCGGTAACTTCGGAACAAACACCTGAGACTGTAACTACCGTTGCGAATCTGACAAAGCAGATTGTCGGCTTGAGTTACAGCAGGAAGGACGAGCGCACAGCCGACCTTGGCGGCCTGAAATATATCGCAAAAGCAGGTTACGACCCACGAGGAATGCTGCAAACTATGCAAATTCTACAGTCACTCAGCGAGGCCAGCACTATCGACTTTTTCTCGACCCACCCTTCACCTGAAAACCGTATCGGCTATATAAATGAAGAAATACAAAAAAAATACAGTAATACAGCAAATCCGAGAATCGGCAAAGAAGACTATCAGAAAAATATACTGAACCGCCTGAATTAACTGTTTTTTACATAAAACAATTGTGTCCGGCGTTCGTATATGTTATAATTCGTTTTAAAAGTAACACAAAATTACCGAAAGCTGAAATTTTGATGCATGAAGTAACGTCACAATTTTTCTTCAATACCACTGCTGTATTGTACTCCTGGAGGCAAAAATGAGAAATTCAATTAATCTTCAAGCCGTATCTGAACATCTAAATAACAGAAGAAATTTCCTTAAAGGAACGCTTTTATTCTCGGCTGGTGCTCTGCTCAGTCAGCATTCAAGGGTGCGAGCCGCAGCGGCAACTTTACAAAATACCGACTCCAACGCCGCTCAAAGGAGCAAAGTCTCATTCGTAGCCGGAAAAGACAGGCGAGATATGATAACAAAGGTATTAGAGCCATGGAAAGACGAGATTCAGAAAGGTATTCAGGGCAAGCAGGTTATAATTAAGCCCAATTTTGTAGGAACCAATAATCTGCTTTGCGCAACCCATCCGGACGCTGTTCGGGCGGTTCTGGATTTCCTTAAACCGATGAACCCCGGAAAAATTATCATCGGCGAATCTTCCGCTTCACAAAATACTATGCCGGGCTTTGAAAACTACGGCTATCTGGCTCTCGAAAAAGAATATAATGTTTCATGTCAGGATTTTAATACGCATACCGGTTCACCATATTGGATTGTGGACGGGAATCTTCGACCTGTAAGAATTGAGATAATCTCGGAGTTTCTTGACCCGAAGAATTACTTCATTTCCATGACACGCCTGAAAACACACAACTCAGTAATTGCCACGCTGGGTCTTAAAAATATGGTCATGGGGTGCCCGCTCAATGCAGGCAGAAACAGCAGCTACAAACGTACAATGCACGGCTCAAGCTCGCGATGGCTGCACTATAACATGTACCTTGTCGCCCAGAAAGTCAGGCCGCAATTGACTGTATTAGACGGCCTCGAAGGCATGCAGGGTAACGGCCCGATGAACGGCACACCAGTCGAGCACGGCGTATCGTTAGCCGGTACTGATGTAATGGCGGTCGATAGTATCGGGGCACAGCTTATGGATGTCCCGCTCGAAAATCTGGGATATTTGAACTATTGTGGCGACGCTGGTTTGGGAGTTATCGCCCGCGATAGAATCGACATTATCGGCGACGCGAAACCAGCAGATCATATAATAAAATATGAGCTTGCCGGCAATATTGAGCAGCAGCTCGAATGGAAACAGCCTCTCCAGCTTCAAGGCCAGCAAGGAGGCAGAGGAGGTTTTGGCGGCGGATTCGGCGGCGGTAATACCGGAGGCGGAGCAAGAAGAGGCAGTTAACAACAAAATCATAAATCCTTACTAAAAAAACCGCTCATTACACAAGCGGTTTTTTTATTTTTTAATCTTAGCCTTTTCCGATATCAATCTTCAAATAACATGAAATAATCTTCCGGCATTATGCGGTAAATAGCAATTTTAGGTTTGCCTTCAGTAAACATATGAACGAGACTGCATCGGTCTATAGTATCAACTTTCGTTCCATAAACCGGAGCAGAAAGCACTTTAATCCTGTCCAATCCCCAGAGTTTATAATATCTGTCGGCAGAAGGTATTCTTGAATCCCACGCTATTATTGTGACTCCCTCTTCACTGCACTTTTCAATAAACTCTATGAAATCATCGGCATCTTCGACTGGTATGGAGCCGGTGTGTAAAAATCTTTCTGCCGGCAAACCGGTAAAAATTGGCATAAAACCAGCCATAGTAGTCATCAGCTTGTCATCTTCTTTTGCGTTATCAAGAAACCACTCAGCAAGCTTTTTAAAGTTCGCATCCGACTTTCCGTTTCCCATCGCCCTGCCTATATTAGCTCCTGAACTGACAGTCGCCAGAATTAAAAACGCAGGAAGCAGCAGCCATCTGCCCGACGGCGCAGACCTGCGAATAATCTCCATAACAATAAAACTTGCTAAAGCAATCAGGCAAACGGAAACTGTAGTAATACCAATGGCAGGACAATATTTACGCACGTTAATAAAAGTGTCGCCCATTTTCAGTGCCCATAAGATAAAAACAGCCGTTCCGGTTATCGATAATAATGTAATCAGCAATTTTCTTTTATTTCCGTCAAAAAATTTTCGCCGGACAATCTCAATTCCATAAACCGCAACTAACAGTCCGACCCATTGTACAGGCACACAAAATCGCGGCAGTCTGTATGGATACATCGCATGAATAAATACGTAAGGAGCCGCAGTTATTAACATTACAATAATTTCCCATTGCCTGCGAATGAATGAAAAGACCGCTCCTGTCAGAAAAGCCGCCAGCAGCACAGAAGCAGTAATCCAGAATATTACTGAATTCATTGTCTTAAAACTCTCTTGCTCGCCGGACGGTTGTTTCTGTAATAGCTCGACGTTGAGGAAAGACATAATACCTTTCCAGTATAATCGCAAATCTTCTGCAAGTTCAAAAGTTCTATCCTGCTCAAGCACCTGAAGATAATGCGATCCTCCGGTTTGCCCTTTAAGCTGAACAGATGTGATTATCATACATAATATAAAAGGCATCGATGCCGCAATGCTTAGGATTATGGTTCTGCCCCATTTACGATTTTGAACTAAATCAGCCAAAGCTACGGCCGGGAGCAAACCTGCCATGTCCCACCTGCTGATTGATGCCAAAGCTGCAAACAAATAAGCCAATTTTATGTTTTCTCTCACACATACTACTGCTGCCGCAAAAAAAGCTATCAGTGTAAGTTCAGCCAGAGGCTCACTGCTTAGACGAACCATCCAGGGACTGGCGCCTGCCGCCAGGGCTATCCATACTGCACCTCTAAGATTTATCTTCCGGCAAACCATATATATCAATATCATTACTGCTGGAAGCAATAGAGCATTGTACAGCTCTGAACCTATAAGATAGCGGTCAGGTCGTGAAAACGGCAATCCTGAAAGCGCAGTTATTATGGAAAACACCGGCGCACGTTTCATACTATTGGGAATTTGAAAGTGCAGCCACCTCTGGCCGGTATCGAGAAAAGCGGGAAAATCAGAGTTCGGAACAGGAAAATAACCAAAAAATGAGAGCGAATAAATCAAACCCGCCGCAATTAAAAACACTATCGCTATTACGTGAATTGTTTTTTCTTTGTTTTCATCACCTGTATCAAGCAGCAATTTATTTTTATTTGAGCAATTAATCTGCGTTTTCCTGTTTTAATTATATTTCCACTTTTCAGAATCCTGAACTCCGTGTTAATCTTACATAGAATAAGTATAACATTCCTAATAAACAAAATCAACTTTTTTTATGGAGCAATGCGGCAGAAGTTCCGGGGGCAGTTCTATGTCACCAATTTAGCAATAGAAGGTATGAAAAAAGCAGCAGGGCTTACCGCCAATTTCGTATCGATAACATATCATGTTGTTCGGGTTTGCTGAAAATTCAATAAACAGCTATATCATCAATCCAGGCAGCATCTTCACCCTGATCATCAGAAAAGTCTTTCTTGTACACCCATTTAAATATATGAGTTCCGGGAGTCGTCTGGAAATTTATTTCTTCCCAGTTTCGCTCTCCAGACCATCTGCCTGTTTCAATCCCATCAATATAGAATGTCAAATTATCGAAATCGGATTCACAAGAAACTTTCATGCAGAAACTTATCTGTCCTGATGGAGCATTTATACTTGCCTGCAAAATTGAGCTTTTATTTTTTCCGATATTCCCTGATTTTACACAGTAACTGCCCTCATAAGCATTAGTGCTTATAATCCAGGGATAATATACAGAAGTTGTGAACGGCTCCCGTATTTTGCCGCTTTCAAATCCTTCAGAAAAAATAACAGGAGATACTATAGGATCGTCAGGATAAAGTTTGTTATATTCTGCAACAAATGCCGAACGATCAATTTCATTAACCTCCCCGTCGGGAATTCCTAAAACAATGACATCTTTTATCAAGCTTGCAATATCGCTTCTTAATATGCCCTGTTTTCCTAAATCCGCTAATAAAATCTTATAGTCATTTATATCGATAATCCCATTATCATTAATATCTGCTATTTCCCTGCTTGTTGATAAAGTAAACCATGCATACGGAACATTCGGTTCTATTAGTTTCACAGTAATATTGGGATCCGTGATTTCATCCGGATTCAGGTTCTTGCTTAATAAATAATCCAGAGGCAATTTTCTGCCGTTTTCCTCAATAATGTTTCTTATATCCCATACAGGATATTCCACATTAGGATCTGCAGAAATCATCTGTATAGTTACAGGCTGTCCATTAAAAGAGTTATTATCAGCAATCCAGAATTTCAGGCAGTTCTCAGAAATTATACTCAGACCTTTTGCGTAAGGACTGTAAATGCTTAGTTCAATCAGAGCGCTTTCGTTCGGGATATTTGCATCTGCCGGGAAAGGCCTTGCATCCTTTGATAATTCGTAAAAAACAGTCTTTCCGCTCTTGAGATTTCCAGCCTGAATTAATGATATAATTTTCGAAGAGTTTCCTTTAGTTACAGCATAAAAGACATCATTAACATCTATTTCATTGAGATTTCCCGCTTTTTCAACATAGGTCAGAAGTCCCTGATTGGCGTGAGGAGCATTAGGATCTACCTGGAATTGTTCGACAAAATTCTGTATTAAAAGAGTGTTTATTTCATCAGGATTAATAACTGCGGGAAGTATATCATTAGGATCAACAGACCCTGGTAACGTAGTAAAGGTTTTTATATCTCCCTGACTCGTTCCTGCGGAATTTGCGGCTTGTGCTATTACAAAATAATTAGTATCCGGCTCTAATCCATCTACATACAAACTAAATTTTTGGCCTTCATTGACACAGCATTCCCAGTTAGTTGTTATAATATTCCCTGCATCTCCATATTTCCAATAAGAAAATCTCCATTGACAAGATTCAACTCCTCCATCATATCCATCAAATACAATCTGTCCCCTTAATGTTGCGTTTGAATCAGCAATATAAACTGTCGACAGTGTCGTAACTTCCGGTGGATTAATAGTAACCACAGGCGAATCATTATCTATAACAGTCACAGTTACCTGGCTTGGGCTGCCCAGAGATGCACCAATTACATTACTTAGTCCCACTTTAAAGCTTTCATTACTTTCATATGTGCTGTCGTCGTTGATGGAAACGTCAAAATATTTGTCTGCCGTATCTCCATTTGACCAGTTCAGCGTCCCGATTTTCTCAGTGTAGTCCGAACCCGCCGTTGCTGTTTCATTAGATGTAGCATACTTCACGCTTGCAGCACCGTAAGAACCGCCGGTACGACTTACATATATGCGGACACCTCCATCATTTTCTGTAACTGAATATGACGAAGACTTAAACTGTAATGAACCAGATGGCAAAAAAGGATCAGAAATTGAAAAATATCCGTCACTATAGTCGTATATTGCAGAATTGCCGGTGTCAGTAATCTTGATTTTATATGTTGTTCCGGCTTGTAAAGCTGAAGGAATCGCCCATGTATATGCACCATCATTCGATGTCGAAGAAATTATATCGCCCGAATATGAACCTCCGTTATATAATTCAATTTTAACATTAGCTCCTGCCGCTTCATTCGAATCCCATGTAATTGTGTGTTCAGTACCAGCCAGCCACAATTCGCCTCCGTTGGGTGATGTAACTGTAATTGGCAATTGAGTCCACAAAATTGTCAAAGTTAATTCCGGAGCGCTCAGAACACCCCAGTTATATCCCAAAGTACCGGGGGTAAGACCAACTGCTCCATATTGACCTCCTGTAAGCATCAGGGAAAGCCTATTATCGTCGTTGGCAATTTCATCAGCCCAGCCGTCATATGTTATCGAGAAAGTCTTCCAAACATAACCGGAATCCGTTGATTCATCATGCCAAAGCGTACCTACAATTTTATCGGCTATTACCGACTCACCATAATCTTCTCCGTCATTCCAATTGTCGTCTGAATTATACCATAGTTTCCGCTGGCTTGCGACTGTTGACAAATTACATATATAGGCAGAGAAAGAAGCTGATATCACTGTAGCGTTATCAGGTATGCTCGAAAGATCAAATGCAAAATGCGCCTGAAGACCATTATTTATAAGGTCACCCGTATCATTATATGTAGGCCAGGATGTATAGATAGGATTTAATGTATATGTATTAGTACTCTCCAGCAGACTATTAGATAAGATGTTTGAAGTAATTGTTTTTGCAGAAATGTTCAATGTCAGAATCAGACATACGACAATGCTTAGTTTTATGCATTTACCCATATTCTTTTCACCAACCTCTTAAATTTTGTTTCATTTCTTGCCGTTCACAACTCTTTGTTGTTAAAAGCTGCGAGAAACGAGCGATTTATTATAACCCCCTTACTAAGAAAAGACACTACTAAAGAAATATATTTTAATCTTTTTTAAAGACTTTGTCAACTGTATTAACTATTTATTATTAAGCTGCCATCATTTTTGACGCATTTTTCAACAAAATAATCGCTGGATTTTTATAAAAATGAGAAAAAATTCTTCTTTATTACAAACCACACGACAAAATAGCATTTTTCTTCAAAATGTGCACACTCATTTTCAGCATGCTTTTTAACTAAAAACGTGATACCTCGTTTCTGAATATAGGGACAGTCAAAGAGGTATAGACGTATCATCTTTAAGGACAAATATTTATGAAAATCTAATAGCTGCAAGTTGACAGGTTTTAATCGAATTTCATTTGTATAGTTGGTACGGCCGGAGGCATCTGGATAATTCGGGCGGGTTCTTCCGGAAAACCTGTACGTGCGGAAAGGTACGCTGATTCGATAACCGCCATGTTTTTGAGGTTTTCTCTGCCTGTGCTGACAGATTTGTTCTCTTCCGGTGATAATATACTAATTGCGAAATCTCTGAGCAGCAAGGTCATTCTTTCAAGCTCGGTATCGGAGAATTCCTGCTGGCCGGCAATTTCCCCCCTGCCGTCGCGGATATTGAGCTGCTTCTCGTTGACGGTCAGAATTTTATCTTTGTCGAAGAAGCGTAAATATTCCTGCTGTGGTCCAATGCCGCTGCGGCGTGAAGTTATAATATTGCCCACAAGCGTATCGGAGAATTTCAGCGTTACTACTGCCGTATCTTCAGTGAGATACGACCTTTGCTGCTTGTCTTTTGCCTGATTAGTATTGAGAGAGTATATCTGTTGCGGAAGACCAAAGTTCAGCACAATCTGGTCGATTATTCTGTAGCAATCGTGCAGGAGTACGCCGCCGCCGGATAGTTTCGGATCAGTGTGCCATGTATTAGGCGGAGGTTCGCTGAAGGTGCAGAAAACTGTCACAAGGAAAACCTGCTCTAATTTATTCTTCATGATATAGTCACGCAGAGCGAGAAAACCCTTTGCGTACCTGCCTGTATTAGCGATAGTAAATATAATCTTCTCTTCCTCGCCAAGCCTGACAAACTCAGCGGCCTCATCAAAATTTCTCCCTATGGGCGGGAGTTTTAGGACGTTGAATTTCTTTTTCATGGCCATTTTTATATATTCATCGCAGGCGGATGTATATTCAGCCACGAAAAGTACCCTGTTGTCACGACTGAGACGGGAATCGGTCGCGGTTATCAATTGCCGGAAATCATCATATGCTTCACATTTCAGCTCATTTGCGGTTTTTTCGACAAGATTGATGTCCTTGTCTGCTACCGCTTCAATCTCGAAAAGGCCGGCAGCCTGTGAGGCTTCAATAAGGAGCTTGCCGCCTTCGTTCAGGCCAAGAATCACTGTTTTCAGCTTGTTTTCACTCATTTTTATAGCACTTTATAAAAGTGTCGCGTGCATCCGGCTATTGACTGCACAGACAAAAGCACATACTATTAAAGCGGTAATTTTACCTTATTTCTTTGAAAAATAAACAATGAAAAACAAATATTGTTCAAAAAGGACTTTCTATTAAAAAATCTCAGCTTTCTGGTGACTTTTTTACAAATCCGGTAATATTTTTTAATTTTTGCTGGATTATTACCTTTAGTTCCGATATAATATTAGCTTATTAATTGTAGAATCGGATTATTCTCGGGTCTCTCAGGAATAACCTATTGAAAATGAATAGAGGGACAAAATTTACGGCTATATTAGGCCAAGGAGCAAAGCAGTGGGCACAGGTACAGTAAAGTGGTTTAACGGAAAAAAAGGTTTTGGATTCATCACCCCAGACGGCGGTAGTGAGGATCTGTTTGTCCATCATTCAGAAATTAAAATGGAAGGCTATGCCAGTCTCGATGAAGGACAAAGAGTAGAATTTGAGATCGGACAGGGTAAAAAAGGCCCATGTGCGACAAATGTAGTTCCCTGCTAATCCAGAGCAATACCGAAAAAACCAACGGGCTCCGAAAACGCCGGAGCCCGTTTCAGTTTAAAACTACCTATCACAAATCACAGCCTTAAGAGGCACAAAAAACACAAAAAGCAATACCACTAATTCAAACAATTCGTTCGCCGCAGAGAAGAACCTTTTTTACAGATTTTTATTATATTCCTCAATTGTTATTTCAATCTCACGCAGGATTTCTCTGATTAATGGACGAGCTAACAACTTTGCTTTGTGATGCGGTACGGTTGTAACTCTTCCATCGGGATGTCTGTAAAAAGCATGACTACACTTCTGACGTACTTTTTCAAAACCCAAGCGGAGTAACAGCTTCTCCATTTCTTTGGCGTTTATTAGCTTCAGTTTGCTCAACTTGCTACCTCAAGCTGCTGAATACCAACAAATTCAGGTATTTGCTTCTTTGCCTCTGGATCCATTTCCTCAAGACAAAGCTCAACGACTTCCTTTAGATTATCTCTAAGTTCATCGAGTGTTTTTGCCTGTGTATGAGCGCCGGGTATGCCAGGAACAATACCCACGTACAATCCGGTCTCAGGGTCTTTTTCAATATATCCGGTTATTTTATACATCATATAATCTCCCGAATTTTCATATCAATTTGAAATTTTATCCTAATAAGAGATTATAACAAAATCGACTTGAAACAGCAATAAAAAAGGGCTGTAAGAAAAGCTCACAGTCCTAAATAAACTACATACTAACGACTATCGACTAAAGACTATATCGCCCTTCTTCTCCGTATAGGAAACAGAATTTCTTGCGCTTTTTATAGCAAAATTAAATAGATTCCCGTCCATTCAACTTCGCTCAGGAAAGGTTCTGCACGGGAATGACATATTGGGAGCAATTCTCTTCGTCCTCTGCATACTTCATCCTTCGTAGTAAACTACCACGGAGAATGGATCGGCGGTTAATGAAATATTCAGATTATTCTGCAAAGTTTGAGTTATGTTTGCTTGTAATAATGAAATGGTCCGGAACAGGGAACTGTGAACAAAGCAGCAGGACATCTTTTCCAACTTCTTCAATTGCTGTTTCGTTATCAATGTTTTCCGCGACTTTATTGATAAAAACAGCAATCTGCTGCATTTCCGACTCTTTCATGCCGCGGGTAGTAATAGCCGGTGTTCCAATACGAACTCCATTTGGATTCATAGGCGGAGCCTGGTCACCGGGTATCGTGTTATAATTTGTAACAATTCTTGCCCTGTCGAGCGCTTTTGCAAACTTCTTGCCGGGAATATCCCTGTTTCTCAGGTCAATCAGCATTAGGTGATTATCCGTACCTCCGGAGACAAGTTTGAAACCAAGTTCCATAAGTTTTTCAGAAAGCGCTTTTGCGTTTTTGACAATTTGCTTTGCATAAGCGACAAACTCCGGTGTATTGGCTTCTGCCATTGCAACAGCAATCGCTGTCATCGTATGCATATGGGGACCACCCTGCAAACCCGGGAAGACTGCCTTATCAACCTTGGCGGCGTGCTCTTCTTTGCACAGGAGCATTCCCCCGCGAGGGCCGCGAAGGGTCTTATGTGTCGTTGTCGATACAATATCGGCATAAGGAACCGGGCTTTTATGTATGCCTGCAACAACAAGACCGGCAATATGAGCGATATCACTAACGAGATATGCACCGACCTTTTTCGCTATTTGTCCGAATATCTCGAAATCAATCTCTCTCGGATACGCAGTTGCGCCCGAAACAATCACCTTCGGATGATGCTTTTTTGCCAAATCTTCAATCTGGTCGAAATCCAGCAAACCGGTCTCGCTATTCACGGGATATGGGACGGAATTATAGAATTTGCTTGTCAGCGAAACCTTCCAGCCATGCGTAAGATGACCGCCGTGGGATAAGGACATACCCATAATAGTATCACCCGGATTTATCAACGCAGCGTAGGCAGCCAGATTTGCAACCGAGCCAGAATAAGGCTGCACGTTTGCATGGTCGGCTTTAAATAGCTTTTTTGCTCTTTCCTGAGCAAGTCTTTCTATAAGGTCAGTCACCTGCTGGCCTTCGTAATATCGTTTACCGGGGTAACCTTCCGCGTATTTATTAGTTAAGCAGCTTCCGCTTGCAAGCATTACTGCTTTGGAAACATAGTTTTCAGAAGGAATCAGACGGATACAGCCGCTCTGGCGGGCTGATTCCTGCCTGATAAGCTCAAATATCTGGGGATCATACTGTTCAAGAGCATTTACCATAATCATTACTCGTTAAAATTATTAAAAATTCTTTTCCATTTACAAACATAATAAAATACGAAAATATACTTATATCATAGCTTAGCAGTCCGGACAAGTTTTTATTTGTTGACAAATTTGATTTTCAGACTAATATTAGCTGTTTAAGCAATTTATCAACAAATAAAAACAATATAATGATGGTCGAAGAAAACGATAAATCACTGGCAAAAGCTAAGGCATTTTTTGCAAAAGGTCAAAAATTAGCGCAAAGCTCTAATTTTGATTACGCGATAGATATGTACATAGAGGGTTTGCATTATGCCCCTGATGCGCTTGAAGAAGGTCATCTGCCCCTGTGTGAACTGGCTCTCAAACGAAATGGAGCCGGCGGTAAAAAACCCACAATGGTGGAAAAAGTCAGGCACATGGGAGGCAAAACACCACAGGAGCAGATGCTGAACGCCGAATATCTTTTCATGAAAGATCCTGATCATCTTCCGTATGCCGAGTCGATGCTAAAAGCTGCAATTGCAGGATATTACGTTAAAACAGCCGATTGGATTGCCAATTTGATTTTCCAGACAAATAACGCTTTGGAAAAACCTTCATTAAGCACATATCTCCTGCTAAAAGATTCATATACCAAGATCGGGAAACTTGATAAGGCATTAGCAGCATGCCAGCATGCAGTCAGACTTAAACCCGAAGACAAATATCTTGCGGATGAATTCAAAAATCTTTCCGCCGAACTGACTATGGAACGCGGCAAATATGACGGCGAGGGCGATTTCAGGAAATCCATCAAAGACCGCGAAAGTCAGGAAAAACTTCATTCGCAGGCGGATATCATTAAAACTGACGATTACCGCATAAAGTCAGTCGAAGATGCAAGGAAAAAAATAGCAAAAAATCCTAACCTTCCGGCAAATATTTTTGAGCTTGCAGACGCACTTTCAGGTCTTGAAACCGAACAGGGAGAAAATGAAGCAATTTCATTGCTTGAAAGCACTTATAAAACGACAAAAGACTTCAGTTTTCAGCAGAAAGCCGGACAAATCAGGATAAAACAGTTAAAAAGAAAAATACGACAGTCTAAAACGTCATTACAGTCTAACCCGGATAATGAACAGGAAAAAACTGTCCTCGACCAGCTTCAGGCTAAATTCAATAGTGTCGAGCTTGAACATTATCGTCTCTGTATGGAAAACTATCCGACCAGTTACGTTGCCAAGTATGACTATGCAATTCGCCTGGTTCGCAATAAAAAGTATGATGAGGCTATACCGCTGTTTCAGGAGGCACAGAAAGACCCAAAAAAGAAAATTGCCTCACTTAACCAAACAGGCTTATGTTTCTTTATGAAGGGCTGGTTTGCCGATGCAATTGACATCTTAAACAGCACCTGGGAATCTTATGAGCTAAAAGATAGTGCAATCGGAAAGGAATTACGGTATAATCTCGCACGTGCTTATGAAGAAAATGGTGATACGCAGAAAGCACTAGACATTTTCCGCAAAATCGCACAGAGCGATTTCGCATATAAAGATGTCAGCGATCGTGTAAATAATTTAAGAAATAAGAAACAGGAACCAAACTCTTAGTAATTAGAGAAAAGTAAATTTAGGAGATTAAAGTGGCACATTCTTTATCGGCAAAAAAGAGAGTAAGACAGAACATTAAACACAGAATAGTAAACCATGCTCGCAAGAGCCAGGTGAAAACTCAAATCAAACATTTTGAAGAGGTACTGGATTCAGGCGATGTTGCCGCAGCTTCAGAACAGTTCAGGCTCTTAACAAAAAAGTTAGATCAAACTGCATCTACAAGTACAATGCACAAAAAAACAGCAGCTCGAAAAAAATCACGCTTAGCCAGGAAATTGAATCAGCTAAAAGCAAAAAAGCCATAACCGTATTCACATAACAGAAAACGGTATTCAGAAATAAAGGTGCAGGAGCAGGATATTTTAATTTCCGGAGGTGTACCGTGACAATTCAGCAAAAAACTTTTTCAATCCGGTTTTTCTATGCGATATTATTAACGTTGCTCATGAAAGCGGAAGCTCCCGGTACAGCCCGTACCGAGGTTCCGGATCCGAGCATTATGCTTCCGCTGGTGTCAGCGGCTGCGGAAGCTGATGCGCCGCCGATAATCAAACCTGGCACAAGATTGATTTATTTCGGAATGACGGCCAGTATCCCCGGAGCATACGGCAAACTCGTACAGGATGACAACGGCAACTGGATAGACAAAAACACAGGTCAAAAATATCGTGAAGAGCAAATTACCGGCAACGGCGCTGCCGCATACAACGTCATACAAGTCGGATTCATAGGAAACAAGATTGCGCAGTTATCCAACAAGATATACACACTTGATATAACTACACGAAAGTGCATGTATGGCACAAGCGATGGAATAGTCACTCACGCAGGCTGTGCAGCAGACTACTGGATTCATCCCAATGTGCTCAGGGATGTAAAAGAAGTCAACGCAGATGGCATGCGCATACTTCGTATGCCTTACACAGTTGCAGGTAAAACATATAAAGCAATTCGTTTTCAGCGGGATGATATCTCCGGTTATCAGGCAAGAGTGTACGACCTGGAAACAGGACTATTGATTTTTTATGCCTTGCGAGTGCAGGGTCCGTCAGTTATTACACCTCCTTCCGGTTTATTTAATACACCCGGCACAGGCGAAGGCAGCACACAGATATCTACCGGATGGATTGTTGAAATCAAGGATATTGACGTACCATGGAAGGCTGCTCCTATGCCCAAATGGGTAAGCGAATTCAAACAACTGTCATTCAGGGGAGTACAAACTTCGATAGTGGCAGCAGCAAATACAAAACTCAACCGCAATATGGTAGTAACGCTTACGCCCAAAGCACGAGGAACAGGATGGCTTCGATTCAGAAACGATGCTGTTATCGATAGTCTTCCGGGCATGCCTCCGGAAAAGGCACAGCAGGAAGGCTCCTGCGGCAGCGCTTCTATCGGCGGATTGTGGATATCGCCCGAGGAACTGGTTAAATTGCGCCCGCAGCAGTTAATCGAGCGTAATGAACTGGTAGGAACAACTACCACAGTTACCCAGGCTGGAGCAGACAGTGTTACTCTAAGTGAAACAGGACCACTTCATAAAATAAGCTGTACATACAACACAAAAACAGGAATATTAACTGCAACGACGACTTCTCAACAGATAGGGCTGGCAGAAATCATACAAAATCTGAAACTTACAAGCCAAAATTAAATAATTCTGCATCAGTACCAAAACCAAATAAACATTTTGTTTATACCATAGGAAAGGTTCTGTTTCAGCCGAACCTGATTGATACCGACAAGTTGCAATAGCTGTATAAAATCCAGACATCCCACGGAATAAAACAACGGCTTAAATCAATTATTATCCTCATTTTCAGACCAATATTAGCATTTTTATAGACAAAAATAGCTTCCGCATCTATCTGGTACGAGTATTGCTGTTATTCCTATGTTGAAGTTTGTGTTTAGATAACGAAAGGCATGTAATGTCAAGAACAGAAAACATATTCGATTTTCTCGATGCGGGAATCCGTGCTGAAAACCTGCGACAGAAAACAATAGCCAATAATATAGCAAATATTGAAACACCGGAATATCGAAGGCTTGATGTTAAATTTGAAGAAATCCTCTCGAAATCTCTGGATGAAGATGGCTCTGTCGAAATGAGTGACCTTGAACCTTTGCTTTATACTCCTAAAGATACACCTGTTAAAGAAAACGGAAATGATGTCAGCATGGAAACAGAAGTTGGCCAGTTGGTTGAAAATTCACTGAGATACAAGGCTTATGTTCGTTTACTTAACAAGAAATATCAGCAAATTGCCTCTGCGATAGATATTAAGTGAGACATTATAGGACTGCACGATAAATAAGGAAAGTGACGTATGGCAACAATAAATAATATCAACCCGATGGATATAGCAATATCGGGTCTGAAGGCGCAGAACAAGCAATTGGAAGTAATATCTTCCAATATAGCAAATGCACGCACGACAGATACGGGGAATGGCGAACCATATCGCAGACTTCAGGCGGCGTTCAAGGCACAGGAAGATATTGGCGGCGTAGAACTGGATGATGTTACTCCTGATATGAGCGACTTTCTTAAAATTCTGGACCCCGGAAATCCGGCGGCAGATGAAAACGGCTATGTTTCCATGCCAAATGTCAATCTTCCTGTCGAAATGATAAATCTTTCAATAGCAGCAAAAGTATATCAGGCAAACACAGCAGTAATGAAAAGATACCAGCAAATGGTGGATACTACACTTGAATTATTAAGATAATCAGGGACAAAGATAATGAATATAAATCCAAATATAAGCAGTATGCAAAATGCAATGAAAGGTATCCTGGAAAACAGCCAGATACAGAATAAAAACAATTCCGACAGCTCCATATCAAAAACCGTCGGAGCAGATACCCAGAAATCGCAGTTTTCCGATGCCGTGAAATCCATCGAGGACATTTTGTCCGAAGTCGATAGCGTCCAGCAGTCTTCTGATGTATCAATCAAGGATTTACTGTCAGGAAAGAACACGGATATAACTTCTGTCGTCTCGGAAGTCGCAAAAGCTGATTTGAGCTTTAAACTGCTTGTCGGCGTAAGAAACAAACTCATCGAAGCTTATAAACAAACGATGAATATGCCATTGTAAAAATACTTAAGGAAAGCAAAGAAAATATATAAAGGACATGATGGACTTTCTTGCAAAAATTTCAGCGGTATGGCAAAAGGTTAGTTTAGTGCAAAGAGCGCTGCTTATCGCAGTTGTGCTCACATTTATTTCAGCAGGCGCACTTCTGACTCACTGGGCGAGGAAACCGGATTTCAGACTATTGTACCAGGAACTTGGCCCGGAAGAAGCCTCAAAGATTATAGATAAAATATCAGAAAAAGGAATCGCTTACGATTTACGCGCAGGCGGAACAAGTATTTACGTGCCGAAAGAGCAGGTCTATCAGCTTCGTCTTGATATGGCACAGGAAGGACTTCCCTCCGGTGATCAGGGCGGCTATAAAATCTTCGACAATAGTAAAATCGGTGTCAGTCCATTTATTCAGAACGTGAACCTGCAGAGAGCTTTACAGGATGAAATAGCAAAAAGCATACAGGTCATAGAAGGTGTTGCTCATGCCAGAGTGCATATTGTAAATTCAGAACAAACGGTATTTACTGCCGAAGGAAGCCGGAAAACGGCTTCGGTCGTACTACAAATCAAACCCGGGCACAAGCTAAGCCCTCTCAATGTTGCGGCTATCACTCATTTGTTATCAGGCAGTGTCGAGGGACTTGACGCGGAAAACGTTACAGTTATAGACAGCCAGGGACGTCTTCTCTCGAATTCATCAGGCAATGCAATAGCAACGGGTTCGGGGACGGTTCAGGATTATAAAGAAAGAGTAGAGAAAGACCTTCAGAACAAAGCTGAAGAAATTTTAACTACTTTTCTGGGTACAGGCAGAGCAAAAGTAAAAGTTCATGCTGTTATCGATACGAATAGTATCACTACTGTTACTGAAACATACGATCCTAAAGGAGTTCCTATAAAAGAAGAAGAAAAAACCAGTTCAGAGCCTGTTGCCGGTAATACTGCTGAAGGACAACCCGCTACACCAGCAAAAACATCAGAAATTACAACACAATATCAGGTAGGTAAAACCGTAAAGCAGGAGGCGATTTTACCGGGTGAAGTGAAATCTCTTTCCGTAGCCGCTGTTGTCGATTTGTCACCACGTGATGTCAATGGAACAGATACAGCCGCATCGACCGCAAAAATTATGGAGCTTGCCGATGTCGAGAAACTAATAGAAAACACACTTGGCCTCAATCTTTCGGGACGAGATTCACTCAAAGTTGTCGATGTTAAAATTTCTCCTCCGGAAATGCCTGTAATAGAAGAAGAAGTAAAAGCAGGTCTGGATTTTATAGCAATTGCACGTCAGGCATCGCTCGGTATTATGGCAGTATGTGCATTGCTCGTTCTTCGGATGTTCAAAGGAGCGAAGAAAAAAGCACAGTCGGAAACTGCAGGCGTTCTGACGCAGGCAGCTCCAAATGCAGGTTATCTTCCAGGCCAGACTCAGAATTCTCCGCTAATAATTCGGCAGCAAATAACAAGCGCTCTGGAACGCGACCCGGAAAAAGTAAGACAGTTATTCAATCAATGGATTCAGGAATCATAAAGAGGTGTTCGTAAATGTCATTGTCCGGAAAACAAAAAGCAGCAATGTTATTATTGAGTCTTGACGCCGCTACGGCTTCGGAACTCGTAAAAGGTCTTGATGCGAAAGCTGTGCAGGAACTGGCGGTGGAACTGGCTTATCTTGACGCGGCGGGTTTAAAAAATAACACTGAGAGTTTCGATATAGCACAGGAATTCTGCAGTTCACTTATAACACCAGAAAAAGGATTTCAGATAGATGATTTTTTAAATGAACTTCTAATAGCTTCGATAGGACAGGCAAAAGCAGAAAGTATTCAAACGCAAATACATTCACTGCTTCATAAACGCGATCCTTTCATTCCGATTCGGTCCGCGAATTCACAAATATTATCATCTGTACTAAGCAATGAACATCCACAGGCTGTAGCGGTTGTTTTGTCGGAACTGCCTGCCAAAAAAAGCTCGGAAGTGCTTGGTTTGCTGGAAGAGAGTATAAGATTTAATGCGATCAGCAGGATGGCAAAAAGCGAATCCGTGACATTGGAAGCAAAGATAAGAATAGCGGAAGCCATCAGTAAAAAAATTGAGGCTTTGACGACAAAAGATACAGGCCAGCCTGCTGCAATGCCAACTGAACAGCCTCTTCGAAAAGTTGCTGTTATTTTACGAAACCTCGGCAAAGAGATTCGTGATAGTCTTATTAAAGCCATAAAGGAAAAAGATGCACAGGCAGGTGAATCTGTATCTAACCTGATGATTCTATGGGAAGATATTCCGCTGGTAACCGACAGGTCACTCCAGGAAAGCCTGCGCGGAATCGATTCCAGGAAAATGGCGCTCGCACTGCATAAAGCCGAAGATAAAATCGTCAAAAAGATTAAATCCAATATTTCTGAAAGGGCAAATGCGGCATTAGATGAAGAAGTATCACTTATGCCGAATCCCAAGAAAGAAGATATTGCAGTTTCCAGAGAAGAACTTGTTCAGATTCTGCGTGAAAATAACGAGAAAGGTGAACTTGCTTTTATAGAAGATTAAAAAATGCCAGGTCAAATTTCAATAAATCTGCTTAATACAATTGAATCAATCTCGATAGTTGATGCTTGTCATGCACCTGCCGGAGCGGATTCGAAAATAGATAGATGCACAAACGATTTCCCGAATCAGGCACGGGAAAAAGAGCTTTCCTGCGCCTGCAAAGCTTTAAACGCCGCCGCTGCTAAAATTCATGAACTCTATGAAAAAGTTGTAGCACAGAGAAGAGAAGAAATCGCAAAACTCTCGATAGAAATCGCAAGAAAGATTTTAAAACAAAAGATAGAAACGAAAGACTACGAAATCGAATCCATAATAACAGAAGCTCTCAGGAATTCTCCATCGAGCCAGGATGTAATCGTACACTTAAATCCGGAAGATTTCCGGCAATGCCAGAAAATACGGGAGAAAGAGGAAAACGGAATAGCTGGAAATGTCAGGTTTGTCGCAGATCCCAATGTTGGACGTGCAGAATGTATTTTGAAAAGCCCGAAAGGAAATATTCTTTCATTGATTGATGAGCAGCTTGAACAGATAGGCGAAGCTCTTAAAAAGATTCAATAAAACGTTTTAGTGATTAGATGTTAAATATGCCCGATACAATGTATAAAACGCAAAGTGAAACAGATTGCATGATTGATTTTGCTCAATTTCATAATGCACTGAACAGTATGAATCCGCTGACCTGCAGAGGTTCGATAGTAAGAGTATCAGGCCTTACAGTCGAATCGAACGGGCCGTCGGTAGGACTGGGCGAGCTTTGCTGCATACACATTCGTGACGGAAAACGTGCATTGGCAGAGGTGGTCGGTTTCCATAACAATCTTCTTATTCTCTTGCCTTTGGAACATATTTCAGGCATCTCACCGGGTGACACAGTTACTACACTGAGCGCTCCGCGATATATTTTATTAAGTGAAAAGGTTCTCGGAAGAGTGCTGAACGGACTTGGAGAGCCTATTGATAACAAAGGTCCGCTTGAAGGCAAAGACAAAAAAGCATTAGATGCAAACAGCCCGCCTGCGCTCAGCAGAGAGAAAATTTCAAAACCATTGGCGCTTGGAATCAGGTCTATGGACGGAATATTAACATGCGGCAAAGGACAGCGTGTTGGAATCTTCGCCGGAAGCGGCGTGGGGAAAAGCGTCCTGCTCGGTGATATTGCAAATTCGAGCGAAGCAGATGTCAATATAGTCGCATTGATAGGCGAACGAGGTCGTGAAGTCCGGGAATTTCTCGAATCAGACCTTGGTCCCGAAGGTCTGTCACGAAGCGTCATTGTCGTGGCAGCTTCGGATTCACCTCCTATTCAAAGAGTCAAAGCGGCATTCGTTGCCGTCACTATAGCAGAGTATTTCAGGGACATCGGGAAAAATGTTCTGTTTATGATGGATTCCCTGACACGCTTCGCACAGGCACAGAGGGAGATTGGCCTTGCAGCAGGCGAGCCGCCTGCTTCCAAAGGTTACTGCCCGAGCGTTTTTGCGATTATGCCAAGACTTATCGAACGTCTGGGATGTGCAGAAATCGGAAGCATAACCGGAATTCTTACAGTCCTTGTGGAAAACGATGACTTATCCGATCCCGTGGCAGACAGCGCAAGAAGCCTGCTTGACGGTCATATTGTATTGGCGAGGAAACTTGCAGAAAGAGGTCATTATCCTGCTGTGGATATTTTACAGAGTGTCAGCCGCCTGATGCCTGCCGTCACAAGCAAAGAGCACAAGCTCGCAGCTCAGAAGTTCAGGGAAATCTATGCTACATATTTGGACGCCGAAGACCTGATTAATATCGGTGCGTTTTCATCAGGAAGCAACAGGCGAATTGACGGCGCAATTACCCTGATTGATAAAATACGTGAATTTCTTATTCAGCCTGTTCGCGAAAAGACAAGTTTCAATGAAACCCAGCAAAGACTGACTGCTATTACAAAATCATGGGACAAGTTGCTTGGTTCCTGAAAAAGAAATTATGAATTATGAGAAGATTTGTATGGAGATTACAGCGCGTCCTCGACATAAGAATAATGCAGGAGCGGAAGGCAAGTTCGGAATTGCTCGTATTGACCGAAAAACTCGCATCGACACGCGGGGAATTACTGGTACAGAAGAAAATTCTGGAAAGCATAATAAAGAATATAGCCGGCAATAGCCCCGGCAAAAGACTGGCTGAGCAGGAATTCTTTTTGAAGAATTCCGAGGCAAGCAATAATAAAATTAAGAAACTAAAGGATAAAATACACGAGCTGGAATTACAGCACAAACAAAAAATTTATGAAGTAATACAATTAAGAAAAGCCAAAGAAGGCATGGAAAAATTAAGAACAGAAGCAAAGGAACGATATATAAAAGAACAGGAAAAAATCGAGCAAAAAGAGCTGGATGAAAAAGCAAACATCCTGTTTGTACGTAATCATAATTAGGAGATGAAATGTGAGTAAAAAAATTCTATTACTTACGATGGCGTTAGGAACGATAAGTTTTGCCGGCAGTTTTTCTTTTGTCTGGTTCACAGGCAAAGCTAAACAGAAAACTCTTGCCGAACAGCAGGCGGCGATGGAAAATCAGGATGCATCGCAAAAAGATATAAAGGAAACCGCGGTCGGAAAAACTCCAAACTACGAGCCTACAACAAAATATCTGACAGAACAGCAGCTCAATAATCTTATACACGAATTGCGAAAAAAAATGCAGGATTATGACAAGAAGCTCGAGAATCTTCAGGTACGGGAACAAAGACTGCAACTGACACAGGACATATTAAAGCAAGACATCGAGAAACTTAATAATTTACAAATTGAACTTGCATCCATTACTGCCAACATAAAAAGTGAACAAGATAAATTGATTAAGAGCCGTCTTGAAATTGAGCAGGAAGAGGCAAACAATCTTGCATCGATAGCGGCTACATATGACAAAATGGATTCAAGCAGTGCAAGCGTAATAATAAGCAATATGTGTACAGTACCGGATTCAGGCAGCACAGGAATAAGCAGTTTCGATGACGCCGTCAAGATTCTGCACTTTATGGGTGACAGGACAAAAGCCAAGCTGCTGGCTGATCTTGCCTCATCAAAGCCTGAGCTTGCTGCGGATCTGAGCAGAAGACTAAAACAAATATCTGGGGTTAATTAGTTTATGGATATTGCAACGATAATAGGTGTTATACTCGGTTTTCTCGTTGTTATAGGTTCCTGTGTTGCCGGCGGGATGTGGCAGGCATTTATACATATTCCCTCGCTTGCACTCACGATAGGTGGAATGTTATGTGCTACACTAATACATTTTTCTCTGCCCCAATTTCTCGGGATTTTTTCGATTATAAAAAAAACAATTGTAACAAAGATTCCGCCGCCTACAGATATTATTCAAAAAATGGTCAACTTCGCAACTATTAACAGACGTGATGGAGCTCTCGCCCTCGAACAGGAAATTCCGAAACTCAATGATTTGTTTTTTGTCAAAGGAATGCAAATGCTTGTTGACGGGCAGGACGCAGAAACAATAAGAGACCTTCTGACGCTCGAAATCGAATATCTTCGCGACCGCCATTCGACCGGCAAAAAAATCCTGGAATTTATGGGCGCCGCAGCGCCTGCTTTCGGCATGATCGGAACACTTATTGGTCTTGTCCAGATGCTTAAAAACATGGAATCGCCCGACCAGATTGGAGCCGGTATGGCAGTTGCGCTGCTTACAACATTTTACGGAGCATTCGCGGCAAATCTGATTTTTATACCGCTTGCCGGAAAACTCGGAATTTACTCTAAAGCAGAAACTACTGCCAAGGAAATGATTGTGGAAGGAGTCTGTGCTATCTCACAGGGGGACAGCCCTACTGTTATACGTGAGAAAATGCAGGTCTTTGTCTCACAGAGCAGAAGACAGGAAGTTAAGGCTACGGTATAATGGGGCATCGGAAATCACAGGAAGAAGATAGTCCGCAGGGAGCGCCGGAATGGATGGTGACATTCAGTGATTGCATGACCCTGCTGCTTACATTCTTTGTGCTCTTGCTGAGCTTTTCATCTTTCGATAACAAGGTTTTCAAAAAATTACAGGTGATTTATTCTACAGCCCTCGATTCTATCACCCCGATACGTTATAGTAAGAGAGACTCACTGGAGTATCTTGCGCCCATAAGATATAAGAGCGAGACTAACAAGGGCAGTGAGAAACCAACCATGAATGAAGAAAAAAAAGAAGGACTGCTCAAAGAGCAGCAATCCGGTGATTTAAACGATGGTATGGTTCTGCTGCTTCCTTCCGAGAATATGTTTTACGGCAACGGAACAGCTATATCGCTTTATGGACGCGGTGTACTTGATGATATTGCTTTATACCTGGCCGAAATGCCAAACAGAATAGTAATCAGCGAAAGAAGTACCATCAATGACAAAGACAGTGAATATCTTCATCTCCAGCGAGCATGGGCGGTTATGGACTACCTGGTTTCAAGGACCGGAATTGATAAAAACCGCTTCAGCATCTCGATTTCAGGGACTTTAACAAGCAAAGAAACTAAAAACATTAATCCCGAATCAAATAAAGACATACGTGAAATGGAAATTTCATTGCTGCAAAGGAGCGTATATAATTGAAACGTCTGCGTCAAACAAGCAATGATGAAGGTCCGAAGGTTCCGGCATATATCGTGACATTTTCAGATATGGTCACCCTTCTGCTGACATTTTTTGTTATGCTGCTGACTCTTGCTGATGTTCAGGATGCCGGCTTGTTCGATAGAGGCAGAGACGCATTCATAGAATCTATCAGATACCTGGGGCTCGGAATGCTTATGGGAAGAGAAAGTGCGCCAGACCTCGGAGCCAGTAAAGTAAAATATAATATTGACAATCCGGATGAGTTACCTGATCAGAGAACAATAGATGCAAAAGCAGAGGAGCTTCGCAGGATTTTCGAAAAGATAAAAAAATCATCAACAACAGTACCTCCTGAAGTTATCGCTAAAACAAACAACTTCTCCGTCGCCAGTAAGGTAAATTTTCAACAGGGCAAAGTTGACCTTGACGATTCAGCGAAACAGTTTTTAACGGAATTCTGTGCTGATTTAATCAGCCGCAAAAGCAGAGAGCCGATAACACTATATATCCTGGGGCTTGCTCCGGAAGAAAAAAGTCAGAAATCGCAATGGATAATTTCTGCAATGAGGGCAGAAATAGTTGCTAAATATATAAGAGAATCGTTAGCGTCAATGCTGGGCAATCAAAACAATTCAAACGTATTCGGGCCAGGACCAAAATGCTCAGTTTATTCATGGGGAGCAGGTTCAGGCGGAGAATGGGCTGCCAAGGACAGCGAAATTTCCAATAAAAAGCATATATTCATTGCTACCCTGACACAAAACTGAAAGCACTATTGTCAATTTATTGAACATATTTAATTACAACAACTTCCTTATCTATCAGATAATACCTTTTCTATTTCTGGTATGTAATTTGCACTTCTAACCAGGATTAGATGCTGTTTTTTTAGGCTTTTTAAAACGAAATTTCGGAACTGTATTGAACGTGAAACAAAATATCTTAAAAAAGAACTTTTTTCTTATAGTATTAGCCGCTGTTTGTGCCTTTGTGTTATTCTTATGCTCCGCGGGAGCAGATTCAAACGAGACTAAGGTTCAAAACCAGCCTTTAGATGCAAATCAGACGCAAATTCTACCGGCAAAGCAGACAAAAAATCTTTTTTCAAATGATACAGGTTTTACAGGATCTTCAGCGATAAATGGCACGGAGATTTTTTATAAGACAATGCTTGCTGTCGTTCTTGTTATTATCTTTGGTGCAGCGGCGGTTTTCATGACAAAAAAATATTTCCCTAAAATTGCAAAATTGCAGGGCAGAGAAATCCATGTTATTGAAACTGTGCATCTGGGACCACGAAAGTCAGTACATCTTATCGAAATCGGCAAACGCCGGTTGCTGATAGGAAGCACAAATGAAAACATCAAAAAACTGGCGGACCTTACGGAATTTTCATCCGATACGCCAATCCAGGAAAACGAATTGAGCTGAATATATTTCATGATGAATAAATTTTCTAAAACTATATTTTTTGTTACAGCAATATTTCTTTCTGCCGGTTTATGCTTTGGACAAAACACAAGTAATTCAGGGCGTTCCGGGCAGATTAATTTAAATACCGCCGGAATTCAGCAGCCGTCACTATCATTGAATCCGGGTAACTCCGCCAATACAACTCTGAATAATTCGCTGCCCTCTATTTCAGACTTAAAAACGATAATAGACAAATCTATGGCATCTGAAGGAGAAGGTAAAGACTGGTCCACGCCGGTCAAGCTCGTTATTATTTTCAGCGGGTTAGCTCTTCTGCCGAGCTTGTTGGTAATGATGACATCTTTCACGAGAATAGCAATTGTATTATCTTTCGTCAGGCGTGCATTAACAACACAAACCATACCCCCTACTATCGCAATAATCGGCCTGGCATTGTTCCTGACATTGTACACAATGTCGCCGACATTTTCCAAAATCAACACATATTCTGTAAAACCATATCTGGCTGAAGAAATTGATTTTCAGGAAGCATCGAATGCGGCAATATCCTGCATTAAGGAATTTATGCTGCGTCAATGCAGGGAAGCAGACCTTGCTCTTTTTGTTAAAATGGCAAAAATACAGCCGCCGGCAAATGCTATGGACCTGAATATACATATAGTAACACCTGCATTTATCATCAGCGAATTCAGAACATCCTTTGAGATTGGCTGCCTTCTGTTCATCCCTTTTCTGCTGATAGATATGGTTATTGCAGGCGTACTGCTTAGCGCAGGCATGATGATGCTTCCTCCGTCGATGATTTCACTGCCGTTCAAGCTGATATTATTTATTCTCGTTGATGGATGGGGACTGCTGGCAAAAAGTATCAGCCTGAGTTTTAACTGATTTGCGCTGTGGAATACGGAATATAAAAAAATGGAGAAATATTATGGATAGTGATTTTATTACTTATATTGGTCGGCATACTCTCGAAACGGCCCTGATTATGTCGGCGCCGATTTTAGGAACATGCCTAATAGTCGGTTTAATCGTAACTTTACTGCAGGCGGTAACTTCAATGCGCGATATGACGTTAACGATTGTACCGAAGCTTCTTGCCGTTGGTGCGGTCTCTATCATATGCGCAAACTGGATGCTTCAGATAATTCTCGGTTTTTCGACTGAAATATTCAGCTACATAGAAAATATCGGGCATTAGAATAACATGGAACTAATGATAGAGAAGCTGCTTTGCCCGGTAATGATTCTTACAAGATTATCAGCATTCTTCCTGATACTTCCTGTATTCGGATGGACAACAATCCCTGTCACGATAAAAGTCGCAATGACTGTTATAATGACCCTTTTCTTTTCGATGCTTCTCCCGTTTGGTTTGAATTCCGCCCAGGTCTCCGTTCCGGAGGCGATTTTGCTGATTTCCAACGAAGCGATTTACGGACTCGCTCTTGGTCTTATTGCGACATTTATTTTTTCCGCAGTCAAGATTGGCGGAGAAATCGTGGAAGACCAAATCGGCTTCAGTATGTCTGAAATATTTGATCCATTGACCGGCGAGAGCGCAAGGCCTCTCAGTATGATGCTCGAAATGATATTTATTCTTGTATTCCTGAGCGCAAACGGTCATCATCTGTTCATTTCCATTATTTCAAAAAGTTACGAAGCCTTTCCCGCGGGTAGCATACCAACTATTGAGTTGCTCGCAAGGGGAATTATCCAGGCAGGTTCAGCAATGTTAGTCGCTGGTTTGAAATTAGCTGCGCCGATTCTTGCAGCATTTTTGTTACTCATGGTCATACTGGCAATTTTAGCACGTATCGTCCCGGAAATGAACATACTTTTTATCAGCCAGTCTGTACGTGTCGGGCTGGGTTTGTTTATGATGGCAGTTTTTATACCGTTTATAAGCGCCTTTGTGACGGAATTTGCCGAGTTTATGAACAAATTATTGCCTGTTTAGAAGCATATTAGGAAATATTCATGGCAGAGCAGCCGGCAGCAGAAAGAACAGAACAGCCTACCCCGAGAAAGCTGAGGAAAGCCAAAGCCAAGGGGCATGTCCCGCAAAGCCAGGAGCTTCCATCAATTGCTACACTGATTTCATTAGTCGCCATGATAGCAATGCTTGGGCCGTCATTGTGCAGATGGTGCAAGAAACAAATGGAGCTGGGCTTTACATGTGATAACAGCGTCTTTTCAGACACCCAAAGCTTTCTGAATTTTTTTAGTGACAGGATTCTCGATACAATTATTATAGTCAGTCCGATTCTGGCCGCTCTTACAGCCGGTTCTATTATTGCCAGCATTGCCATAAGCGGCTTAAACTTCGCCCCGAATGCACTTGAATTGAAATTCAATCAGCTCAATCCTGTCGAAGGGCTTAGCAAGCTCTTTAATATGCAGTCATTTGTCAAGCTTGTTGTGTCAATTCTTAAACTTGCCTTTGTGTCACTGATTGCCTGGTTTTATATCAAGAACAAACTCGAAATATTCGCATCACTTCGATGGCAGCACCCAGACCAGATACTCTCAATCACATCAAAGATTATTCTCGGCATGCTGATACGCGTGTCAATCGCCCTGCTGATACTCAGCCTTGCTGAAAGCCTGTTCCAGAAATGGAAGTACACGCAGGACCTTAAAATGACACGACAGGAAGTCAAACAGGATCATAAAGACACCGAAGGCTCTCCTGAAGTGAAACGTCACATTCGTACTATACAGTTCCAGACGGCTTTCAAACGCACATTACAGGAAGTACCCAAAGCCACTGTTGTTCTGGTAAACCCGACACATTACGCCGTTGCGATACGCTACGATCCCAAAACTATGGAAGCGCCGATTCTCGTTGCGAAAGGCGCTGACCATATGGCTGAAAAAATCAGGGAAATCGCTCGTGCTTACGGCGTGCCGATTATAAGCAAGCCGGAACTTACAAGAACTATCTACGCATCAGTCGAACCCGGCAAGCAAATACCGGAAGATTTGTATGTTGCAGTAGCACAAGTCATCGCATTGATTTATCGCCTGAGAAACAAGAAAAAACAGCCTGCAAAATAAAAATATTTAAGAGTCTCTAACTAAATGAACTTTTAAGATGCAGCATTGCCATCCCATTCGTTTATCGCTCAGGGCAGGCTCTGGTAATGTTTCGCGGGCAAGATGCCCGCGACACGA